>NZ_JABWRZ020000001.1:997596-1321795 GCF_014269185.2 Pseudomonas oryzicola
AGCTGATCGAGGCCAGCGCCGGCACGGGCAAGACCTTCACCATTTCGGCGCTGTACCTGCGCCTGATCCTCGGCCACGGCGGCGCGCAGGGCTTCGATCGCGAACTGCTGCCCCCGCAGATCCTGGTGGTGACCTTCACTGACGCCGCGACCAAAGAGCTGCGCGAGCGCATCCGCGCCCGCCTGGCGGAAGCCGCGCGGTTCTTCCGCGGTGAACTGCACGCCGCTGATCCGCTGTTGCATCAACTGCGTGATGACTACCCGGAAGAGGCCTGGCCGCGCTGCGCCGGGCGCCTGGAAATCGCCGTGCAATGGATGGACGAGGCCGCCGTGTCGACCATCCACGGCTGGTGCCAACGCATGCTGCGCGAGCATGCCTTCGACAGCGGCAGCCTGTTCACCCAGACCCTGGAAACCGACCACAGTGACTTGCTGGCACAAGTGGTGCGCGATTACTGGCGGCGCTTCTGCTATGGCATGCAAGGCGATGCGCTGGCCTGGGTGCGCAACCACTGGGGCAGCCCCGACGCCTTGCTGCCGCGCATCCGCCCGCTGTTCGGCCGGGTGCACCTCTCACCGCAAGGGCTGGAACCGGCGGCGTTGATCCAGGCGTCGCTGCAGCGGCGTGGCGAGCAGTTGGTCCGGCTCAAGGCGCCGTGGGCGCAATGGGCCGAGGAGCTGCGGCAGCTCTGCCATGCTGCGGTGGCCGCCAAGCAGGTCGATGGCCGCAAGATGCGCGCACAGTATTTTGATCCCTGGTGCGACAAGCTGTGCGCCTGGGCTGCGGACGAACAACTGGTCGAGCTGGAGCTGGGCAGCGGCTTCAGCCGCCTGACGCCGGCGGGCATGGCTGACGCGTGGAAGTCCGGTGAGCCACCCGATCATCCGGCACTCGATGCCATGCAGGCCCTGCAGCAACAATTGCAGGCCCTGGACAGCCCGGAAGCGCCGTTGCTCGAGCACGCCGCCAGCTGGGTATCGGCACGTTTCGAAGTTGAAAAACGTCGGCGTGCGGAAATGGGCTTCGACGATATGCTCATGCGCCTGCAACACGCCTTGGCCAGCGAGGCCGGCGAGCGCCTGGCCGGGCTGATCCGCGAACAGTTCCCGGTCGCCCTGATCGACGAGTTCCAGGACACCGACCCGGTCCAGTACGGCATTTTCGAACGTATCTACCGGATCAGCGAGAACCGCGAGCAGACCGGGCTGTTCATGATCGGCGACCCCAAGCAGGCGATCTACGCCTTCCGTGGTGCCGACATCTACACCTACCTTGCTGCGCGCCGTGCCACCAGCGGCCGCCTGCACAGCCTGGACACCAACTACCGCTCCAGCAAGGCCATGGTTGCGGCGGTCAACCAGCTGTTCCTGCAGGCCGAGGCGCGTGAAGCCGGGCGCGGGGCGTTCCTGTTCCGCGAGGCCGATGACAACCCGCTGCCGTTCGTCGAGGTTCGTGCCAAAGGCCGGGGCGAGCAATTGCTGATCGACGGTGAACCCTGTGCAGCCCTGCAATGCTGGCAGCTGGAAAGCAAGGAGCCGGTCTCCGGCAGCCTCTACCGCCAGCAACTGGCCGCCAGTTGCGCCAGCCATATCGTCGCCTTGCTCCATGGCGGCCAGCAGGGCAGCGCAGGCTTCCGCAATGCCGAGGGCGAATTGCGCCCATGCCTGCCCTCCGACATCGCCATCCTGGTCCGTGATGGGCACGAAGCGCAAATGATCCGTGCCGAGCTGGCCGCGCGCGAGGTGCGCAGTGTCTACCTGTCCGACAAGGACTCGGTATTCGCCGCCCAGGAAGCGCACGACCTGCTGGCCTGGCTGAAGGCCTGTGCCGAACCCGACTCGGAGCGCTTGCTCAAGGCCGCCCTGGCCAGCCTGACCCTCAATTTGTCGTTGGCGGCGCTGGACCGGCTGAACCAGGACGAGCGCGTCTGGGAAGACTGGGTCATGCGTTTTCGCCGCTACCGCGATATCTGGCAGCGCCAGGGCGTGCTGCCCATGCTGCGGCACCTGCTGCATGATTTCCAGCTGCCGCGCATGCTGATCCGCCGCAGTGATGGCGAGCGAGTGCTGACCAACCTGCTGCACCTGGCCGAGCTGCTGCAGCAGGCCGCTGGCGAACTGGACGGCGAACAGGCGCTGATTCGGCATCTGGCCGAGCATCTGGCCAGTTCCGGCCAGGCCGGCGAGGAGCAGATCCTGCGCCTGGAGAGCGACGAGCAGTTGGTCAAGGTGGTAACCATTCACAAGTCCAAGGGCCTGGAATACCCGCTGGTCTACCTGCCGTTCATCTGCACCAGCAAGCCGGTCGACGGCAGCCGCCTGCCGCTGGCCTGGCATGACAGCCTGGGTAACGCCCATCTCACCCTCACGCCGGACCCCGAACAGATCGAGCGCGCCGATGACGAGCGCCTGGCCGAGGACCTGCGCCTGCTCTACGTGGCCCTGACCCGCGCACAGCATGCCTGCTGGCTGGGGGTTGCCGACCTCAAGCGCGGTAATCAGAAAAGCTCGCAGTTGCATCGTTCGGCGTTCGGCTACCTGCTCGGTGGCGGCCTCGCCTTGCCGGGCTCGGAGCAACTGGGGGGCTGGTTGCAGGCCTTGGCGGCAACCAGCCCGCACATCAGTTGCCCAGGCCTGCCGCAGGCAGATCAGCAGCTGTATCGCATGCCGCATGCTGCGCGGGAGCTGCTGCCGGCACGCAAGCCGCGCCGTGCGGCGGCCGAGCACTGGTGGATCGCCTCGTACAGCGCCCTGCGCATCGGCGAGCAGTCGCTCGGTGCCGACAGTTCGCAGGCGCAGCAGTTGTTCGACGATGAAAGGGTCGATGCGCAGGTATTGCGCGAAGTCCCGGCCGACAGCGGCGATATCCACCGCTTCCCGCGTGGGCCAAACCCCGGCACCTTCCTCCACGGCTTGCTGGAGTGGGCGGGGCGCGAGGGCTTCAGCCAGGTGAGTGGCAACCCGCAGTTGATCCAGCAAACCGTTGGCCAGCGCTGCAACCGGCGTGACTGGACTGGCTGGATCACCACCCTCAGCCAATGGCTGCAACGCCTGCTGGGCGAGGCATTGCCACTGTCGGGCAAAGGCCTGAGCGTGACCCTGGGGCAGTTGTGCCATTACCAGGTCGAAATGGAGTTCTGGTTCGCCAGCCGTCAGGTCGATGCCGAACAGCTCGACCGCCTGGTGGCTCGCCATACCCACCCCGGCCTGGCGCGCCCGGCGGCGCAACCGACCTTGCTCAATGGCATGTTCAAGGGCTTCATCGATCTGGCGTTCGAGCTGGACGGGCGCTACTACGTGGCCGATTACAAGTCCAACTGGTTGGGCCCGGATATCCAGGCCTACGATGGCCTGGCCATGGAAAAGGCCATTCTCGAACACCGTTACGACCTGCAGTACGTGTTGTACGTGCTGGCCCTGCATCGCCAGCTGCGCGCGCGTCTGCCCGATTATGACTACGATCGCCATGTCGGCGGCGCCCTGTTCATCTTCCTGCGTGGTGCCAGCAGCAGCGGCCACGGCGTGTACCACACCAAGCCGCCGCGTGAACTGATCGAAAGCCTCGATGCGCTGTTCCGCGGCGAGCACCCGCCCATGCAGCAGGACCTGTTTGCCGGAGCTGTGATATGAGCCGAAGCCTCGTCGATCTGTTGCCCACCCCGCTGCATGCCGAGCACTTGCTGGCCCTGAAGCCACAGCACGACAGCGCTGACCTGCTGCAACTGCTGGACCGTTGGGTGGAGCGCGGCTGGTTGCGGGCCCTGGATCGCGCGTTCGTGTCGTTCCTGGAAGAGCGCGCCCCCGGCAGCGATCCCTTGCTGTTGCTGGCCGCTGCCCTGGCCAGCCACCAATTGGGCCACGGCCATGTCTGCCTCGACCTGCAGCAAACCCTGGCAGAGCCCGACTTCGCCCTGTCGTTGCCGCCCGAAGGCGATGCCCTGACCGGTCCCTTGCTGCTGCCCTCGCAGTTGTTGGCCAACCTCGACCTGCATGCCTGGCGCCAACGGATTGCCGCCAGCGCGCTGGTGGCTGCCGGGGATGCACCGGGGCAGCAAGCGCGGCCACTGGTGCTCAGCGGCGAGCGCCTGTACCTGCGCCGCTACTGGAGTTACGAGCGGCGCATCGACCATATCCTGCGCCAGCGCCTGGCCCAGGCCGAAGCAGCACCGGCCGACCTGCCGGCCCGCCTGGCGCAGCTGTTCGACGGGGGAGCACCAGCGGCCCAGGTCGACTGGCAGAAACTCGCTTGCGCCCTGGCCACCCGCGCCGGCTTCAGCGTCATCACCGGCGGCCCCGGTACCGGCAAGACGACCACAGTGGTACGCCTGTTGGCCTTGCTGCAGGCGCCGGCGGTGGAGCAGGGCAGGCCACTGCGCATTCGCCTGGCCGCGCCGACCGGCAAGGCGGCTGCGCGCCTGACCGAATCCATCGGCCAGCAAGTCGAGCGCCTGCAGGTCAGCGCCGAGGTGCGCGGGCAGATCCCTACCGAGGTCAGCACCGTGCACCGCCTGCTGGGCAGCCGGCCAGGCTCGCGACACTTCCGCCACCATGCCGGCAACCCGTTGCCGTTGGACGTGCTGGTGGTCGACGAAGCCTCGATGATCGACTTGGAGATGATGGCCAACCTGCTCGATGCCCTGCCGCCACGGGCGCGCCTGGTGCTGCTGGGCGACAAGGACCAACTGGCCTCGGTCGAGGCCGGGGCAGTGCTGGGTGACCTGTGCCGCGATGCCGAAGACGGCTGTTACTCGCTGGCGACCCAGGCATGGCTGGAACAGGCCGGTGGCGAGTCGCTGGCCGGTAGCGGCCTCAAGACCGGTGACGAGCAGCGCCACCCGCTGGCCCAGCAGGTGGTGATGTTGCGCTTCTCGCGGCGTTTCGGCGAGGGCAGCGGCATTGGCCAGCTGGCCCGGCTGGTCAACCGCCAGGAGGCGCACGCGGCGCGTAACCTGCTGGCCATGCCGCCGGCCGACGTGCACAGCCTGGCCCTGAAGCAGGAGCAGGACCGTGCTTTCGATCGCCTGCTGCTCGACGGCCTCAACCGCGGCAGCGATGGCCCGCAGGGTTACCGCAGCTACCTGCGCACCCTTGGCCGCTTCCGCCCGGCGCTCGATACCGCCTTTGATGACCCGGCATGGGAGCAATGGGCAGGCAAAGTGCTGCACAGCTTCGAGGACTTCCAGCTGCTGTGTGCGGTACGCCGTGGGGCCTGGGGTGTCGAAGGCCTAAACGAGCGGGTGGCGCGGGTGCTGCACAATGCCGGGCTGATCGACAGCCAGCAGCCCTGGTACGAAGGACGCCCGGTGCTGGTGACGCGCAACGATTACGGCCTGGGCCTGATGAACGGTGACATTGGTATTGCGCTGCGCCTGCCCGACGAGCGCGGCGAGCCCCTGCTGCGCGTGGCCTTCCCGCGTAACGACGGCAGTGGCGGGGTGCGCTTCGTCCTGCCCAGCCGGTTGAACGAGGTGGAAACGGTATTCGCCATGACCGTGCACAAGTCGCAGGGCTCGGAGTTCGGTCATACCGCCCTGGTGCTACCGGATGCGTTGAACCCGGTGCTGACCAAGGAGCTGGTATACACCGGCATCACGCGTGCCAAGCACTGCTTCAGCCTGGTCGAACCCCGCCAGGGCATTTTCGAAGAAGCAGTGGCACGCAAGGTGCGGCGTATTTCCGGGTTGATGCTGGAACAGGTGTAGGGCCAGCAAACCCGATGCATACGGCTGCTCCCTCTTATAGGTAGGCGGCCATATGCTATCGTTGCGCCGTTATCCGATAGGATCTTGAGAGACTTCCCGCATGAAGCTGGCCGCAAGGCGAGTGACAAGCTGTGTGCTTTCGCTATTGCTGGCCGCCCTGTTCCTTGCAGCAGGTACTGCCCGGGCGGACACCGCCGCAACCGTCGCCCAGGCGCAGCAACGCGCCAAAGCCGTTACCCAAGTAGTGTTGGGTATCTTCAGCTATGCCCGCTGGCCCGTCGAACCCTCACCTTTGCGCCTATGCCTGGTTGGCCCGACCGAATACGCCGATGACCTGATCAAAGGCCATGCCCAGGAATCCGGCCAGCCGCTGCAGGTGCGGCGCCTGCTAGCGACCGATAGCCAGGTTGCGCAGGCCTGCGATGCCATCTATATCGGCAAGCTCGACCAGGGCCAGCGTGACCGGCTGTTCGAGCGCATCGGTGGCCACCCGGTACTGAGCATCAGCGAAGCGGACGACCCATGCACGGTCGGCAGCCTGTTCTGCCTGCGGGTCAGCGACCGACAAGTCGCCTTCGAGGTCAACCTCGACTCGGTGGCACGTTCCGGCGTGCGCATTCACCCCAGCGTGCTGCAGTTGTCGCAGCGCCGCGCGGTGCAGCCATGAAGGGGGCCGACAAGCGCGGTGCGCGACCAACCCTGCGCTCGGCGCTCGGCCGTGGCCACCTGAGCGTCGCCTTGCTCGCCGTAGGCCTGGCCGGCATTTCCCTGACCCTGCTGGGCGTGCTCGCCCTGCGCGTTTACGCCAACCACAACCTGCATCTGATCGCCCGCTCGATCAGTTACACCGTGGAAGCGGCCGTCGTGTTCGATGACAGTGCTGCGGCCAATGAATCGCTGGCGTTGATCGCCAGTGCCGAGGAAGTGGCCGAAGCCAGGGTGTTCGACAACGAAGGCCAGCAGCTGGCGCATTGGCAGCGCAGTGATACTGGCCTGCTTGCGCGGTTGGAAGGGCAGGTTGCCAGCGCCTTGCTCGATGAACCGGTCAACCTGGCGATTACCCACCAGCAACGGCAGGTCGGGCGCATCGAACTGGTCGGCCAGGGGCGTAGCCTGCTGCTGTTCCTGCTCAGTGGGCTGGCCGGCATCCTGGTCTGTACGCTGCTCAGCGCCTTGGCTGCACAACACCTGTCGCGGCGTTTGCTCGGTGATATCGTTCGCCCGCTGCGCGGTCTGGCCAGTGTTGCCCATGCCGCCCGCCGGGAGCGCAGCTTCGATCGGCGCGTGCCGGAAGCACCGATTGCCGAGCTCAATGAACTGGGTAACGACTTCAATGCGCTGCTGGACGAACTGGAGGTATGGCACAGCCACCTGCAGAACGAAAACCAGACGCTGGCCCACCAGGCCAGCCATGACAGTTTGACCGGCCTGCCCAACCGAGCCTTTTTCGAGGGGCGCCTGACCCGTAGCCTGCGCAATGCCGAGCGACAGCAAGACCACCTGGCGCTGCTGTTTCTCGACAGTGACCACTTCAAGCAGATCAACGATACCCTTGGCCATGCCGTGGGCGACGAAGTGCTGATCAGCGTGGCCGACCGTGTGCGCGCCCAGCTGCGTGAGCACGACCTGGTGGCGCGTCTGGGCGGTGACGAGTTCGCCGTGCTGCTGACGCCTTTGCATTCGCGTCAGGATGCCGAGCGCGTTGCCGAGAAGATCGTTGCCAGCATGAAGCTGCCGGTGCAACTGGACAGTGGCCGCAGTATCGCCACCTCGTTGAGTGTCGGTATCGCCTATTACCCGGATGACGGCACCGATCCTGCCAGTCTTCTGAATGCTGCTGACGCGGCGATGTACCAGGCCAAGCGCAATCGCCGTGGGCACTGGCAGGTAGCGCAGATGGAAATCAAGAACAGGAGTTGACCCCGTGAAGCAGGCGTTGCGTTTTCCCGTTTGGGCCTTGTTGCTGGCCATGCTGGCCTTGGCTGGTTGCCAGAGCGCGCCGCCCAAAGGCCTGAGCGCCGAACAGGTCGCCGTGCTCAAGCGCGAAGGCTTTACCCCTACCGACGAAGGTTGGGCCTATGACTTGTCCGGCAAAGTGCTGTTCGGCAGCGACCTGGACAGCCTCAACAGCCAGAGCCAGGCGATTGTCGAACGTATCGGCAAGGCATTGCTTGGCGTTGGCATCCAGGGCGTGCGGGTGGACGGGCATGCCGACGCGTCGGGCAAGGCGGCGTACAACCAACAGCTGTCCGAGCGGCGTGCGCAAAGCGTGGCCAAGGCGTTGGTCGCGGTAGGTATGCCGGCGCAGAATATCCACAGCCGTGGTCTGGGCAGCACCCAGCCGGTGGCGGACAACCGCACCAGCGCCGGGCGCACCGAGAACCGGCGGGTATCCATTGTGGTGGCTTCCTACTGATTCCAGCCCTATCGGTTACAAACTTGCTTGTGAGAGCGGGCAAGCCCGCTCCCACATCATCCATGCTGGGCCCAAGCATGATCATTGCTGAGCAAAGCGCATTTCCCGCGTCTCGCCCATCAACAACGGCGCATTCGCCTCGGTCACCCCTCGGATGTAATCCCACAGCAAGGTAATCCGCTTCAACTTGCGCAAATCCTCCCGGCAGTACATCCAGAATTGCCGTGTCACCTCGATTTCTTCCGGCAATACCGTCACCAGCCGTGGATCCTGCGCGGCCAGGAAACAGGGCAATATCGCCAGCCCTCGCCCTTGCAGCGCCGCCGTGTACTGGGCAATCACGCTGGTACTGCGCAAATGCGCGCTGGCGCTGGGGATCAGGTTGGCCAGGTACAGCAGCTCCGAACTGAAGGCCAGGTCGTCCACGTAACTGATGAAAGGGTGCCTGGCCAGGTCCGCGATCTGGCGGATGGGGGCGTGGTTATCGAGGTATTCCCGGGTGGCGTACAGCCGCAGGCGGTAGTCGCACAGCTTGCAGCACACATAGGGCCCATGTTCCGGTCGCTCCAGGGCAATGACGATGTCCGCCTCGCGCTTGGACAGGCTGATGAAGTGTGGCAGCGGCAGTATGTCCACCGAGATAGCCGGGTAGGCATCGACGAAGTGGCTGAGTTGCGGGGTGACGAAGAAGCTGCCGAAACCTTCGGTGCAGCCCATGCGCACATGCCCGGACAACGCCACGCCCGACCCGGAGACCTGTTCGCAGGCCATGTGCAGCGTGCTCTCGATCGACTCGGCATAGCCCAGCAGACGCTGGCCCTCGGCGGTGAGGACAAAGCCGTTGGTCCGCGACTTTTCGAACAGCAGGGTGCCCAGCGCCCCCTCCAGCGAACTGATGCGCCGCGACACCGTGGTGTAGTCAACGCTCAGGCGCTTGGCGGCGCTGCTGGCCTTGCGGGTGCGGGCCACTTCGAGGAAGAACTTCAGGTCGTCCCAGTTGAGCGCGCTCAAGGATGTGAGGTCTTTTTGCATGATGATCCGGTTTTTTTGTGCGTTCTTGTTGGATGTTTGCACATCTATACTCGAAACAAGCCTCAGGACGCCACCTTGCGTTTGCTCGGCGCTGGCGATCTCGTCCCGACAATAATTCCAAGGAGAACGCAGATGAACGCACCGCAATCCCCTAACCAGACCAAAATCGAGCAGGTCAAGCTGCTGATCGACGGCCAGTGGGTCGAGTCCAAGACCTCTGAATGGCGCGATATCGTCAACCCGGCCACCCAGGAAGTGCTGGCGCGCGTGCCGTTCGCCACCGCCGAGGAAGTGGACGCAGCCGTGGCCGCTGCCCAGCGTGCCTTCAAGACCTGGCGCGATACCCCGATTGGCGCACGCATGCGCATCATGCTCAAGCTGCAGGCGCTGATCCGCGAACACACCAAGCGTATCGCCCAGGTGCTCAGTGCCGAACAAGGCAAGACCCTGGCCGATGCCGAAGGCGATATCTTCCGCGGCCTGGAGGTGGTCGAGCATGCTGCCTCGATCGGTACCCTGCAGATGGGCGAATTCGCCGAAAACGTCGCCGGTGGCGTCGATACCTATACCCTGCGCCAGCCCATCGGTGTATGCGCCGGTATCACCCCGTTCAACTTCCCGGCCATGATCCCGCTGTGGATGTTCCCGATGGCCATCGTCTGCGGCAACACCTTTGTGCTCAAGCCGTCCGAGCAGGACCCGCTGTCGACCATGCTGCTGGTCGAGCTGGCGCTGGAAGCCGGCGTGCCGGCTGGCGTGCTCAACGTGGTGCACGGCGGCAAGCAAGTGGTGGATGCCATCTGCACCCACCCGGACATCAAGGCGATTTCCTTCGTCGGCTCCACCGAAGTGGGCACCCACGTGTACAACCTGGGCAGCCAGCATGGCAAGCGTGTGCAGTCGATGATGGGCGCCAAGAACCACGCGGTGGTGCTGCCCGATGCCAACCGTACCCAAACCATCAACGCCCTGGTCGGTGCCGCCTTCGGCGCGGCGGGCCAGCGCTGCATGGCCACCTCGGTGGCGGTACTGGTAGGCAAGGCACGCGAATGGTTGCCGGACATCAAGGCGGCGGCCAGCAAGCTCAAGGTCAATGCCGGTTGCGAGCCAGGCACCGATGTCGGCCCGGTGGTTTCCAAACGCGCCAAGGAGCGTGTGCTGGGCCTGATCGAAAGCGGCATCAAGGAAGGTGCCAAGCTGGAACTCGACGGCCGTGACGTCAAGGTGCCGGGTTATGAGCAAGGCAACTTCGTCGGCCCGACCCTGTTCTCGGGGGTGAAGACCGACATGCAGATCTATACCCAGGAAATCTTCGGCCCGGTACTGGTGACCCTGGAGGTCGACACGCTTGACGAGGCCATCGCCCTGGTCAACGCCAACCCGTTCGGCAACGGCACCGGCCTGTTCACCCAGAGCGGCGCGGCAGCGCGCAAGTTCCAGAGCGAAATCGACATTGGCCAGGTCGGTATCAACATTCCGATCCCGGTACCGGTGCCGTTCTTCAGCTTCACCGGCTCCCGTGGCTCCAAGCTCGGCGACCTCGGCCCGTACGGCAAGCAAGTGGTGCAGTTCTACACTCAGACCAAGACCGTCACCGCCCGCTGGTTCGATGACGACAGCGTCAACGACGGTGTGAATACCACTATCAGCCTGCGCTAAGCCCCTGCGTTAAGGAGAGAGTCATGCGTATCGCATTCATCGGCCTCGGCAACATGGGCGCACCCATGGCCCGCAACCTGATCAAGGCCGGGCACCAACTGAACCTGTTCGACCTGAACAAGGCCGTGCTGGCCGAGCTCGCCGAACTGGGCGGGCAGATCAGCCCTTCGCCCAAGGACGCGGCGGCCAATAGCGAGCTGGTGATCACCATGCTGCCGGCCGCTGCCCATGTACGCAGCGTCTACCTGAACGAAGACGGCGTGCTGGCCGGTATTCGTCCTGGCACGCCAACCGTGGACTGCAGCACCATCGACCCGCAGACCGCGCGCGATGTATCCAAGGCGGCCGCAGCCAAGGGTGTGGACATGGGTGATGCGCCGGTTTCCGGCGGCACCGGTGGTGCGGCGGCAGGTACCCTGACCTTCATGGTCGGTGCCAGCGCCGAGCTGTTCGCCACCCTCAAGCCGGTACTGGACCAGATGGGCCGCAACATCGTGCATTGTGGTGAAGTCGGCACCGGGCAGATCGCCAAGATCTGCAACAACCTGCTGCTGGGCATCTCGATGGTCGGTGTGTCCGAAGCCATGGCCCTTGGCAATGCTCTGGGCATCGACACCAAGGTGCTGGCCGGCATCATCAACAGTTCGACCGGGCGTTGCTGGAGCTCGGACACTTACAACCCATGGCCCGGCATCATCGAAACCGCGCCGGCATCGCGGGGCTATACCGGTGGTTTTGGCGCCGAGCTGATGCTCAAGGACCTGGGGCTGGCCACCGAAGCGGCGCGCCAGGTGCACCAACCAGTGATCCTCGGGGCCGTGGCCCAGCAGCTGTACCAGGCCATGAGCCTGCGCGGTGAAGGGGGCAAGGATTTCTCGGCCATCGTCGAGAGTTACCGCAAGAAAGATTGACCAGCGAGGTGGACTTCATCGCGGGCCAGGTGGCCTTCCCTCTGTAACTGCGCACCAGAGGGAAGGGCGCCTGATCCGCGATTTTTTTTGCCTGTCCCGGCCCTAGCGCCGGCAACGTTTACAAATCAGGCGAAGACGAAATACTTGCGCACAGTTTCGACCACTTCCCAGGTACCTTTCATCCCCGGTTCGATCACGAACACGTCCCCTGCCTTGAGGTGCTTCGGCTCTTCGCCTTCCGGGGTGATGATGCAGTAGCCATCGAGGAAGTGGCAGAACTCCCACTTCTCGTAGTTGACCTCGAACTTGCCCGGGGTGCAGATCCAGGTGCCCATGATCTTGCTGCCGTCGGCCGACAGGTAGGCATTGAGGTTGACGGTGTGCGGATCGCCGCCGATGCGCTTCCACTTGGTGGCGTCCACGACCGGTGTCGGGCAGGTTTCGCGCAGGACGGTGATGAAATCGGACATGGCACAACTCCTGGTGACTGGCTGAATGACCCATCACCATAGGGCCATTGGCCGAGTTGCAGTTGCCTGGGCTCGACGTCCAGCTGTCTGGCCGCGCTATGCCAGGCGATTGACCTCGACGGTGACATGCGCCAGTTCCTCATGCACGCCCAAGGCCTGGCGCACGCTGTCGGCGCTGAGTTCGCAAGTAGCGGCCAGGCCAAGGATGCAGGCGTACTGGTCCTTGCCGACACGCCAAACGTGCAGGTCGGTGATGCTGGCCGGCACCGGCAGTTGTGCCACCACTTCACGTACTTCCGCCACTACAGGTGCGTCCATCTCTGCGTCCAGCAGTACCCGACTGGTGTCGCGCAGCAGCCCTCGGGCCCACAGCGCCACCAGCAGCGCACCCACCAGGCCCATGACCGGGTCGAGCCAGCCGGCGCCCCAGAACTTGCCAGCCAGCAGGGCGACGATGGCCAGCACCGAGGTGGCGGCGTCGGTGATCACATGCAGGTAGGCCGAGCGCAGGTTCAGGTCGTGGTGATGATGACCGTGGTCGTGCTGATGATCGTGGCCATGGTGATGATCATGATGATGATGGTGATCGTCCCGCAGCAACCAGGCGCAGATCAGGTTGACCGCCAGGCCTACGGCGGCGATGAAGATCGCCTGGTCATAGTGGATCGGCCCCGGTGCCAGCAGGCGCTCCACCGACTGGAACGCCATCAGCCCCGCCACCCCGAGCAGCAACAGGGCACTGGAGTAGCCGCCGAGAATCTCGATTTTCCAGGTGCCAAAGGCAAAGCGCTGATCGCCGGCATAGCGCCGGGCAGCGGCGTAGGCCAGCAGCGACAGGCCCAGGGCCAGCGCATGGGAACTCATGTGCCAGCCGTCGGCCAGCAGCGCCATGGAATTGAAGAACCAGCCGCCGGCAATCTCCGCCACCATCATCACGGCGGTCAGCCACACTGCCAGGCGGGTCTTGCGCTCGGCGCCCAGGTTACTGGTATGGAACTGATGGCTGTGCTGCCAGCGGTCTGAGGTTTGTGTCGCCATGGTTTATCATGCTTCCGGAATGTCGAAAAAATACTATACCCCAGTATACCTAGCATGGTGTGAAACCCAATGGCACATACCCTGAAGAGCAAGAAGCAACTGCTGACCCGGGTGCGCAAGATCAAGGGCCAGGCCGCCGCCCTGGAGACGGCGCTGGAGCAGGACAAGGATTGCCTGGCGATCCTGCAGCAGATCGCCGCCGTGCGCGGCGCGGTGAATGGGCTGATGGCCGAAGTGATGGAAGGGCATATCCGCGAACACCTGGTGGCGGACGGGCTGAATGCCGAGCAGCGGCAGGACGAGGCGGACAAGGTGGCGGCGCTGCTGCGTTCGTACCTGAAGTGATTACGCCGGCGTGGCGCGACCCTTTGCAGGAGCGGCTTCAGCCGCGATCACCGGCACAGCCGGTGCCATCCACCGTGTCGCCTGCATCGCGGATAAATCCGCTCCTACAAGATTGCGTATACCCCTCGGGGGTATGATTACGCCCACCAATACCGCACAAAGTGGAAGAATACCGGCGCGGCAAAGCACACCGAGTCCATGCGGTCGAGCATGCCACCGTGGCCTTCGATCATGTGGCCCCAGTCTTTCACCCCGCGGTCGCGCTTGATCGCCGACATCACCAGCCCGCCGAAGAAGCCCATGGCGTTCACCGCCAGCGCCATCAGCGCGGCCTGCCAGAAAGTGAACGGGGTGATCCAGCACAGCAGGGCGCCGGTCAGGGTGGCCAGCGCCACGCCACCGGCCAGGCCTTCCACGGTCTTGGACGGCGACAGGTTGGGCGCCACCTTGTGCTTGCCGAACAGCTTGCCGCATACGTACTGCAGCACGTCGCTGATCTGCACCACCAGGATCAGCCAGGCGATCAGCAGCAGATTGCGGCCCTCGTAGCCGGGGATGTCGAGGGTCATCAGTGCCGGCACCGACGACACGCAGTAGACTGCGATCATCAGCCCCCACTGGACCTTCGAGGCACGTTCGAGGAAGCGGGTGGTGTCGCCACCGAAGCTGGCCAGGATCGGCAACAACAGGAACAGGTACACCGGGATGAAGATACTGAACAGCCCGTACCAGTCCATGGCGATCAATACGTACTGCACCGGCAGCGCCACGTAGAACGCCGCCACCAGCGCCGGGTAGTCGCTGCGCCGGGTCGGGGTGAGGGTCATGAACTCACGCAGGGCATAGAACGACACGCCGTAGAACAGCACGATCACGCCATACTTGCCGAACAGGAAGGCGATGCCGATCACCAGCACCATCACCCACCAGGCGTTGATGCGGGCGTTGAGGTTGTCGATCACCGCGTGCGGCGCGGGGCCGGCGCGCCATTTGAGCAGGCGGCCGGTCACGCTGGCGAGCAGCAGCAGGGCGCCGATGCCGGCGAACAGCGAAAGGGTGTTGTGGTCCATCTCAGGCATCCTTGGGGGCCAGGTTCAGCAGGGCCTTGCTGGCCCGTTCGAGGAAGGCCTGCTTGCTTTCATCAGCCTCCAGGTGCAGCGGTTCGCCAAAGCTCAGCGTGCACAGCAACGGCAGAGGCAAGGCGCGGCCCTTGGGCATCACCCGGTTGAGGTTGGCGATCCATACCGGTACCAGCTCGACGTCGGGGTTGGCCGCAGCCAAATGGTACAGCCCACTCCTGAACGGCATCAGCGGCTCATCGCCAAGGTTGCGCGTGCCCTCCGGGAAGAAGATCAGCGAGTCGCCCTGGGCCACGGCTTCGAGAATCGGCTGCAGCGGGCTGCCCTGGCCTTCGCTGCGTTGCCGGTTGATCAGCACGCCATTGAACACCTTGCGGATGAGGAAGTCGCGAATACCTGGTCTGGCCCAGTAGTCGGCGCCGGCCACCGGGCGGGTACGCTTGCGTAGCGGTGCTGGCAGCGATGCCCACAGCAACACGAAATCGCCGTGGCTGCTGTGGTTGGCGAAATACAGGCGCTGTACCGGCAGCGGTGTGCAGCCCAGCCACAGGGCGCGAGCGCCTGTGATCAGACGGGCGGCGGAGGTAATGAGGTAGGCAGTCAGGCTGGCGAGCATGGGGTTGTCGTTATCCCTTCAAAAGCAGTGTCAGCAGGGTAGCCAAGGCCAGCGACAACTGCAGGCCCAGGCATACGGCCTGGCGGCGCAGCAGGGCCAGTGCAGCCTGGCTGCGGGCAGGCCAGGCGCGGGAATCGGCGGCTTGTGGTTTGAGTTTCAGTTCGAACAAGGCGCGGTCCAGGGCCTGGGTGTCTGCCGACAGGTCGGGGCTCTTGACCAGGTGGGCAAACAGGTCGGCATCTACCGCCACGCGGATGGCCCAGTACTTGTGAAGTACGCCTAGTACAACCAGCACGATGCACAGCAGGCTGGCCAGTGGCTGCAACGGTGCATTCAACAATGGCGCCAGGCCGTAGGCGAGCGCCAGCAAGGTGAGGCCGTCGGACAGGCGCTCCAGCTGTTTGCCACGGCCCAGCAGGCTGGCCACCACCAGCAGGCTCATGGTTGTGCTCCCAGTCGTTGCAGGGCCTGGCGGTGTGCGCGATGCAAGACTACCCCCGGGCGAGCTTTGCCGATCATCGCTTCGGCTTGCCGGACATCGCTGCAGCGGCCGCTGAGCACCAGCCAGGCGGCCACGGCGCTAGCGCTGCGCGAGTAACCCAGGGCACAGCAGACCAGCACCGGGCCACTGCTGCGCAAGCGCTCGATGGCGTCGGCGGCTTGATGCAACAGTGTGCTGTCCGGGGCTATCAGGTCCAGCGCAGGGAAACACTCATAGGCAACAGTTGAAGCAGCCTGTGCAGGAGCGCTGTTCTGGACATTACACGGCAGCTCCGCGCACAGATCGACAATCCTGGCGAACCGTGTTGCTCGCCGTGGAATCCGCCCCAGATAGACGCCGTCACACACTTCATCCGCCTGTGGATGCCGCCAGGTCCACAGCCGCGAATTGGCCCATGCCCCCAGCAGGTAAGGCGCCAGCAGCCAGCAGGCGGCATTCGACAAGCGCCCATCGGCACCTTTCTGAAACCCGCCAGCGCCGAACAGGCCGTAGTTCAACGCCACCAAAGCCAATGACACGGCCGGCCAGGCCAGCCACAGCCAGGTACCACCCAAACCCATGGCAAGCACTGCGCACAACAGCGCGCCCGCGGCATAACTCAACGCCAATCGCCAACGCTTGGCATCCTGCGCAAGGCGGGCCTGCTGCCAGGGCAGCCGGCCCTGGTGTGGCCACAACCAGACACACACGAACCCCGCCAATGCGCCCGTCGGTACGTCGATGAAATGGTGCTGCCAGGTGGTCAGCACCGACACTCCAATCAGCGCCATCCAGCCATGCATCAGCCAACGCCAGGGCTGGCGCTGCATATGCCGGGCAAACATCGTCCAGATGATTACCAGCAGGGCGATATGCAGCGACGGCGCCTGGTTGAACGGCTTGTCGAACCCCATCAGCACATCGAACATCCAGCCGTACACGCCACCCAGTTCCGGCCGCTCGAAGGTGAAGCGCAGCGGCCAGAGCAGGAAGCAACTGACGCTGATCACCTGTGCGCTCAGCAGGGCCAGGGCATGGCGGTCCATTTCCTGGCGCGTGCGCGGCAGCAGGAAGGACAGCCCGTAGAGCAGGTCGATCGACCAGTACGGGACGATTGTCCATGGCCACAATGGCATATGGCTTTCCCAGCCGAACACCAGGCTGCCGACATCATCGCGCCCGACTGTGTGGCTGTTGGCCAACCCATAGCTGAGGAAAAACAATGGCCCCAGCAGCAACAGCCAGGATACGCCCCGGCGGATCAGCCCGGGCTCGCGCGATGGCTTCATTCAGCGTACCCGTTGTGCCAGGCTGACACTGAAAATGCCCCACTCATCGATGCGCTGGGCCAGCTTGCGGAAGCCTGCTGCCTCCACCAGCTGGTCCATCTCGGCCTGGCTTCGCCGACGCATAACCCAGGCCTCGCCGCCGCGGTGGCTGGTGAGCGCGCGGGCGATCATCTCCAGTTGCGGGTGCCACGGTTGGCCGGTGTAGACCAGGTAGCCGCCATCCTCCACCGTGTCGGCCAGGCCGGCCAGCGAGTTGCCCACCAGCTGGTTGCTGGCGAACAGTTCGTAGAGGCCGGAAACCACGGCCAAGGTTGGTGGTTGTTGCAGCGTGGCCAGGCTCTGGCGGTCGAAGGCGTCGCCCTGGACGAAGCGGGCGATGTCAGCCAGGCCTTTTTCTGCGATCAGCGCGCTGCCTTGCTGCACGTTCAGCTCGCTGTAGTCGCGCAGCAGGATCGAATCCGGCAATTGCTCCAGCTCCTGCAGGGCCTCGAGGATGTAGCGGCCATGGCCGGCCGCGATATCGACGATGTGTACCGGCCGCTGCTGTTCGCGCAGGCGGGCGATGGCCAGGCGCAGCAACTCCTCGACGTGCAGCTTGCGTTGGCGAATGCCACGCCAGCCGATGGCAT
This sequence comes from Pseudomonas oryzicola, assembly GCF_014269185.2. Taxonomy (NCBI): domain Bacteria; kingdom Pseudomonadati; phylum Pseudomonadota; class Gammaproteobacteria; order Pseudomonadales; family Pseudomonadaceae; genus Pseudomonas; species Pseudomonas oryzicola. The sequence goes on from NZ_JABWRZ020000001.1 coordinate 1,015,263, forward strand.
CGAGATAGTTGCGGTCGACCAGGCGGCCCAGCTTGCCCTTGCCGGTTGGCTGGTCACGGTACACATAGTCAAGGGTGCTGCCCGAGTCGAAACCAGTGTCGAACCCTAGCTTCACGCCTTCCGAAAGCCCCTTGCCCAGGCGCAGCCCGGCACGGGTGGCGCGCCAGTAGAGGTCTCGCGGTGAGTTGTGCGGCAACGGCGCGGCCAGGCTTTCGGCTTCGGCGCAACTGGCGCCGACCTTGTCGGCATCGAGCAGCGACGGCAGCGCCGCAGGGCTGGCGAAGCAGTGCTCGACAAACCGCTCGATGCGCCGCAGGGCATGGGCCCGGTCACGTTCGCCCAGGGTGTCGTGGAAGAACCCCGGCAGGATGTGCATTTCCTTGCGTGCACTGCCCAGGCGCTCGAAGAAGCGTTGCTGCGGCTGGCGCTCGACCACGAAGTCGGCACCGGACACCAGCAGCTGGGTCGGCACCTGGATGGCCTGGGCGTCCGCCACCACGCGGTCGGCGGCTTCGTAGAGGCCTAGCAACATGGTCACCGAAATCGGCCGGCTGATCAGCGGGTCGGCCACGTACGACATAACCCGTTCGGGGTCGTGGGTGAGCAGGCGTGGCTTGACGTAGCTGTTGACGAAGAAGTTGCCGCGCAAGGCCTTGAGCAGTTTCAGGCCGGTGCGGGCGAACGGTACATACAGCTTGACCTTGAACGCCGGCGAGGCCAGCACCAGGCAGCGCACCTTGGGCGCATAGTCGTGGGCCCAGGTGGCGATGAGCACGGCACCGACACTCTGTGCCAGCACCACCAGGTCCTGCTCGGCGATACCGTGGCAGGCCTGGATATGCTCGATGAAGGTCTGCACATCGCGCACGCTGGTGGCGAACCCCGGGCTGTCGCCGCGTGCCCCCGGCGACTGGCCGTGGCCACGGGCATCCCAGGCGAAGAAGTCGTAGCCTGGCATGTCCAGCTCATCGGCCAGGTGGGCCATGCGCCCGCCATGTTCATGGCCGCGGTGGAACATCACCACGGCCCGGCGGGGCTGGTGTTCGTTACGGGTGGCGGGCCAGTGACGGTAATGCAGCTCGACGCCGTCATGGGTAGTGAAGTGCAGTGCTTGCGCTTGGCGCATGGTCAACATCCTTTTACGACGGCAGTAGGCTCAACGGGTTTCGGCCAGCCCCTGGCGAACCCGGTTGTAGAGGGTATAGAGCGAGAGTGCGAGGATGACCAGCAACAAGCCGTTGATCCAGGCTCCGCCCAACAGACCGAAGGCCACGCCCGTGCCCAGTACGCCGAAGGCAAAGGCCCGGTCGCTCTTGCCCATGGGCCCGTCGTAGCGCCGCGAGGCACCAGCCAGCGGGCCCATGACCCCAGCGTACTCGCTGAAGGTGGCGCTGAGCACCACGAGCACGACCAGGACTGGCGATACCCCCGGCAGCAGGGCGAAAGGCAGGTACAGGGCGGCGTCGGCGATCACGTCGCAGAGTTCATTGAGGTAGGCGCCGAGGGTGGATTGCTGGCCGAATTCCCGGGCGAGCATGCCGTCGATGGCGTTCAGGGCCATGCGCAGCAGCATCCATACCGGTAGGAGGATGAACAACCAGGCGGCATGGTGCCGGGTGGCCAGCAGCAGGCCCAGCAGCACTGACACCAGGGCAGCTGCGAGCGTGACCTGGTTGGCGGTGACACCGCGCTCATGAAGGCGTTGCACCGACGGCCGCAGCAGGGCCTGGAAGCGCGGTTTGAGCTGGTAGATCGAGGCCACCGTGAAGTCCTTTTCGTTGGGCATTGGGGCGCTATTTTGGGTGAGTCTGCGTTGCGGGTAAAGCCGGACGCCTGATAGTCCGGTTTTGGTCTGATGTAAATGTGGGAAGCTTCTGATTTAGGGCTTGCGGCATCTAAAGCTTTCCCCTGGGTGTTAGGTTTTCAGTCCTGATTATCTGGGCAAGGAGCTTCAGGATGCGCGTCAGTCTGGAGGGAAGAGGGCAGGCAGTCGATGGTGATGTCACCACTACGGGTGCTGTCTGTATTGCGACGAACGCCGGCTATCTCGCCGAGGGTCGAATGGTGCTTCGCGAAGGTGACCGCACCACGCCATGCCCGCTCTGTGGGCAGGCGGGCACTGTCGCCGAAGGCGTGGACCACTTTATTTCCGGCGGCCAGCGGGTGGCCGTGGACGGTGCGCTGGTGCTCTGTGGCTGCCCGCCGGGCAGTAATCGGGTTGTCGCACCGTTGCATGAGGCACCGCCGTCTACGCAGCCTGTTGCGGGCCGGGCCAATACCCACTTTGCCGAGCCGTCAAACGTCTTGTACCCCGAACACTTCTCCCAACCGGTAGTGGGGGCGTTGCCCGGTACGCTGGAGCCCGGGTTCTACGTAGTGCCACGGCGCATGTCATTTGCGCAGGTGCTGCTGCAATTGGCCGAGCACGACGCCACCTTGCCCATCTCCCGCCTGCAGCGGCTCAATCCGACGTTTGAACACGGTTTCAAGGCAGGGGAAATCTTTGTCATCGGTGACCCTGACAACGGTGATGCCTGCACCCGCCAGGAAGGCCAGCTGATGGCGGCGGCCGAGCATGCACGCCGTGCGCTGGCAGTGCTCGATTTCGCCGAAGCGGACTTCATGATGGAACACCAGGCCGAAATCGCCGGCTTGCTCAGTAATGCCAGCCAGTCCATGGGCGTGGGCAAGGACATGCTGGAACAGGGGCTGAAGCAGGTCAGCAGTACCTTGACCAGTATCGAACAACTGCACCAGCGGGAGTTCATGCGCCACGGCCATCTGAACAGCCCGAGCTTTTTCGCTGAACGGCGACAGTTACTGCAGCAGCTGGATGGCCAGTTGAAAGTGGCGTTTCTTAACAAGCAACTGGATTTGGGCAATTACGAACGGCTGAAGAAGAGCTTGAATATTTCGACCAGAAGCCTTGTGCATCATTGGTCGAAGGCGGGCGGGCCGGGGCAGATTCCGGGGTACGCGACGCATCTGGACAAGGTGGCGCGGCTCAGTAAGTACCTTGCATATGGCGGGTATGCTGCAATTGGGCTGGGTGGGATATCTTCTTATTTAAAGGTGCAGGAAGTGTGTCGAGCAGGGGAGACTGAGGCTTGTAAAAAGATTCGAATGACAGAAACAGCAAGTTTTGCTGGTGGCGTTGGTCTGGGAAGTGCTGTTGCTACCGGTGCTGGCTTGGCGGCGGGTACGCTATGCGCGGGATTCGCTATCGGTACTTTAGGCATCGGCACGCCTGTATGTGGTATCGCGCTGGTCGGAGCTGGAGGCGCAATTGGCAGCCTGGTAGGCGCAAAGATCGGCGAGTCGGCTGGCGAACTTGCCTATGAGGCTACAAATGATCGACCTTAATGATTGGCCGATTATGGCTAGACTGATATTGGTAATGGGTGCATTTATCATTGGATTGCCAGGGCCGTTGATACTTGCCTTTCTTGTATTAGGAAAAGATTACGATGTCGCACGGTCGGGCATCCGGAGTAACCCTTTTATTGAATCCATGAAGCAAGTTCGGCGCGAGAAAAGTTTCAAGGGGCGCTGGATGTTCATTTGTATGCTTGCCGGCTTGGTAACTTTTCCTAAATTCGCATTGCGGCGAGGTATGCTAGACCCTGATGAGTTGAAGCGCTTTCCTTCGAGACTAAAAATTAAGTTGGCCGTTGCAGCGTGGTTGACACTGCTCGGTTGTGTTTGGATAGTAGTTGCATATGTCCTTATTCTGCTTTCGGAGGCGCGATAATGGTAAGGAACTGGCCGAGACTGCAATGGACAGCGTTGTCATCGGCTCCTGTAGTCGTGTTGTTGTGATAATAGGTAACTTTGCAGGGGCGGGAGAAGTTTTAGTGGGGCTGTCGGGAGTTTATAAGTGAGGTTTCCAATGATAGGTTTTGAAACCTGGTCTGTGATTCTTAAATTGTCATTTCTAATCGTCCCATTTGCTATTGCTTTGCTAGGGGCCTCGATTAGCCTTCACATCACGCTAACACCGAATTTTCACGTTGTTTGCTCCGCGATCACAAGTAATCCCTACATTGAGCAGTTAAAAATTTGTTGGGGGACATCTAGCCTGAAGTGGCGATGGATGCTGGTCTGCAGTATTGGCGGTCTTGTCACATTGCCTTGCCTGGCTTTGCGTTTCGGCAAGCTCGATGTTGAAGAGTTGAAGGCATTTCCTTCAACGCTTAAGCGGAAGCTTAAAATTTCGGTGTGGCTGTCAATCATTGGATGTAGTGGGATTGCTGTAACGGTTGCGATAATCGAGCTTTCCAAAGCCCAATAGACTCAACCCGCAGCGAGGTTGCGGGTGACTAAAGGCGTTTGTCACCCTGCACCGCAGCTACCAAACCCGCCGCATACCCCGGCAATGCCGCAAAATCCCGCGTGCACACCAGCAATCGGCGGTTGGCCCATGGTTCCGCCAGCGCCACCCAGTGCAAGGGCAACATACCCTGCCAGCGTCGCACCGCTGCCAGTGGCACCACCCCCACGCCGGCACCGCCGGCGACCATGCGAATCACCCCATCAAACCCTTCGGCCCGCACGCGTACCTGCATCCGTCGCCCCTCGCGCAGGGCTTGCTCTTCAAGGTACAACGCCAATGCACTGCTGGCGCCGAGGCCGACATAGCCGTGCGCCAGGCTATCGCTGAAGCTGGGCGCGAGCGCACTGGCCAGCGGGTGGCCGGGCGGCGTCACTAGCACCAGCGGGTCGTCGCGAAAGGGGCGGGTTTGCAGGTGCTCGCATGGGGCTGCGGTCGAAACGATGCCGAGGTCGGCCATGCCCTGGGTAATCGCTTGCACGATGCGCAGGCTCGGCAGTTCCTGCACGTCGACGCTGATTCCGGGGTTTTCAGCCAGGTAGCTGGCCAGCAGTTCCGGCAGGTATTCGGTGAGCGCCGCGGTGTTGCACAGCAGGCGCACCTGGCCTTGCTGCCCTTGCGCGTACTGGCCCAGGTCGAACTGCAGGCGTTCGACCTGCTGCGCTATCAGCCGGGCATGCTGCAGCAGGGCCTGGCCGGCCGGCGTCGGCTGCACGCCACGGCGATTGCGTTCCAGCAGGGGGATGCCCAACGAAGCTTCCATGGCGCGAATGCGCGCACTGGCTGCTGGCAGCGACAGGTGGCTGCGGCTGGCGCCGGCGGTGATGTTGCCGCACTCCAGGGTGTGCTGGAACAGCCTCAGGTCGATCAGGTCGAAATGCATCTGGCTCTGTCCTGGCAAGAGTCTGCCTGAGTATATGACAGATTTTCAGCCCGGCCGGCGCGCGCCATCATCGGCTGATGAATACCTTGCTCGCTTTCTATCAAGACCTTGGCCCAGCCCTCGCATCGCTGGTGGTAATGACCTTTCTGCTGGCCGGTACGGTGAAAGGGGTGATTGGCCTCGGCTTGCCGACCATCGCCATGGGCCTGTTGGGCCTGGCTATGCCTCCGGCGCAGGCTGCCGCGTTGCTGATCGTGCCTTCGACCTTCACCAACCTTTGGCAGCTGGCGAGTGGCGGGCATCTGCGGGCGTTGCTGGTACGTCTGGGGCCGATGCTGGCAATGCTCTTCATCGGTACCTTGCTGGGCAGCGCCTGGTTGGGGATCAACAGCGGCCCGTGGGCCAAACATGCACTGGGCGCGGCCCTGCTGGCCTATGCGCTGTACGGGTTGGTCGGGGCGGGCCTGTGCCTGGCGCCGAGGCGCGAGCGTTGGCTGGGGCCGGCCTGCGGCCTGGTGACCGGCGTGGTCAGCGCAGCGACGGGGGTATTCGTGATACCGGCGGTACCCTACCTGCAGAGCCTGGCCTTGAACCGTGAGCAGATGGTCCAGGCCCTGGGCCTGTCGTTCACGGTATCGACCCTGGCCCTGGCCGTTGGCCTGGCCGGGCAGGATGCCCTGGGTGGCCAGGCACTGGGGGCCTCCCTGCTGATGCTGGCGCCGGCCTTGCTCGGCATGCTGGCCGGGCAATGGCTGCGCCAGCGCATCAGCGCACTGTTGTTCAAACGCTGCTTCTTCATCGGCCTGGCCGCACTTGGCGGCCATTTGCTTATCAGCGGTTAGCGGACGAGGCGCTGAGCATGTCGATCATCTGGATGTCGAAATCGCGCTCCAGGTAGTCCATGCGCTTTTCGAAGAATGCGGTCATGTGCGGCAGGGCCGAGTGCACATCCAGCGCGGCCTTGTCGGCCCATACCTCGAAGAACACGAACAGGCTCGGGTCCTGCTTGTCGCGCAGCATGTGGTACTCGATGCAGCCAGGTTCCTGACGGCTTGGCTCGACGTAGGCGCGGAACAGGGTTTCGAAGGCTTCGGCCATTTCCGGACGGGTCTTGGCTTTGAGGATGAAGGCGTACTGCTCGGTCATGGGTCGCTACTCGTTGACGGAAGGTAAGGCGATTCTACGGCAATAATGCGCCAGCCATTCGTGACTTGTGGTCAATTGTATTTTGCCCCCGAGCCACTGTATCCCCCGCCCGCGAGCCCCTAACCTGGCGACCTGAATTTTTCGCGAGGCTCACATGAAAAAGATCCTTCTGCTCAACGGCGGTAAACAGTTCGCTCACTCCGATGGCCGTCTCAACACCACCCTGCACGAAGCGGCCATGGCTCACCTGGATCGCGCCGGTTTCGATGTGCGCCAGACCTTCATCGATGGCGGTTATGACATTCAGGAAGAAGTGGAGAAATTCCTCTGGGCCGATGTAGTGATCTACCAGATGCCAGGCTGGTGGATGGGCGCGCCATGGACCGTGAAGAAATACATCGACGAGGTGTTCACCGCAGGCCATGGCAGCCTCTATGCCAACGATGGTCGTACCCGTTCGGACCACTCGCAGAAATATGGCAGCGGTGGCCTGGTACACGGCAAGCAGTACATGCTGTCGTTGACCTGGAATGCGCCGCAGCAGGCATTCGACGACCCCAGCGATTTCTTCGAGGGCAAGGGTGTGGATGCGGTGTACTTCCCCTTCCACAAGGCCAACCAGTTCCTTGGCATGACTGGCTTGCCGACCTTCCTGGCGGTGGATGTGATGAAGCGCCCGGATGTGCCAGCTGCGCTGGCGGCCTATGCGGAGCACCTGGACAAGGTATTCGGCAAGGCACAGTGAGTTTCGCTGTGCCGCCGCTTCGCGGGCCAGCCTGCGAAGAGGGCGGTACAGGCAGCGCTGGACTTGGCCTCGACAAGCGGCTATCTAGTCCCTGCAGAGACCAACCACAGGCTCCGATGTGAAAACCCGATCTGAAGAACTCCAGGTATTCGTCACCGTCATCGACTGCGGCTCGATTTCCGCTGCTGCCGAGCAGATGGGCCAGACCCCGTCCGCCGTCAGCCGCACCCTGTCACGCCTGGAAGGCAAGCTGGGCACCACTTTGGTCAACCGCACCACCCGGCGCATGGACCTGACCGAAGAGGGCCGCTTTTTTCTCGAACGCTCGCGCCTGATCCTGGAACAGATGGACGAGATGGAAGAGCGCCTGTCGATGAACCGCCAGACCCCTACCGGGCGTCTGCGCATCAACGCCGCTGCGCCGTTCATGCTGCATGCCATCCTGCCCTGGATCGGCGAGTTCCGCCGCCAGTACCCTGGCATCGAACTGGAACTCAACACCGACGACCTGATCATCGACCTGCTGGAGCAGAGCACCGATGTGGCCATTCGCATCGGCGAACTGGCCGACTCCAGCCTGCACGCGCGCAGCCTGGGGTGCAGCCCGGTGCAGGTGCTGGCCAGCCCGGCGTACCTCGAACAGCATGGTACGCCGCAGCGGGTCGAGGACCTGGCCAACCATTGCCTGCTCGGCTTCAGCCAGCCCGAGTCGCTCAACCACTGGCCACTGCGCCATGCCCAGGGCGACCGCTGGAGCATCCGCCCGGCGCTGATCGCTTCCAGCGGCGAGACCTTGCGCCAGCTGGCCCTGGCGGGCGAGGGCATCGTCAGCCTGTCGCACTTCATGACCCACGAAGACATCCGCAGCGGGCGCCTGCAAGTGTTGCTCAGCGAAGCCAACAACGGCTATCGCCAGCCGATCCATGCGGTGTACTACCGCAATACTCAGCTGGCGCTGCGCATCCAGTGCTTTCTCGATTTCATCCAGCGCAAGCTGGCGATGTACGCCTGCTGAGTTGCCTGAACGCGACACATTCTGTCCACAGGCGGCGAAACTTCCAGCGATTGATTGCGCAGTGGAAACGCTTCGGCCTTACTCACTGCTCAACAAAAACAACACCAAGGAAGTGTCATGCGTATGGTTCCGTTCCAGTACCTGGCTCTCGCCGCCGCGATCCTGAGCTGTTCCTCGGTTCATGCCGCCACCCTGGAGGGCGGTGCAGTGGCCGCGCCCGATCAATATGGTGCACAGGTGGCCGCCGATATCCTCAAGAAAGGCGGCAACGCGGTGGATGCGGCAGTGGCCACTGCGTTCACCCTGGCGGTGACTTACCCCGAGGCGGGCAACATCGGCGGCGGCGGGTTCATGACCCTGTTCGTCGACGGCAAACCCTATTTCCTCGATTACCGTGAGGTCGCCCCCAAGGCCGCCACGCGCAACATGTACCTGGACGACAAGGGTGAGGTGATCGAGCACCTGAGCCTGGTCGGGGCGCGCGCTGCAGGTGTGCCCGGCACGGTAATGGGCTTGTGGGAGGCGCACCAGAAGTTCGGCAAGCTGCCCTGGAGCGAACTGCTGACCCCGGCCATCGGTTATGCGAAAAACGGTTTCAAGGTGGCTGAAAAGCAGTACCAGTACCGCAACGATGCCCAGGGCATGTTCAAGACCGCGACCAACTTCAACGATTATTTCGGCAACATGAAAGTCGGTCAGCTGTTCAGGCAGCCAGAGATGGCGCAGACCCTGGAGCGCATCGCCGACAAGGGCGTGAGCGAGTTCTACCAGGGCAAGACTGCCGACCTGCTGGTGGCGCAGATGCAGGCCGACAAGGGCCTGATCACCAAGCAGGACCTGCAGGACTACAAGGCCATATGGCGTGAGCCGATGGCTGTGAGCTGGCGTGGCAATGTGGTCTATACCGCGCCTCCGCCAAGTTCCGGCGGCGTTGCCCTGGCCCAGTTGCTGGGCATCAAGGAGGATCGCGCGGCGGACTTCAAGGGTGTGGCGCACAATTCGGCGCAGTACATCCACCTGCTGGCCGAGATCGAAAAGCGGGTGTTCGCCGACCGTGCCGACTACCTCGGCGACCCAGCCTTCACCCAGGTTCCGGTGGCGCAGCTGGTGGCCAAGGACTACCTGGCCAAGCGTGCCGCACAGGTCAACCCGAAGGCCATTTCCGCGACCGACAAGGTCAGGCCGGGCCTGGAGCCGCATCAGACCACGCATTTCTCCATCGTCGACAAGCAGGGCAACGCGGTCAGCAATACCTACACCCTGAACCTTGATTACGGCAGTGGCGTGGTGGTGAAAGGTGCGGGCTTCCTGCTGAACGACGAGATGGATGACTTCAGCGCCAAGCCGGGGGCGGCCAATGCGTTCGGCGTGGTTGGCGGGGATGCCAATGCCATCGCACCGGGCAAGCGCATGCTGTCGTCGATGAGCCCCAGCCTGATGACCCGCGATGGCAAGGTCGAGTTGGTCATCGGTACACCAGGCGGCTCGCGCATTTTCACCTCGATCTTCCAGGTCATGAACAATCTGTATGACTACGGCATGCCGCTGGACAAGGCGGTGGCAGCGCAGCGTGTGCACCATCAATTGCTGCCCAAGGACACCATTTACTTTGACAGCTACGCGCCGTTGACTGGGCCGGTAGCTGATGAGCTGAAGAAGATGGGCTATGTGCTGGAGGATCAGGGCTGGGAAATGGGGGATATCCAGGCGATCCGGGTTGATGGGACGAAGCTGGAGACCGCTTCGGATCCGCGTGGGCGTGGGGTAGGGATGATCGTCAAGTAATACCTGCCAGAATGCTGGGAGGGCTTTGCCCTCCTATCGCGACACAAGGCCGCTCCCACAAAGACCTGCGTACGCCGATCAATGTGGCAGCGGCCTTGTGTCGCGATGGGCCGCAAAGCGGCCCCAGATTCCAGGGTCAGACGCGGAACTGGCTGACCAATGTCTGCAACTGCCCGCCAAGGCGCGCCAGCTCCACGCTGGACGCTGCCGTCTCGTCACTGGCCGCCGCCGTCTGTTCCGACACATCGCGCACATTCAGGATGCTGCGGCTGATCTCCTCCGCCACCGCACTTTGCTGCTCCGCTGCCGCGGCAATCTGCTGGTTCATCGACTGGATGCTCGACACCGTGCTGGTGATGCTTTCCAGCGAGGTCCCGGCCTTGCGCGCCAGCTCGACGCTGCTTTCGGTCAGGGTACGGCTACCGTGCATGGCCGCGGCCACTTGCTGGGTACCGTGCTGCAGGCTGGCGATCAGTTCCTCGATCTCTTCGGTGGATTTCTGCGTGCGCTGGGCCAGCCCGCGCACTTCATCGGCGACCACGGCAAAGCCACGCCCGGCCTCGCCGGCACGCGCCGCTTCGATCGCAGCGTTCAGCGCCAGCAGGTTGGTCTGTTCCGCCACCGACTTGATCACGTCCATCACGCTGCCGATCTTCTGGCTTTCCTGCTGCAGCAGGTTCATGGCCTCGGTAGAGCGGTGCATGTCTTCGGCCAGGCGCTCGATCTGACCAATCGCCTCACCCACCACGCGGTCGCCGGCACGGGCCTCGTCATCGGCACCGGTGGCGGCATGCGATGCCTGTTCGGCGTTGCGCGCCACTTCCTGAACGGTGGCCGCCATTTCATGCATGGCGGTGGCCACCTGGTCAGTCTCGACCTTCTGGCTGTTGGCCCCGGCGCTGGTCTGTTCGGTCACCGCCGACAGCTCCTCGGCGGCGCTGGCGATCTGGGTGACGCCATCGCGGATGCCGCTGATCAGTTCGCGCAGGGTGCTGCCCATGCGCGCGATGCCCTGCTGCAGCACGCCCAGTTCGTCGCGGCGGGTAACGTGCAGCTGCTGGGTGAGGTCGCCGCTGGCAATCTTTTCCACCGCCATCAGGGTGTCACGCAGTGGGCGGGTGATCTGCCGGGTAATCAGCACGGCCGCCAGCACGCCGACCAGCAACGCCAGCAGGGTGGCGATAGCCTGCAGGCTGCGGGCCTGGCTGCTCTCAATGTCGCGGCGTTCCAGCTGGATCTGGTACAGCGCGTCGCTGCGCTTGACGATGTCGGCACCCTGCACGGTCATTTCGGCGCGTGCAGTGGTGATGTTGGCGACTGCGTCGCGGAACTGGCGCACAGCGTCACGGTAGGCCAGCACCGAGCCTTCGAACTGTTGCAGGCGCGAGTCTTCGCCGGGCAGCTGGCGCTTGAGGCTGTCGATGCCGGCCAGGGCGGCATCCAGCTGGCGCAGGGCGGCCTGTTCATTGGCAGCGCTGTTGTCGGCGATGTAGCCGCGGACGTCGATGAGTACCTGCAGCAGTTGCTGACGAGCCTTGCTGATCAGTTGGTACTGGGCCAGGCGCACGCTGTCGGCTTCGGCGCGGGCGGTGACTTCCTGACTGAGAGCGTCCATGGCCTGGTCGGCCTTGCTGGCCGAGTCTTCCATGGCCGTGCGCGCGGTGCGGGTAGCGTCGTAGCCCTGGCGCATCTTGTTCAGCGATACCTTGTAGGCGCTGATGGTTTCGCCCAGCTCACTCAGCAACTTGACGTTCTCGGGACTCTTGAACGTGCTGGCCAGGTACGTCTGCTGCTTGCTGAAGGCGTTCAGTTTGGCCTGGGTGTTGGCGGCGGCGGCATCGTCACCGTTGGCGATCATGTACTGCAGGCGGGCAATGCGCAGGTCGGTCAGGTCCTTGTTCAGCTGGCCGATATCTCCCATCCAGTTGCTACGGTCGATCAGGCTGCCCAGGCTGGTCCAGCCAGTCAGGGCCAGCAGGCCGGTGAGAATCAGTACCAGACCGAAGCCCAGGCCCAGTTTGAGGTTGACGCTGATGTTGGCGAACCAGCTGTTCATGCACGCTCTCCAGAAGTTGTTTTCGCTCGATTTGTCTTCGATCGCCAGGCGTTTTTGTTCTGGATGCCTGCTGATTCGTGCAGGGGTTATCGGCCGGGATGGGATGAGCTGAAACGCTTTTTCAGCAAAATTGTAACAAGATAACTGAAGGCGGCTTTGCGGCCGTTCGCGGCTAAAGCCGTTCCTGCGACGACCGCGCCAGCCTGGTGGGAGGTGTCAGAGGCTACGAGCAATGAAGGTATCGCAACTATTCACTTCCCCCTCGGCGAATCCAGCCTTGAACCAGCGCACTCGCTGTGCCGAGGTGCCGTGGGTGAACGAGTCCGGCACTACGCGCCCGCGGCTTTGCTGCTGCAAGCGGTCATCGCCAATGGCATTGGCGGCGTTCAGGGCTTCCTCGACGTCACCCGGCTCCAGCCAGTTCAGGCGCTTTTGCGCCTGGTAGGCCCACACTCCGGCCAGGCAGTCGGCCTGTAGCTCCTGGCGCACCAGCAGGCCACTGTCGCCTTCCAGGCGTTGGCCGCTGCGGCGTGCCGCGTCTACCTTGGCCGACACGCCAAGCAAGGTCTGCACGTGGTGGCCGATTTCGTGCGCGATCACGTAGGCCTGGGCGAAGTCGCCGGCGGCCGCGAAACGGGTTTCCATCTCGCGGAAGAACGACATGTCCAGGTATACGCGCTGGTCGGCGGGGCAGTAGAACGGGCCTACTGCCGCTGAAGCAAAGCCACAGGCCGAATTGACCTGGCCGCTGAACAGCACCAGCTTGGGTTCGCGGTATTGCCTGCCGTTCTCGGCAAACAGGGCTTTCCAGGTGTCTTCGGTGTCGCCCAGGATCGAGGCGACGAACTCGGCCTGCTGGTCGTTGGCCGGCGGGGCCTTGCCGCCCACCCTGCTGGGCGCCTGTTGTTGCTGCTGCTCCATCTGCCCGGCGAGCTGGCCAAGAATCTGCAGAGGGTCCTGCCCGGTGAGCCAGCCGATACCAACGATCAGCAATACTGCGCCAAGCCCCAGCCCCTTGCCGCCGCCGAAACGCATGCCGCCACCGCCACCTTCGCCTCGGGCATCGACCACGTTGTCGCTGCGTCGGCCTTTTCGCCATTCCATGAAATGCTCCCCGGAGCGTGAAACAAGAAGACAAAGATTAGTTCACCACTACGGCCGGTGTCAGGCCAACGTATGTAGCCATAACCATTCGGTTATGTTTGAGGTGGCTGATTTCAATATTCATCGCGTGCGGCTTGCCCGAAACTGCAAGTCCGCCTGCCACGCCCAGGCGTTCACATAATTCCAAGAGAGGAAAACCGGCATGCCCGCCCAGGACACCAGCCGCTTCGTGATCCGTGATCGCAACTGGCACCCCAAAGCCCTTACGCCTGACTACAAGACGTCCATTGCCCGTTCGCCGCGCCAGGCACTGGTCAGCATTCCGCAGTCGATCAGCGAAACCACCGGCCCGGACTTTTCCCACCTGGGTTTCGGCGCCCACGACCATGATCTGCTGCTGAACTTCAACCACGGTGGCTTGCCGATCGGTGAGCGCATCATCGTCGCCGGCCGCGTCGTCGACCAGTACGGCAAGCCTGTGCCGAATACCTTGGTGGAAATGTGGCAGGCCAACGCCGGTGGCCGCTACCGTCACAAGAATGACCGTTACCTGGCACCGCTGGACCCGAACTTCGGTGGTGTCGGCCGCTGCCTGACCGACCGTGACGGCTACTACAGCTTCCGCACCATCAAGCCGGGCCCGTACCCCTGGCGCAACGGGCCGAACGACTGGCGTCCGGCGCATATCCATTTCGCCATCAGCGGCCCTTCGATCGCCACCAAACTGATCACCCAGTTGTACTTCGAGGGTGATCCGCTGATCCCGATGTGCCCGATCGTCAAGTCGATCGCCAACCCGCAAGCGGTGCAGCAACTGATCGCCAAGCTCGACATGAGCAACGCCAACCCGATGGATTGCCTGGCCTACCGCTTCGACATCGTGCTGCGCGGCCAGCGCAAGACCCACTTCGAAAACTGCTGAGGACCCCGCCATGCCAATCGAACTGCTGCCGGAAACCCCTTCGCAGACTGCCGGCCCCTACGTACACATCGGCCTGGCCCTGGAAGCGGCCGGCAACCCGACCCGCGACCAGGAAATCTGGAACCGCCTGGCCAGGCCAGATGCGCCCGGCGAGCATATCCTGCTGATCGGCCATGTATATGACGGCAATGGCCACCTGGTGCGGGACTCGTTCCTGGAGCTCTGGCAAGCCGATGCCAATGGTGAATACCAGGATGCCTACAACCTGGAAAACGCCTTCAACAGCTTTGGCCGCACGGCTACAACCTTCGATGCGGGCGAGTGGACTGCACATACGGTGAAGCCAGGCGTGGTGAAGAACGCTGCCGGTGTGCCAATGGCACCGCACATCAACATCAGCCTGTTTGCCCGGGGGATCAACATCCACCTCCACACACGCCTGTATTTCGATGATGAAGCGCAGGCCAATGCCAAGTGCCCGGTGCTCAACCTGATCGAGCAGCCGCAGCGGCGCGAGACCCTGGTGGCCAAGCGGTGCGAGGTGGACGGGAAGACGGCGTATCGCTTCGATATCCGTATTCAGGGGGAAGGGGAGACGGTTTTCTTCGACTTCTGAGTTGGAGCTTGGGGCTGCAAAGCAGCCCCGGCTATCTGAAGGTCAGCGCCGAACCAGCAAAACCCCACTTTCCATATGGTGGGTATAGGGGAACTGGTCAAACAACGCACAGCGCTCGATACGGTGGGTGTCGTGCAACTGGGCAATGTTCGCCGCCAGCGTCTCCGGGTTGCACGAGATGTACAGGATCCGCTCGAAACGCCGGGTCAGCTCGCAGGTATCCGGGTCCATCCCCGCGCGCGGCGGGTCGACGAATACCGTGCCGAAGTCATAGCCCTTCAGGTCGATGCCTTCCAGGCGACGGAACGGTCGCACCTCATTCAGTGCCTGGGTCAGCTCCTCCGCCGACAGCCGCACCAGCTGCACGTTGTCCACCGCGTTCTCGTCGAGGTTGCTCAGCGCGGCATTGACCGAAGTCTTGCTGATTTCGGTGGCCAGTACCTGGCGCACGCGGGTGGCCAGCGGCAGGGTGAAATTGCCGTTGCCGCAATAGAGTTCCAGCAGGTCGTCTTCGCGCTCGCCAATGGCCTCGAAGGCCCAGCTCAGCATTTTCTGGTTCACCGCACCGTTCGGTTGGGTGAACGCGCCTTCCGGTTGGCGATAGCTGAACACGCGGCCAGCCACGTCGAGTTTTTCCACCGCGTAGTCGCGGCCGATCACCAGGCGTTTGCCCTTGGAACGGCCTATCACGCTTACGCCCAGTTCGCCAGCCAGCTGTCGTGCAGCCACTTCCCAGGCTTCGTCCAGCGGGCGGTGATAGCACATCGTGACCATGGCATCACCCGCCAGGGTAGTCAGGAACTCTACCTGGAACAGCCGGTTGCCGAGTTCTTCGCTGGCCTGCCAGGCCGCCTTCAGGCGCGGCATCAACTCGTTGATTCGCTGGCTGGCAATCGGGAAGTCGTCGATCAGGATCGCCTTGTGCTTCTCGCCCGGAGCGAACATGGCGTAGTGACGCTGACCATCCTCGCGCCACAGGCGGAACTCGGCACGCAGGCGGTAGTGCTCTCGCGGCGAATCGAAGACAGCCGGCTCCGGCGCACCGAACGGCGCCAGCAGCTCGCGCAGCCGGGCCACCTTGGCGTCCAGCTGGGTGGCATAGGAGGAGGGGTCGAAAACAGCACTCATGCGTTGAACCAGCCCAGCTTGATGACGAACAGGATGGAAAGGATCACCAGGGCCGGGTTCAGGTCGCGGTGGCGACCGGAAATCAGCTTGACGGCGGTCCAGGCGATGAAGCCGAAGGCGATGCCGTTGGCGATGGAGTAGGTCAGCGGCATGGCCAGGGCGGTCACCACCACCGGTGCGGCCTCGGTGACGTCGTCCCAGTTTATTTCCGCCAGGCCCGAAGCCATCAGTACCGCGACGAACAGCAGCGCCGGGGCGGTGGCGAAGGCCGGCACGCTACCGGCCAGCGGAGCGAAGAACAGCGCCAGCAGGAACAGCACAGCGACCACGATGGCGGTCAGGCCGGTGCGGCCACCGGCGCTCACGCCTGCAGCGGATTCGATGTAGCTGGTGGTGGTCGAGGTGCCCAGCAACGACCCGGCCATGGCTGCGGTACTGTCGGCGATCAGCGCACGGCCCATCTTTGGCATGTGCCCGTCCTTGCCCATCAGCCCGGCACGCTTGGCCACGCCGATCAGGGTGCCGGAGTTGTCGAACAAGTCGACGAACAGGAAGGCGAAGATCACGCTGACCAGGCCGACGTCCAGCGCACCGGCGATGTCCAGCTGCAGGAAGGTCGGGGCCAGCGACGGTGGCATGGAGACGATGCCGCCGAAGGGGGTCACGCCCATCACGATCGAGGCGATGGTCACGGCAAGGATGCCGATCAGCACCGCGCCGCGCACTTTCAGCGACTCCAGGCCGACAATCAGGAAGAAGCCCAGGGTAGCGAGGAGCGGTGCCGGCTGCTTGAGGTCGCCCAGGCCCACCAGGGTGGCCGGGTTATCGACGACGATGCCGGCGTTATGCAGGGCGATCAGCGCCAGGAACAAGCCGATACCGGCGGCAATGGCCGAACGCAGCGGCAGCGGGATGCTGTTCACGATCCATTCGCGGATGCGGAAGATCGACAACAGGAAGAACATCACCGCCGACAGGAATACCGCGCCCAGTGCCACCTGCCAGGTGTGGCCCATGTGCAGCACCACGGTGTAGGTGAAGAATGCGTTCAGGCCCATGCCCGGAGCCAGGGCGATCGGGTAGTTGGCGATCAGGCCCATGGTCACCGAACCGATGGCCGCAGCCAGGCAGGTGGCGACGAAGACCGCGCCCTTGTCCATGCCGGTCTCGCCGAGGATGCTCGGGTTGACGAACAGGATGTAGGCCATGGCCAGGAAGGTCGTGACGCCCGCGAGAATCTCGGTGCGCACATTGGTGTTGTGTGCTCTCAGTTGAAACAGCCTTTCCAGCATGCCCGCTCCCCGAGGCGCTCCAGGCGCCATCAATCTGTCGACCCCAACAGCAAAGCACAGACCGTACCGCTTGCGGTGGTTTTGCGTGGGGCGGAAAAAAGCCGCGCATCATACCAGCATGCTCAGCGGGGGCCTATGGCTGTTGGGGTATGGCTTTTCTGTGGCCAGAACAAGGCTGCATTCAGCCGTTATGCAACCGATCCCGTCTGGCCAGCGTCGGGAACAGTTTTATCCACAGCCCGGTCACCACCAGGGTGCCGACACCGCCCAACACCACTGCCGGCACTGTGCCAAACCAGTGCGCCGTCACCCCCGATTCGAACTCGCCGAGCTGGTTCGAAGCACCGATGAACAGGCCGTTCACCGCGCTGACCCGTCCGCGCATTTCATCCGGTGTTTCCAGCTGCACGAAGGCGCCGCGGATGACCATGCTGATCATGTCCGCCGCGCCCAGTACCACCAGTACCGCAAGCGAGAACCAGAACGAGGTCGACAGGCCAAAGGCAATGGTCGCCACACCGAACACGCCGACCGCCGTGAACATGGTCCGCCCCACGTTGCGCTCGAACGGGAACCGCGCCAGCCATAGCGACATCAACAGCGCCCCCACTGCCGGCGCCGAGCGCAGCAAGCCGAGGCCCAGCGGCCCGGTCAGCAGGATGTCCTTGGCGAACACCGGCAGCAGCGCGGTGGCGCCGCCCAGCAATACGGCGAACAGGTCCAGCGAGATGGCGCCGAGGATGTCGGGCCGGCTGCGGATGAAACGGATGCCGGCCAGCAGCGATTCGAGGCTGGCGCGCCCACGCTGGGCCACCTGGCCGCGTGCCTGCAGGCTCAGGGTCAGTACACAGGCGATGGCGTACAGGGCCACGGTCGGGCCGTATACCCAGAGGCTGCCGAAGGCATACAGGAAGCCGCCCAGCGCCGGCGCCACGATGGTCGCCGCCTGGGTGGCCGACGCCGACGCCGCCACTGCCCGTGGGAACAGCCCGGCCGGCACCACGTTGGGCAGCAGCGCCTGGGTCGCCGGCATCTCGAAGGAGCGCGTGGCGCCGAGCAGGAAGGCCAGGGCGAAGATCAGTTCGCGAGTGACGTTGTCGGTGGCGCTGCCCACTGCCAGTGCCAAGGCAATCAGCCCTTGCAGGGTTTGGCACAATGCGGCGACCTTGCGCCGGTCATAGCGGTCGGCGACATGCCCGGTATGCAACATGAACAGCACACGCGGGGCGAACTCGACCAGCCCGACCAGGCCCAGGTCCAGCACATTGCCAGTCAACTGGTAGAGGTGCCAGCCAATAGCCACGGTGAGCATCTGGAAACCGCTGGCGGTGAATACGCGGGCCAGCCAGAAGGCCAGGAAAGGGCGGTGATGACGCAGCAACTGCGAAGCGGAATCGGACATCGGAAACCCGGAGCGTCGGCACGGTAGAGGGCCTCGCAGCGTATCATCTGTTTGTAACAAATGGTTGCTGTTTGCCCGGATCGGCACTTTTCCCGGCCTTTTGAAAGAGGGTGGGGCAACTGGTCACGCGGCAATCAACCGCACGGCCCGGCGCGCGATTCAGGACTATGCTTCCTAGCATTCGTTGATCTGGATCAATCGTTGCTTTTGCAACGGCTGGCCAACGACGTGGCCCTCTGGGCCGGAATCCCTGCGATCGAACAGAACAATTCCAACACGCCACACTCGACTACCGTGGGGGCAGTGGGCGACGGGGCCAGCAGCCCGGACGCCGGATTATCTGAAGAGGAAGCACCATGTTCGGAATAGAGGCCCTGGAACTCGCCCGAATGCAGTTTGCCTTTACCGTTTCGTTCCACATTCTGTTCCCGGCCATCACCATTGGCCTGGCCAGCTACCTGGCCGTCCTCGAAGGCCTCTGGTTGCGGACCGACAACCAGGTCTACCGTGACCTTTATCACTTCTGGTCGAAGATCTTTGCCGTCAACTTCGGCATGGGTGTGGTCTCCGGCCTGGTCATGGCTTATCAGTTCGGCACCAACTGGAGCCGCTTCTCCGACTTTGCCGGCGCCATCACCGGCCCGTTGCTCACCTACGAGGTGCTGACCGCGTTCTTCCTCGAAGCAGGTTTCCTGGGCGTCATGCTGTTCGGCTGGAACCGCGTCGGCCGCGGCCTGCATTTCTTTTCCACGGTGATGGTAGCGCTCGGCACGCTGGTCTCGACCTTCTGGATCCTCGCCTCCAACAGCTGGATGCAGACCCCGCAAGGCCACGAGATCATCGATGGCCGGGTGGTGCCGGTGGACTGGCTGGCAGTGGTATTCAACCCGTCGTTCCCTTACCGCCTGATGCACATGGCCACTGCCGCGTTCGTGGCCACGGCATTCTTCGTCGGCGCCTCGGCGGCCTGGCACCTGCTGCGCGGGCGTGACAACCCAGCGCTGCGCAAGATGCTGTCGATGGCCATGTGGATGGCGCTGATCGTGGCACCGATCCAGGCTGTGATCGGTGACTTCCACGGCCTCAACACGCTCAAGCACCAGCCGGTGAAGATCGCCGCGATCGAAGGCCACTGGGAGAACGTGCCCGGCGAGCCAACCCCGCTGATCCTGTTCGGCATCCCCGACATGCAGGCCGAGACCACTCGCTTCAAGCTCGAGATCCCGGCGCTCGGTAGCCTGATCCTGACCCACAGCCTGGACAAGCAGGTGCCGGCGATGAAGGAGTTCCCGCCGGAAGACCGGCCCAACTCGACCATCGTCTTCTGGTCGTTCCGGATCATGGTCGGGCTGGGGCTGCTGATGATCTTCGTCGGCCTGTGGAGCCTGTGGCTGCGCAAGCGCGGCACACTCTATACCTCACGCCCGTTCCTGCATCTGGCCTTGTGGATGGGCCCGTCCGGGCTGATCGCCTTGCTGGCCGGGTGGTTCACCACCGAAATCGGCCGCCAGCCCTGGGTGGTGTACGGCCTGATGCGCACCGCGGACGGTGTGTCCAACCACAGCTACGCCCAGCTCGGCTTCACCCTGGTGGCCTTCGTGGTGGTGTATTTCGCCCTGTTCGGTACTGGCCTTGGCTACATGATGCGCCTGGTGCGCAAAGGCCCGCAGACCGGCGAAGGCGACGAGCACAGCAGCGGTGGCCCTGGCACCAAACGCACGCCGGCGCGGCCGCTGTCCGCCGCCGATGATGGCCGTGAGGCCAACTCCGCCAGCCTGAGCAAGGAAAACTGAACCATGGGTATCGACCTTTCGCTGATCTGGGCCGTGATCATCATCTTCGGCGTGATGATGTACGTGGTGATGGATGGTTTCGACCTGGGAATCGGCATGCTCTTCCCGTTCGTCAAGGGCGAGCGTGATCGCGATGTGATGATGAACACCGTCGCTCCCGTGTGGGACGGTAACGAAACCTGGCTGGTCCTGGGAGGGGCCGGGCTGTTCGGCGCGTTCCCGATGGCCTACTCGGTGGTGCTGGAGGCGCTGTACCTGCCGTTGATCCTGATGCTGATCGGCCTGATCTTCCGTGGCGTGGCCTTCGAGTTCCGCTTCAAGGCCAAGGACGACAAGCGCCATATCTGGGACAAGGCGTTCATCGGGGGCTCGCTGGTCGCCACTTTCTTCCAGGGCGTGGCCCTGGGTGCGTTCCTCGAGGGCTTCAAGGTGGTCGACCGGCATTTCGCCGGTGGTACGCTCGATTGGCTGACCCCGTTCAGCCTGTTCTGCGGCCTGGGGCTGATCGTTGCCTACACCCTGTTGGGCTGCACTTGGCTGATCATGAAGACCGAGGGGCCGCTGCAGCAGAAGATGCACGACATTGCCCGCCCGCTGGCGCTGGTGTTGCTGGTGGTGATCGGCATTGTCAGCCTGTGGACACCGATCGCCTACCCACAGATCGCTGACCGCTGGTTCAGCATGCCTAACCTGGTCTGGTTCATGCCAGTGCCGATCCTGGTGCTGGTCACCTTCTACGGCTTGCTCAAGGCAGTGGCGCGCAATGCTCACTACACGCCGTTCCTGCTCACCCTGGTGCTGATATTCCTCGGCTACAGCGGCTTGGGTATCAGCCTGTGGCCGAACATCATCCCGCCGTCGATCTCGATCTGGGATGCCGCGGCGCCACCGCAGAGCCAGGGCTTCATGCTGGTGGGCACACTGTTCATTCTGCCATTCATCCTCATGTACACCTTCTGGAGTTATTACGTGTTCCGCGGCAAGGTTACCCACGAAGACGGCTATCACTAGGAGGGCCGCATGATGACCGGCAAGCATGGCTTGGAGGAGAAAAAGCCCCTGTGGCAGCGGCTGGGCTGGCTGTTGCTGATCTGGGCAATGAGCGTGGCAGCGCTGGGTGTGGCGGCCTGGGTGATGCGTCTGTTCATGGGCGCCGCAGGTCTGACCACCCATTGAAGCAAGCAGTTCTGGCCAATCGCCAGCAAGCCAGCTCCCACAGCTTGGTCATGCCCTCGAAGGCTACGCTGTAACTGTGGCAACTGACTTGCCGGCGATAGCGCCGGTACAGGCTTATTTACGGGCTTTCAGGATGACGAACTTGGGCGTAGCCGCCACCTGCTCCACGCCGCGGAACAACCGCGCCAGCTTGCTGTGATAGCCCAGGTGCCGGTTACCCACGATATACAGCGCCCCACCCACCACCAGCGCCTCACGCGCCTGCTGGAACATGCGCCAGGCGAGGAAATCGCCCACTACCTGCTGCTGGTGGAACGGCGGGTTGCACAGCACCACGTCCAGCGACTGTTTCTCTGCCCCGGCCAGCCCGTCTGCCGCAAGGAACGTCGCCGCGCGCTCGGCCAATGCGGCCTGCCAGTTTTCCTGCGCCGATTGCACTGCCATGTATGACTCGTCGATCAGGGTGTACTCGGCCTCGGGATTGGCCAGGGCGCTGGCAATCGCCAGCACACCGTTGCCGCAGCCCAAGTCCGCCACCCGGGCGCGCCCCAGGTCGCGTGGCAGGTGCGGCAGGAAGGCGCGGGTGCCGATGTCCAGGCCTTCGCGGCAGAACACGTTGGCGTGGTTGACCAGCTCCAGCGCTGGCGCGTCGAGGCGGTAGCGGCTGGGGTAGGGCGACCGGGCGAGCGGCCGCGTGGCCAGCGTCGCCGTCAGCAAGCGGGCCTTTTTCTGCGCCAGCGAGGCCTGCACCGGGCCGATGTATTTCTCCATCAGGTCACCGGCAGCCCGGGGCAGGTGCTTGATCATCGCTCCGGCAATCACTTGTGCGCCGGGCGCCAGGTGGCCTTGCAGGCGGATCAGCTGCTCTTCGAGCAAAGCCAGGGTCTTGGGTACGCGCAGCAGCACCCGGTCGAACGAGCCTTGCCAATGTTCGCTGGCCGCTACGAAGGGGACGCTGTCGAACGGCAGGCCATTGCGTACCAGGTTTTTTTCCAGAGCCAGGTGCGCCAGGTGCGAATCGCCACTACTGACCACTTGCAGCTTGCCGGCCAGGCTGGCAGCCAGGGCGCCGAAGCTGTCGTTGAGCACCAGCACCCGGCAATCGGCCGTCGGGGCCTGCTCGTGCAACTGCGCAAGCAGGTATTCGTCGGCTGCATCGAAAGCCTGCAAGGGGTCGTTGGCCTGATCCGGCTGGCGGATCAGGTCGAGTTCGGCGTAGGGAGTGGTCAGCAGGGGCATGGCGTCTGGCTCAGGAACGATCTGCCCGTTGCGGTTCGCCTCGGGCTTTGCCGGGCGATTCTACAGGGCTTTGCTCAAGGTCGCAGGTTTGCCCGTCAGATCCAGCCGCGCATGGCAGCAATGGCGATGGCGCCAGCCTTGTTGGCGGCATTGGTCTTGGTCATCACGCTGCGGATGTGGAAATTCACCGTGCTTTGCGACAGTGACAGGATGCAAGCCACGTCGGCGGCGGTCTTGCCAGCGGCTGACCATTTCAGCACTTCCAGTTCCCGTTTGCTCATCTTGGGCTGCGGGGGGCACAGTGCATTCAGGTGGTATTCACCAAGCACCGCATGCAGGGTATGGCACAGCCACTGCACACTGCCGGCCTTGTCGTAGAGTTCGGTAATGCCGATGGTGCCGGTGGGCCTGGCCACGCTGATCTGGCTTTCATTGTGCTGCAAGTCGTGCAATGACTGTGTCCAGCCATGGCGCAGGCCATACTGGCAGGCTGCTTGACGAAACTGCGGGGCTTCACGATACAGGTCGTCATTCCAGAGCACGGGCATGGTCGAGCTGTGGCTCGCATTGGCGGCGGCGTCCTGCTTGTAGAACTCATCGCGCTGGTAACGCTCGATCCATTCTTTCGGGTAATTGCTGTAGAGGTACAACCGTGGCGTTTGCGTCGCGATCTGGATGCGAACGTTCAGTCCCAGGTAAACCATGTCCAGGTCCTGGGCCAGGTGCACTGCGATATCAAACAGTCTTTGGGGGCTACGCTCACTGACGAACGCATGAAGATATTCGGGTTTCCAGTGATGCATCTGACACTCCTTGCTGACGCAGTAGCAGTCCAATCCGTTTGGGGACCCGATTGATTGTAGGAAAAGACCTACCAAGGCGTTGGGATTTTTTTGTTACAGCGAGCAGGATTATTCGCGACCTAGACAGGTTCACCGTTGGTGAGGCCCTACAAAGCAGTGGTTTTTATCCGCGCCACTTTGCGCGACACTGTGCGCATGCCAAACCTGGAGCCCGATATGACCGCTAGCGCCGAAAAGTTCACCCGCCAGTCCCTGCTCGATGTTCAGCCGCTGACGCCGAACCTCTTCAGTCTGCGGGTCACGCGCGATGCGGGGTTTCGCTTCCGTTCCGGCCAGTTCGCCCGCCTGGGTGTGACCAAGGCTGATGGCAGTGTGGTATGGCGCGCCTATTCGATGGTCAGCGCCCCCCATGACGAGCATCTCGATTTCTTCTCCATCGTGGTACCAGGGGGCGAATTCACCAGCGAGCTGAGTCGGCTGGAGGTGGGCGATACCTTGCTGATCGACCGCCAGGCCTTCGGCTTCCTGACCCTGGACCGCTTCGTCGGTGGCCGCGATTTATGGTTGCTGGCAACCGGTACCGGCATTGCGCCGTTCATGTCGATTCTGCAGGACTTCGAGGCCTGGGAGCGTTTCGACAATATCAAGCTGGTGTACTCGGTGCGTGAAGCGAAAGAGCTGGCTTATGTGGATGAAATCGCCGGGTTGGAGCAGCGCGATTACCTGGCCGAATTTGCCGGCAAGTTGCAGTTCATTCCGGTGGTCACCCGCGAGCAGCATGCCGGGGCCTTGAGTGCGCGCATTACCACGCTGATCGAGAATGGCGAGTTGGAGAAGGCTGCGGGGCTGGAGCTGTCACCGGAACATTCGCGGGTGATGCTGTGTGGTAACCCGGAGATGGTCGACGAGACACGCAAGGTACTCAAGGCGCGGGACTTGCAGCTGAGCCTGAGCAAGCGGCCGGGGCAGGTGGCGGTGGAAGCCTACTGGTAAGGCGATTGGGGCTGCAAGGCAGCCCCTGGTGCTCTCAAGGCAGGCGGTTCTGGTTCTGCGCCTTGAGCAAATCGCGAATTTCGGTCAACAGGGTCTCTTCGGCACTCGGCACGGGTGGTGCAGTCGGCGCCACGGCCTCTTCACGCTTGAGCCGGTTGATTGCCTTCACCCCCATGAAGATGGCAAACGCCACAATCAGGAAGTCGATCACGGTCTGGATGAACTTGCCATAGGCCAGTACCACAGCCGGTGCATCACCTTCGGCGGCCTTCAGGGTAACGGCCAGGTCGCTGAAGTCGACACCACCGATCAACAGGCCCAGTGGCGGCATGACCACGTCACCAACGAAGGACGAGACGATCTTGCCGAAGGCTGCGCCGATGATGATACCGACCGCCATGTCGACGACATTGCCTTTGACCGCGAAGGCCTTGAACTCACTGATCATGCCCATGTTTGGTTCCTTGTAACAAAAGGTAAGGTTTACGCAGTGTAAGCCACTTAAACGCTTCATGCGTTATGTTCAGGGCTTCCGACTGCGGTTAGAACGAATAGTTTTGTCGCACCTCGAGGCGTTCGAGACACGTCCAGCTCGGCTATCATGGCGGTTTTTCCCAGGAGACCCCAGCCATGGCCAAGGCCAAGCGCTTGTATGGCTGCACCGAATGCGGTGCCACCTTTCCCAAATGGGCCGGCCAGTGTGGCGAATGCGGGGCCTGGAACACCCTGGTCGAAACCATGATCGAAAGCGGCGCTGCCGCCGCGCCCGGCAACGGCCGCACCGGCTGGGCCGGGCAGCAGGCGCAGATCAAGACCCTGGCCGAAGTCAGCGTCGAGGAAATCCCGCGTTTCACCACCAGCAGCACTGAACTGGACCGCGTGCTGGGCGGGGGCCTGGTGGATGGCTCGGTGGTGCTGATCGGTGGTGACCCCGGTATCGGCAAGTCGACCATCCTGCTGCAGACCTTGTGCAACATCGCCGTCGGCATGCCGGCCCTCTACGTTACCGGTGAGGAATCGCAGCAGCAGGTAGCCATGCGCTCGCGGCGCCTGGGCCTGCCGCAGGACCAGCTCAAGGTGATGACCGAAACCTGCATCGAAACCATCATCGCCACGGCGCGCCAGGAAAAGCCGCGGGTGATGGTCATCGACTCGATCCAGACCATTTTCACCGAGCAGCTGCAATCGGCACCTGGCGGCGTGGCCCAGGTGCGCGAGAGTACGGCGTTGCTGGTGCGTTATGCCAAGCAGAGTGGTACGGCGATCTTCCTGGTGGGCCACGTGACCAAGGAAGGCTCGCTGGCCGGCCCGCGCGTTCTTGAGCACATGGTCGACACCGTACTGTATTTCGAAGGCGAGTCCGATGGCCGCCTGCGCCTGCTGAGGGCCGTGAAGAACCGCTTCGGCGCAGTCAACGAACTGGGCGTGTTCGGCATGACCGACCGCGGCCTGAAAGAAGTATCCAACCCGTCGGCGATCTTCCTCAACCGCGCCCAGGAAGAAGTGCCGGGTAGCGTGGTGATGGCGACCTGGGAGGGCACCCGGCCGATGCTGGTGGAAGTACAGGCGCTGGTTGACGACAGCCACCTGGCCAACCCGCGTCGGGTAACCCTGGGCCTGGACCAGAACCGCCTGGCCATGTTGCTGGCGGTGCTGCACCGGCATGGCGGCATTCCAACCCATGACCAGGACGTGTTCCTCAACGTGGTGGGCGGGGTGAAGGTACTGGAAACCGCTTCGGACCTGGCATTGCTGGCGGCGGTGATGTCGAGCCTGCGCAACCGGCCACTGGCCCATGGCTTGCTGGTGTTTGGCGAGATCGGCCTGTCGGGCGAGGTACGGCCGGTGCCCAGTGGCCAGGAGCGCTTGAAGGAAGCGGCCAAGCATGGCTTCAAGCGGGCCATCGTTCCCAAAGGCAACGCGCCGAAAGAGGCCCCGGCGGGGCTGCAGGTGATCGCCGTTACCCGGCTGGAGCAGGCACTGGATGCACTGTTCGAGTAACTCGTAGCCTGTACCGGCCTTATCGCCGGTTCAGGCAAACAAAAAAGGGGCCGACGATGCGCATCGGCCCCCCACCTCACCGCTCAGTCAGTGGTCAATGTTCGGCGACCGGCGTGCGCCTGAGCGTCTCATTGCCATGTTCATCCAGCTCCAGCATCGGCACTTCATTACCCTCGGCATCGAACAGCTTGCCATCCTTGAAGTAATCGCCATCACGCAGCGCTGAAATGTCCGAGTACTGGATGGTGCGCTCGTAGGCAGCAGCGAACACCGACTGGTTTTCCGAGTTGCCAGCGGTGAAGTGGTTGAAGATCAGGTTCAGCAGGATGGCCATGATTGCTGCCGAGCTGATGCCCGAGTGGAAGATGGTCTCGAACCAGTTCGGGAAGTGATGGTAGAAGGTCGGCGCGGCAATCGGGATCATGCCGAAGCCCAGCGAGGCAGCGACGATGATCAGGTTGACGTTGTTCTTGTAATTGACCTTGGACAGGGTGCGGATACCGCTGGCTGCCACGGTGCCGAACAGCACGATGCCCGCGCCACCCAGTACCGGCGTCGGCACTGCAGCAATCACCCGGCCCATGATCGGTAGCAGGCCGAGCACCACCAGGATCACGCCACCAGTGGCTACCACGTAGCGGCTCTTTACCCCGGTCACCGCCACCAGGCCCACGTTCTGGGCGAACGCGCTCTGGGTGAACGAACCGAAGATCGGCGCCAGGATGCTCGACGCCATGTCGGCGCGCAAGCCGTTGCCCAGGCGCTTGGAGTCGACCTTGGTGTCGATGATCTCACCCACGGCGAGAATGTCGGCCGAGGTTTCCACCAGGGTCACCATGATCACGATGCACATCGACAGGATCGCGGCGATGTGGAACTCCGGCATGCCGAAGTGGAACGGCGCGGGGAAGGCGAATATCGGGCCTTCGCTGACCTTGCTGAAGTCGGTCATGCCCAGCGCCCAGGCGATCAGGGTGCCGACCACCATCGCCAGCAGGATCGACAGGCGCGAGATGGTCGCGCTGCCCAGCTTGCTCAGCAGCAGCACGATGGCGAAGGTCAGCGCTGCCAGACCGATGTTGGCCACACTGCCGAACTCTGGCGAGGCGCTGTTGCCGCCCATCACCCAGCGGGCGGCCACCGGCATCAGGGTCAGGCCGATGGTGGTGATGACGATACCGGTCACCAGTGGCGGGAAGAACTTGGTAATGCGCGAAAACACCGGGGTAATGAGAAAGCCGATCAGCGACGCGGCCATGACCGCGCCCAGCACGCCCGGCAGGCCACCACCGCCTTCGCTGCTGAGGATCGCCCCCATGGTTGCCACGCCAGCGAACGACACGCCCTGCACCAGCGGTAGCTGGCAACCGAAGAATGGCAGGCCCAGTGTCTGCAGCAGGGTGGCCAGGCCACCGGCAAACAGCGAAGCGGCGATCAGCATGCCGATTTCGGCGCCGTTCAGGCCCGCGGCCTGCCCCAGGATCAGGGGTACCGCAACGATCCCCCCGTACATGGTCAGCACATGCTGCAGACCATAAGCCAGGTTGGCCCCCAGGCCGAGGTTTTCGTCCTCGGGGCGCTTGGCGGGAGACGTGCTAGGGGACGTAGTCATGGAGCAGGCTCTCTGTTTATTGTTGTGTCGCTACTGTAGACATTTCCTACAATTGATTGCCACAAGAATTGTATACAATTTTTTGATCCGAGCGCGCACAAGGGTGCTGGCGCGAAGCACCAGAACCCAATGCAGGAGGCGTACCAGGTTGAAAAAGGCTGGACTAGAAGGGTGTGTACAAACCGCCGCGACCCAGGCTTAAAGCTGTCTGGGTAGACAGGAAACACAAAATGAAGAATTTCTTAGCTAGCTAAGAGATCCCATTATTCGATCAATTCACGCAGTTCGCGCATCATTTCGGTGCTGTCGGCCAGGTTCAGTTCCACAAGACGGTGCAAATGGGACATCGACTCGACGTCGATGTACAGGCAGATAAAGCCCAGGCGAGAGGGTTCCTCATGGCGCAGCTCTACCTGCATCTGCACCCGCACATCGCGGTCAAGGTGGATGACCGCATCGAAGTCCTGGGTCAGGTCGGCGTCCCACGGCTCGGGGCGCTTGACCAGCAGGCCTTTCAGCGACACATCCAGCAGTTTTACCGGCCAGCGGCGGTCGCCCTGGCGCAGTTCGGTGGGGGCATCGAAGTCGATGCGCCGGAAGCGGCGGCGCTCGTCGTGATCGCTCATGGGAAGGCCCTCGGATGACATCCTGACTATAGTTAGTTTGATCTGTGCATCAGGTACCGCAATCTGGCCGCAGAGGCTCTAGGCCAAAGCAAGTGTGGCAATGCGCGATGACACGCCCTAGACTCGATGGGCGGTCTTTTCCAATCCACCAGCTGGAAGCAAACCATGAACAACAATAATAGCCTGCTACGCCACATTCCGTGGCTGGCGCTGGCAGTCATAGGAGCCTGCGCGCTGGGTGTGGTTGCCCTGCGTCGCGGCGAGGCGATCAATGCCTTGTGGATCGTGGTCGCGGCAGTGGCCATCTACCTGGTCGCCTATCGCTACTACAGCCTGTTCATCGCCACCAAGGTGATGCAACTCGACCCGCGCCGCGCCACCCCGGCGGTGCTCAACAATGACGGCCTGGACTACGTCCCGACCAACAAACACATTCTTTTCGGCCACCACTTCGCCGCCATCGCCGGTGCAGGCCCATTGGTCGGCCCGGTACTCGCCGCGCAGATGGGCTACCTGCCCGGCACGCTGTGGCTGATCGCCGGCGTGGTACTGGCCGGTGCGGTACAGGACTTCATGGTCCTGTTCCTGTCTACCCGCCGCAACGGCCGCTCGCTGGGTGACATGGTGCGCGAGGAGATGGGCCGCATCCCCGGCACCATCGCCCTGTTCGGCTGCTTCCTGATCATGATCATCATCCTTGCGGTGCTGGCGCTGATCGTGGTCAAGGCCCTGGCCGAAAGCCCATGGGGCATGTTCACGGTGATGGCGACCATCCCGATCGCGATGTTCATGGGCGTCTACATGCGCTACATCCGCCCGGGCCGCATCGGCGAAATCTCGGTCGTAGGCGTGGTCCTGCTGCTGGCCTCGATCTGGCTTGGGGGCCAGATTGCCGCAGATCCGGTGTGGGGCCCGGCGTTCACCTTCACTGGCGTGCAGATCACCTGGATGCTGGTGGGCTACGGCTTCGTCGCCGCAGTGCTGCCGGTATGGCTGGTGCTGGCACCGCGTGACTACCTGTCGACCTTCCTCAAGATCGGCACCATCGTCGGCCTGGCCATCGGCATCCTGATCATTGCGCCCGAGCTGAAAATGCCGGCGCTGACCCAGTTCACCGACGGTACCGGCCCGGTATGGAAGGGTACCCTGTTCCCGTTCCTGTTCATCACCATCGCCTGCGGTGCGGTGTCCGGCTTCCACGCGCTGATCTCTTCGGGGACCACGCCCAAGCTGCTGGACAACGAAACCAACGCGCGCTACATCGGCTACGGCGGCATGCTGATGGAATCGTTCGTCGCCATCATGGCCATGGTCGCCGCCTCGGTGATCGAGCCAGGCGTGTACTTTGCCATGAACAGCCCGGCCGCCGTGGTCGGTGCCGACGTGGCATCGGTGGCGCAAACGGTCAGCAGCTGGGGCTTCCTGATCACCCCGGAACAGCTCGAGGCCACGGCCCGCGACATCGGCGAGCACACCGTCCTGGCACGTGCCGGTGGTGCGCCGACGCTGGCGGTGGGCATCGCGCAGATCCTGCACCAGGTGCTGCCGGGTGAGAACACCATGGCCTTCTGGTACCACTTCGCGATCCTGTTCGAGGCGCTGTTCATCCTCACCGCGGTCGACGCCGGCACCCGCGCCGGGCGCTTCATGCTGCAGGACCTGCTGGGCAGCTTCGTGCCGGCACTCAAGCGTACCGAGTCGTGGACTGCCAACCTGATCGGCACCGCCGGCTGCGTGGCCCTGTGGGGCTATCTGCTGTACCAGGGCGTGATCGACCCGCTGGGCGGCATCAACACGCTGTGGCCGCTGTTCGGCATCTCCAACCAGATGCTGGCCGGTATCGCCCTGATGCTCGGCACCGTGGTGCTGATCAAGATGAAGCGCCAGCGCTATGTCTGGGTCACGCTGCTGCCGGCCGTGTGGCTGCTGATCTGTACCACCACTGCAGGCCTGATCAAGCTGTTCGACCCGAACCCGGCGGTGGGCTTCCTGGCCCTGGCCAAGAAGTACAGCACCGCACTGGAAGCCGGCCAGGTACTGGCCCCGGCCAAGGACATCGGGCAGATGCAGCACGTGATCTTCAACGCCTACACCAATGCCGGCCTGACTGTGTTGTTCCTGGTGGTGGTGTTCAGTGTGCTGTTCTTCGCCGTCAAGGTCGGTTTCGCCGCCCTTGGCCGCAAGGAGCGTACCGACAAGGAAACCCCGTTCCAGGCCCTGCCTGACGCTTGAGAGGACTGCTGCGATGTTCAACGACCTGGGTCGACTGGGTAAATACCTGGGGCAGGCAGCCCGCCTGATGGTCGGCATGCCCGACTACGACAACTATGTCGAGCACATGCAGACCAAGCACCCGGACAAGCCGGTCATGACGTACGAGGCGTTCTTCCGTGAACGTCAGGAAGCGCGTTATGGTGGCAAGTCCGGGCCCAAGTGCTGTTGATCCTCAAGCATTGACCTGTCCCGGCCTCATCGCCGGCAAACCGGCTCCCACCGCTACCCCACCGCCTTCAAGCGCCGGTGGGCCGCGGTGGGAGCCGGTTTGCTGGCGATGGGGCCATTGTTTTTTCCGCTCAGGAGATGTTCTGCGTGCAGACGCCTATTCCCGTAACCGTACTCACCGGCTTCCTCGGCGCTGGCAAGACCACTCTGCTCAAGTTCATGCTCAAGGCCGAGCATGGCCTGAAGATCGCCGTGATCGAGAACGAATTCAGCGAGGCCGGCATCGACAGCCAGCTGCTCGGCGACGAGCCGGTGCAGGTGATGACGCTGGCCAACGGCTGCGTGTGCTGCAGCATCCATGGCGACCTGACCCGTGCCCTGTACCTGCTGCTCGAACGCCTGGATGCAGGTGAGATCGCCTTCGACCGCCTGGTGATCGAATGTACCGGCCTGGCCGACCCGGCGCCGGTGGCACAAACCTTCTTCATCGATGAAGAGCTGCGTGAGCGCTATATCCTCGACGGTATCATCACCCTGGTCGATGCCGCCCATGCCGAGCTACACCTGACCCAGGCCATTGCCCAGGCCCAGGTCGGCTTTGCCGATCGCCTGCTGCTGAGCAAGACCGACCTGGTCGAGCCGGCTGTGGTCGAGGCCCTGGGCGAGCGCCTGGCACGCATCAATGGCCGTGCGGCGATCCGCGTGGTCGAGCATGGCCGCATCGACCTGGCGGAACTGCTGGATGTGCGTGGCTTCAACCTCAACCCCGATCTGGGCACGAACCTGAAGCCAGCGTTACGCCCGCTGCTCAAGCCCGCTACCCCGGACCGCATCTCGACGTTGGTGCTGCGCACGCAAACCGCTTTGGACATCGACCGCCTCAGCGACTTCATGAACGAGTTGCTGGAAACCCACGGCAAGCAGCTGTTGCGCTACAAGGGCGTGCTGAACATTGCCGGTGAGGCGCGCAAGCTGGTGTTCCAGGGCGTGCTCAAGCTCTACGGCTTCGATTGGGATGTCGAATGGGCCGAAGGTGAAACCCGCGAAAGCGTGATGGTGTTTATCGCCGACGAACTGCCCGAAGCTACGATTCGGGCTGGGTTCGAGGCGCTGGCTGCGGACTGAGCTGGCGCGGCGTCTGCGCCTGAAACCATTGCGGCCATGAGCTGCGATGGCGTGTCCCGGCCTCGATGCACGGGATCAGGCGCTCGCTCAGCACCGCCGTCTGCCGTACCGCTTTGGCCGTGCGGTACTTGACGCTGTGTATGCACTCGCGATCGCCGAACTCGCAGCGGTTCAGCGCGGTACCGCCGCATGGGCCGTTGGCCAGGCCCTTGGGGCAGGTTTCCGGGCAGATGTACAAGGTGTCTTCCAGGCGGCAACGGCCGCAGGTGTCACAGCCTACCAGCGGACGCTTCACCGCGCGTTCCACCGTGTGCAGCAACTGCGCGCCAAGGCGCGTGGCCCACACCGGGTGACGCACGGCCCAGCCAAATGCCTTGCTCAGGCCGTTGCGGCGGCTGAACAGCAGCGCATGCATGCCATGCATCAAGTGATAGTGCGCCTTTTCCGCGAACGAGGCATCGACCCGTGATTCGCCCTGGCGCCAGCCTGCCTGTGGCGGGTGGAAACTCACCGCCGGCAGGCCAGGCATCTGCCAACAGGCTTGCCAGGCCGGTGCCCATTGTTCCAGCGTCTGGATGTGCGCTTGCCAGTGCTCGACGCGTGCTTCCAGCGCGAGCAACTGCTTCAGTTCGTGGATACCTGACAGGTGCACACCGGCATAGCCCATCAGCTTGACACCGATGATCTGCAAGGCCAGGCGGTCAATGCTGCGTGCCTGGGCAAAGGCCTTGGACTGGCCTGCTTCAGCTTCGAGCAGGTCGCGCATGGACGGCGTGACGGTCACCCCGGCGACATGGTCGAGCATCGCCGCCCGCCCATGGGTAAGGCTCATGAGGCAGGCCAGCATCGGCCTCGGTGTGGCCTGGCGACTCATCCAGTGCATGGCTTCCTGGTGTTTGCCGGCATCGAAGCCCAGTTGCAGGGTGAAAAAATCGGCGCCGGCCGCCAGCTTTTTCTCGGCCTTGAAGTACTGGGCGCCGCCTTCCTCCTCGCAGTACTTGAACGGGTTGAGGGCTGCGCCGAGCAGCCAGTGCGGGCAGGCCTGGCGGGCAATCTGGAGGGCGGCGACCGACTCCAGGTAGCGCACCGGGCGTTGCCCAGGCTGATGGCCGGGCAGGCGGTCGCCGGTCAACAGCAGCAGCTGGTCGAGGCCGGCTGCATCCATGCGTTGCAGTTGGGCGAGCAGGTGATGACGTTCACGGTCCTTGCCGGAGAAATGCGGCAGGGCCGGTACCGGGTTGCTGAAGGAGGCGAGAGCGTCCAGCGGTGACATGTCCAGCGGGCTGCCGACGCGGTCGCCGATGGCCACGGTCATTGGCCAGCCGCACAGATGCGCGCGGGCCAGGATCGCGTCCATGGCGGCGAAGCGTTCTGTGGAGGGCTTGGGGACGAACTCCATGACGCAGACGAAGGTGTTTTCGCGCAGCGCGGTTTTCAGCAGGCTCATGGGGCCGGGTACCTGGTTTGGTCAGGGTGGCATTGTGCGGCAGAAGGCGGGTGCGGTCATGTCCGGATGCGCAGGGTGGTGCTCTGAATGAGACATCCGGGTTTGCCTGTGCCGGCCCTTTCGCGGCTAAAGCCGCTCCCACAGGGTGGCGCGGTACCTGTAGGAGCGGCTTTAGCCGCGAAAGGGCCAGTACAGGCAGTACAAATTCACAAACATGAGAAAATCTTGAGTTCATCTTAAATTTAATGAGTTTGTCTCAAGATGCCGGTGCCCGGAAAATCCCCTCATTCATTTATGCATGCTGAGGGACAAGACATGGCACTGGCACACAATCTGGGCTTTCCACGTATCGGCCGCGACCGCGAGCTGAAAAAGGCCCAGGAAGCCTTCTGGAAGGGCGAACTCGACGAAGCCGGCCTGCGCGCCGTCGGCCGCGAGCTGCGTGCCCGCCACTGGCAGGTGCAGAAAGACGCCGGCATCGAATTGCTGCCGGTCGGCGACTTCGCCTGGTACGACCAGGTACTGACCCACTCGTTGACTTTCGGCGTCATCCCCCAGCGCTTTGCCAGCAACGGCGCTGCCCGGCCCACCCTGCAAACCCTGTTCGCCATGGCCCGTGGTGCCGTCGGAGACAGCTGCTGTGGCGGCGCCCACGCCCAGGAAATGACCAAGTGGTTCGACACCAATTACCACTATCTGGTCCCCGAATTCACCGCCGACCAGCAGTTCGCCCTCAGCTGGGAGCAGTTGTTCGAAGAAGTGGACGAAGCCCACGCCCTTGGCCACACGGTCAAGCCGGTAGTGATTGGCCCGCTGACCTACTTGTGGCTGGGCAAGGCCAAGGGCGGCGATTTCGACAAACTGGAGCTGCTCGATCGTCTGTTGCCGCTGTATGACCAGATCCTCAACCGCCTGGCTGCCCAGGGAGTGGAATGGGTGCAGCTGGATGAGCCGATCCTGGCCCTGGACCTGCCCCAGAACTGGAAGAACGCCTACGAGCGTGTCTACAACATCATTCAGCGCGCGCCGCTGAAGAAGCTGATCGCCACTTACTTCGGCGGCCTGGAAGACAACCTTGGCCTGGCCGCCAACCTGCCGGTCGATGGCCTGCATATCGACCTGGTGCGGGCGCCGGAGCAGTACCCGACCATCCTCGACCGCCTGCCGGCCTACAAGGTGCTGTCGCTGGGCCTGGTCAACGGCCGCAATGTCTGGCGCTGCGACCTGGAGCAGGCGCTGGAGGTACTGCGCCACGCCCATGAACGCCTTGGCGACCGGCTGTGGGTGGCACCGTCCTGCTCGCTGCTGCACAGCCCGGTGGATCTGGAACGTGAAGACCAGCTGGATGCCGAGCTGCAAAGCTGGCTGGCCTTTGCCGTGCAGAAGTGCCAGGAGGTGGCGCTGCTGGCCAAGGCCATCGATGACCCGCGGGCCGCGGATGTCGCCGCTGCCCTGGCGCAGAGCCGGGCCGTGCAGGCCAGCCGCGCTGCTTCACCACGCATCCACAAACCCGCCGTGCAAGCCCGCCTGGCCGCAATCAAGCCCGCCGACAGCCAGCGCCAGTCGGCGTTTGCCCAGCGTATCGGCAAGCAGCGTGCGCGGCTCGGCCTGCCAGCGTTCCCGACCACAACCATTGGTTCGTTCCCGCAGACGTCGGCGATTCGCCTGGCACGCCAGGCCTACCGGCAAGGCAGGCTGACCGAGGCCGATTATGTCGAGGCCATGCACAGCGAGATCCGCCATGCGGTGCAAATCCAGGAAGACCTGGGCCTGGATGTGCTGGTACACGGCGAGGCCGAGCGCAACGACATGGTCGAGTACTTCGCCGAGCAGCTCGATGGCTATGCCTTCACCCGCTTCGGCTGGGTACAGAGCTATGGCTCGCGCTGCGTGAAGCCGGCGGTAATCGTTGGCGACCTGAGCCGGCCGAAGGCCATGACCGTGGAATGGATCACGTATGCCCAGGGCCTGACCGGTAAGGTGATGAAGGGCATGCTGACCGGCCCGGTGACCATGCTGATGTGGTCGTTCCCACGCGAGGACGTCAGCCGCGAGGTGCAGGCGCGTCAGCTGGCATTGGCGATCCGCGACGAAGTACTCGACCTGGAAGCGGCGGGGATCCGGATCGTGCAGATCGACGAAGCGGCCTTCCGCGAAGGCCTGCCGCTGCGCCACGGCGCCTGGGCCCATTACCTGGAGTGGGCTACCGAGGCTTTCCGCCTGTGTGCCTCGGGCGTGCGCGACGAAACCCAGATTCACACCCACATGTGCTACAGCGAGTTCAATGACGTGATCGAGTCGATCGCGGCAATGGATGCCGACGTGATCACCATCGAGACTTCGCGTTCGGACATGGAATTGCTGGCGGCATTCGAGCGGTTTGCCTACCCCAACGAGATCGGCCCGGGGGTGTACGACATCCACTCGCCGCGGGTGCCGAGCCGCGAGGAAATGGTCAAGCTGTTGCGCAAGGCGGCCCGGCGTATCCCCGCCGAACGCCTGTGGGTCAACCCGGATTGCGGGCTGAAGACCCGTGGCTGGCCGGAGACCGAGGCAGCGCTGATCAATATGGTTGCTGCTGCCCGCGAGCTGCGTACCAGTGCCTGATCTGTTGTAGCCTGTGCCGGCCTCTTCGCGGGGTTACCCGCGAAGAGGCCGGGCCTGCCCGAATCGAGTGGTGATCAGCGCTCGATCGCCAACGCCACGCCTTGCCCGCCACCGATGCACAGGGTGGCCAGGCCTTTTTTGGCATCGCGCTTGATCATTTCGTGCAGCAGGGTCACCAGCACCCGGCATCCGGACGCCCCGATCGGATGGCCGAGGGCAATTGCTCCACCATTGACGTTCACCCGCGCCGCATCCCACGCCAGCGCCTTGCCCACCGCCAGCGCCTGCGCGGCGAAGGCTTCGTTGGCTTCGATCAGGTCCAGTTCGGCCAGCTGCCATCCGGCTTTGTCCAGGCAACGCTGGGTCGCGCAAACCGGGCCGATACCCATGATCGCCGGGTCTACGCCAGCACTGGCATAGGCTGCAATCCTGGCCAGCACCGGCAAACCCAGGGCCTCGGCCTTGGCGGCACTCATCAACATCACGGCGGCAGCGCCATCGTTCAGGCTGGAGGCGTTGCCGGCGGTGACGCTGCCGTCCTTCCTGAACGCCGGGCGCAGTTTGCCCAGGGACTCGGTGGTGGTGTCCTGGCGTGGTTGTTCGTCCCGCGCGAAGACCTTGGGCTCACCCTTCTTCTGCGGCAGCATGATCGGCGTGATCTCATCATCGAAGCGGCCCGCCTCGATCGCCGCCACCGCCTTGCGCTGCGACTCGGCGGCAAAGGCGTCCTGCTGCTCACGGCTGAGGCCGTACTTGTCCACCAGGTTTTCCGCCGTGATACCCATGTGATAGTCGTTGAAAGCGTCCCACAGGCCGTCGCTGATCATGCTGTCGATCAGCTGGCCGTGGCCCATGCGCTGGCCGGTGCGGGCCGAGGGCATCACGTAGGGGGCGAGGCTCATGTTCTCCTGGCCTCCGGCGATGACCACCTCGGCATCACCGCAACGGATGGCCTGGGCTGCCAGGTGCAGGGCCTTGAGGCCCGAACCGCAGACCTTGTTCAGGGTCAGCGCCGGTACGCTGTAGGGCAGGCCGGCCTTGATCGCAGCCTGGCGTGCCGGGTTCTGCCCGGCACCGGCGGTAAGCACCTGGCCGAGGATCACTTCATCGACCTGCGCCGGCTCCAGCCCGGTCTGCTCCAGCAGGCGCTTGATCACGGCGGCACCGAGGTCTACCGCAGGGACTGTGGCGAGGGCGCCCTGGAAACTGCCGATGGCGGTACGGGTTGCAGCGACGATAACCACGTCGTTCATGTTGTTGTTCTCCGATGGGCGTAGTGCTTCAAGCATCGGTGGCTTTGGCTCATTTGTTAAGTTTGTTTTTCTTAGCGATTGATGTGGAAATCCAATGAATAGGCGCAAAGCCGACGCGCATCGGCCCCACGACCGAGTGCACCGGCTGTTGCGCGCCGAACCGCGGCGAAAGGGCCGGTATCGGCGAAGCTCCGTTTTGCATCCCCCTGATCAGCCCGTAATATGTGTCGGATAACCAGCGAGGGTAGTCTCACCCTCTGATCAATTCATTCGGAATCGCCCAATGGTGGCGCTTCCCCGGCATAAACCTGACGAGGTACAGACATTGGCCATCATTCATCCTAAGGTTCGCGGTTTCATCTGCACCACGACTCACCCGAAGGGCTGCGAGCTCAACGTCCGTGACCAGATCGAAGCCACCCGCAAGCTGGGCGTGCGCGAGGATGGCCCGAAGAAGGTCCTGGTCATCGGCGCTTCCAGCGGCTACGGCCTGGCAGCCCGTATCACCGCGGCGTTCGGCTTCAAGGCCGACACCCTGGGTGTGTTCTTCGAAAAGCCTGGCACCGAGACCAAGGCCGGTACCGCTGGGTGGTACAACGCTGCCGCCTTCGACAAGTTCGCCAAGGCCGAAGGCCTGTACAGCAAGTCGATCAACGGTGATGCCTTCTCCGACGAAGCGCGCGCCAAGGTCATCGAGCTGATCAAGAACGAAATGGGTGGCAAGGTCGACCTGGTCATCTACTCGCTGGCCTCGCCGGTGCGCAAGCTGCCGCAGACCGGTGAACTGGTGCGTTCGGCGCTGAAACCGATCGGCCAGCCCTACAAGTCGACCGCCATCGACACCAACAAGGACACCATCATCGAGGCCAGCATCGAGCCGGCCACCGAGCAGGAAATCCAAGACACCGTTACCGTCATGGGCGGCCAGGACTGGCAGCTGTGGATCGATGCCCTGGCGGGCGCCAACGTGCTGGCCGAAGGCGCCCGCACCGTGGCCTTCAGCTACATCGGTACCGAAATCACCTGGCCGATCTACTGGCACGGTGCGCTGGGCCAGGCCAAGCAGGACCTGGACGAAACCGCCCTGCGCCTGGACCAGAAACTGGCCGCTGAAATCAAGGGCGGTGCCAACGTGGCGGTGCTGAAGTCGGTGGTTACCCAGGCCAGTTCGGCCATCCCGGTGATGCCACTGTACCTGTCGATGGTCTTCAAGATCATGCAGGAGAAGGGTGTTCACGAAGGTACCCAGGACCAGCTGGACCGCATGTTCCGCGACCGCATGTACCGCGCCGACGGTGCGCCGGCCGAGGTAGATGAGAAGGGCCGTCTGCGCCTGGACGACTGGGAACTGCGTGACGACGTGCAGGATGCCTGCAAGGCCATGTGGCCACAGGTGACCACCGAGAATCTGTTCGAGCTGACCGACTATGCCGGTTACAAGAAGCAGTTCCTCAACCTGTTCGGCTTCGAGCGCGCTGACGTCAATTACGACGAAGACGTGGCTACCGATGTGAAGTTCGACTGCATCGAGCTGTAAGCTGAAGCTGCGCTGGCCTCATTGCCGGCAAGCCAGTTTCCGCACAGAGTGTCCGCAGGCCTTCAAATTTGCGGAATACCTGTGGGAGCTGGCTTGGCGGTGACAGGGCCAGCACAGGCTGACGATTTTTTGCTAGCTTTGGCGCACGACAACAGGGAATGTGCCATGAGCAGCCTTGCCCAACCTGCCACCGCCTTTCGCCACGCCGCAGCCGACGGCTACATTCTCGGCGGCTTCCGCTGGCGCCACGCCCAACCTGACACCCAGCGGCCGCTGGTGATCATCAATGCTGCCACTTCGGTACGCTGCCGCTATTACTCGCGCTTTGCCGACTACCTGTTCGCCCAAGGCTGCGATGTGCTGACCTACGACTACCGCGGTATCGGCGAATCCCGCCCGTCATCGCTGCGCGGCTTCCAGGCCAGCTGGAGCGACTGGGGCCGGCTGGATTTCGAAGCCATGCTTGCGCACGCAGCAGAACATTTCCCCGGCCAGCCGGTGGACGTGGTGGGACACAGCTTTGGCGGCTGCGCAGTGGGCTTGGCGCCGTCTGCGGGGCAGGTACGCCGGGTGGTGATGGTCGGCGCGCAATTCGCCTACTGGCGAGATTACGCGGCCGGGCAGCGCTGGCAGCTGTTCGGCAAGTGGCATGTGCTGATGCCGCTGCTCACCCGGGTGTTCGGTTATTTCCCCGGCAAGCGCCTGGGCTGGCTGGAGGACACGCCATCCGGCGTGGTGCATGACTGGGCCACACGTACCCCGCGTTATGAGCAACGCCCCAGCGGGCGGGCGCTGGCGATGCTACCGTTCGCCCAGGTGCGGGCGGCGACGCTGGCGATCAGCCTGACCGACGACCCCTTTGGTACCGTGGCGGCGACGGAGCGCCTGCTGGGCTACCTGCAGGGTGCTGAACGCTGCCACTTGCGCATTGCGCCTGGGGATATCTCGGTCGGGGAAATTGGCCATTTCGCGTTCTTCCATGATCGGTTTCGCGAGAGTTTGTGGCCGGTTGCGGTGCAGTGGTTGCAGCGGGGTGGGTTGGCAGCTGGCGTGCCGGGGATAATCATCAGCTGAGGTTGATACAGATTCGGGGCTGCAAAGCAGCCCCGGCAATTTCAGGCCTTGCGCGAAAGCGGCAGCCCGGCAAACTTCACACCGGCCAGGCCATGCTTGATCAGCGCGCGGATGTTGCCATGGTCGCTGCCCTCGGGCGTGGCCAGCACGTCACGGTAGTGCTCGCCAAAGGCCAGCAGCGCTTCCTGGTCGCTCAGCCCTTCCAGCAGCGCCAGGCCCAGGGTCTTGCACGAGCCTTCGTTCTGCCCGGCCGCATTCGCCACGCCGCCGTTGTCGAAGGCTTGTGGCTGGTAGCTGTAATGGTCGGCAATGAACGCCAGGGTGTCGGCGAACACGTGTTTGCCGCTTGCCAGGCTGGCGCGCAGGGTGTCGAGGTCAGTCACGAGGTTTTCCTTTTTCGAACGCCGCTTGTTGCTCGGCGCTGGCTTCTTTCTGGTATTGGGCTTTCCACTCGGCGTATGGCATGCCGTATACCGCTTCGCGGGCGTCGTCGAGGCTTACGTCGAGCTGGCGCTCGTCGGCTGCCGCCTTGTACCACTTGGACAGGCAGTTGCGGCAAAAACCGGACAGGTTCATCAGGTCGATGTTCTGGACGTCGGTGCGCTTTTGCAGGTGTTCGACCAGGCGCCGGAACGCGGCGGCCTCGAGTTCGAGCTGTTGCTGTGGGGTCATTGGCTTCTCTCAGGTCATGCGGTTCTTCAGGTGGCGGCCACCGTTGATGACCACCTGGCTGCCGGTGCTGTACTGGCTGGCGAGCAGGTACTTGACCGTCTCGATCAGCGGGCCGGCGCCGGGTTCGAATTCCAGCAAGGCCTTCTTCAGGGTTTGCTGGCGATAGGTTTCGTCGCCCCCTTCCTTGAGGATCAGCAGCCCGGGAAGGATACCGTTCACACGCACCTTGGGCGCATATTTTTCGGCGAACGACAGCACCATGTTCTGCAACGCGGCCTTGGTTGCGGCATAACCGATATGGCTTTTGCTGCCGCGCGAAGAGGTTTCGTCGCAAATGTGGATGATGTCGGCCTTTTCCTCCCTGGCCAGCAGGTCGCCCAGCGCCAGGTTGAGGTGGTAGGGGGCTTCGACGTGCAGGCGGAACATGGTTTCGAGATTGTCGAGGCCATCGTCCAGCCACAGCGAGGCGTTATGGATGATGGCGCGCAGGCCATCGTAATGGCTATGCAAGTAGTCGATCAGGGCCTGGCGGTCGGCCGCCTGGCACAGGTCGGCCTGGAACTGCACGATGTTCGGGTGGGCCGCCCCTGGCTGGGCGCTGCGGCTGGCACTGACCACCGTGTGGCCTGCCTGGGCCAGTTCAAGGGCCAGGGCCAGCCCGACACGCTGGCTGGCTCCGGTTACGAGAATTGGGCTGTTCATGTTCGGGCGGTCAACTTGTCTGGTCTGTCGTTGCCGCCCAGCATACCTCAAGAATTTTGCTCTTGTACCGCTGCGCTCAGCGGCTGCGCAGTGCTGGTCCACCGCGTGGCACGGCCTGTAGCCAGCCGGCCAGCAGGCGGGTGGACAGCGGGATGAACAGGTAGACCATCACAGGCGTCAGGGCCAGGGTGCTGAGCAGTACCCGAGGCAGCAGATCCAGCGCTGCCAGCCAGTGCCCGAACACCAGGTTGAACACCAGCGAGACCGGGAAGAAAGCCAGCCATATAGCCACGGCCTGTTTCCAGCGCGGCGGTTTTTGCACCGTGTTGGTGCCGAACCAGTCATCGATACCGCTTACGCGCGCTTCTCTGGGGCGTTCAAACAGGCCATTGCCACGTTGCAACCAGGCCCGGCGCGAAGCGGAGTGCTCCCAGGCATGCAATGTGGGTTCGTCACTGAAGCGGAAGATGATCTGGAACTCATCGCCATCGCTGGGTGGGGCGAGGATGCCCGAGCCGAGGTAGCCGGGGAAGTCGGTAGCCAACTGCTCGCCTTCATGCAGCCAGGCCAGCAGGTCCTGGTAGCGGCCATGGGCGGCGCGGCGCGAAACCATCAGGGTAACGGGTGGGGTAGACATCGTGTATCTCCTGGCTACAGGGCTGGCGGGTAGCTGGCCCTTCTGGCTGAGTCGTCCGGGGTGGTGGGCGACGCAGGCATGCATGCAAGAATCGGGCGCGGATTATCGCGTATCGGCGTGCATCGGCAAATGTCAGCCGGCAAACGGTCGATCCCTGCGGCCGTCGACGTCGTAGTAGACTAGTGCTCGACTTCCGCCCACAGGATACTCCGTGAAGATGAACGAACAGGGACGTAATCCAGTGATCGATGCGGGCCTGATGCAGCAGGACCTGTTTCCGATCCGTGAGGTATCCCGCCTGACCGGCGTCAATGCCGTGACCTTGCGCGCCTGGGAACGCCGCTATGGCCTGATCCAGCCAACCCGCACCGACAGTGGTCATCGCCTGTATTCGCAGGCCGACATCGATGACGTGCGGCGCATCCTCGGCTGGCTGGAGCGCGGTGTGGCGGTGAGCAAGGTCGCCAGCATTCTCGCGCGCGACCATGCCCTTGCCGGGCCGGCAGGCGCGGCGACTGACGCCTGGGCGCGCTGGCAACAGCAGATTCGCCAGGCGCTGCAAC
The DNA here is from genome assembly GCF_014269185.2 of Pseudomonas oryzicola. Classification (NCBI taxonomy): domain Bacteria; kingdom Pseudomonadati; phylum Pseudomonadota; class Gammaproteobacteria; order Pseudomonadales; family Pseudomonadaceae; genus Pseudomonas; species Pseudomonas oryzicola. The sequence continues at coordinate 1,057,989 of NZ_JABWRZ020000001.1, forward strand.
GGTTTGACGCGGCAGGCCTGGACCGCTTGTTTAACGAGGTGTTCGCCGCAAGTACCCTGGACCAGGTGTTCAGCGAAGTGTTCATGCCAGTGTGGCATGACCTTGCGGTCGGGCAGGGCAGTTACGGGCAAGCCAGCGAGTGGCTGTTCCTTGACCAGTTCCTGCGTGGCCGGGTGTTCGCCCGCCTGCAGCTTGCCCACGCGCCACGCCGGCGCACAGTACTGCTGGCGCCGCTTCCGGGGCAGTCCCACGAGCTGGAATTGCTGGTGACCAGCCTGATTCTGGGCAGCGACGAGATTGGTGTGACCCTGTTGCCGAACGGCCAGCCGCTGGCGGAACTGGCGCTGGTCTGCGAGCGCCTGAAGCCGGATGCCCTGGTGCTGTTTTCGCACCAGTCCCTTACCGTAGAGGTCAGTCGACGCCTGGCGCGCCTGGTGGCCGGGCTCGAGTGCCCGTTGCTACTGGCCGGTGAAGCGGCGGAGCTGGCACAGGACAGCCTGGCGGGCAGCGCGATAGCCTGCCTGGGCGCGCAGGGCAGCGTGATGCGCCAGCGTTTGCGGCAATTTCTGGCCGGTCAGCTGGATACCTGAGTGTGCAGTTCGGGGTGAGCCCGGCGGTGGGCCTGCAGAATGTAGTCGCGCAGGCGCTCGATCTCTTCTGCCGGGCTTTGGCTGAGGTCATAGGCGGCCAGGTCCGGGCCGATGCGCCGGCTCAACACACCCAGCAGTTCGATGGGGTTGATGCCACCAGGGGCGAAGCATAGTTCGAAGCGGGTAGGCGCTGTGGGCAAGCCACGGATTTCAACCAGCGTACCTTTGAACGATATGTCACGAACCCACAGGCCGCTGTCCTGGCCATGGGCATCGAGCAACGCGCTCGGCTGTTCCAGCGAGAGGCGCCACGGGCGCAAACTGGGGCCGTCTTCGTAGATTTCCGGCGAGCCCAGTTGCAGGTGCAGGGCGTGGAACTCGTCTTCCACCAGTTGCAGCGGGAAGCTGATCTGCTGGTTGTTGAACTGGGCCTGCAAGGTGACTTGCTCGTTGGCCACCAGACGGGTGAGCAAGCTCTGGATTCGGCGATCGCCATTGACCAGCAGGCTCGACATGGGGTCGGCCAGGTTCAGTTGCGGCGAATGCTGCATGCTCTGTATGAAGTCCAGCTCGTCCTGAGTCAGGAGCGCTTCTGCTTGCATGATCGAACTCGAGGGTGACAATTTCTTCAACGCGATTGACCGCGAGCTTCGCGCTTGGTTCAGCTGCGTTCGTCGGGTTTCGGACGAGCGCGCATTTCGGCCAGCTCCCGCTCCAGTTCGACCTGGCGGCTCACGTCTTTCTGGATACCGATGAAGTAAGTGCGTTGTTCGACGTCGTGCCTCACCGGGGTGATCGACAGTTCATTCCAGAAGGTGCTGCCATCCTTGCGGTAGTTGCGCAGCACTTCGCGGCACGGGCGGCCTTCGGCCAGCGCCTTGCGAATGCGGGCGCGGCCAAGCTGGTCGCGGTCGTCGGCCTGCAGGAAGCGGCAATCCTGATAAAGGATTTCGTCACGGCTATAGCCGGTCAGGCGTTCGAAGGCGGCATTCACGTAGATGAGGATGGTGTCGTCGCCTTCCTGTTCGGCGACCACGATCCCGTCATTGGATGCATCGACCATGGATTGCAATAGTTGCGCGTTGATCATGTTCGGGGGCCATTGGCGAAGAAGGGCTGAAGAAGCGACTAGAGTAGAGGCGGCCTTTTGCCAGCGCTGAATGCTAGTATCCTACGTTTTCACTCAGTTTCGGAATCCTCTACTCGATGAAAGTCGCCATTATTTCCGGATCGGTCTACGGCACCGCCGAAGAAGTCGCCCGTCACGCCGAAGTGCTGCTCAAGGCTGCCGGCCTGGAGGCCTGGCATGCGGCGCGCGCTACCTTGCAGGACCTCGAAGGATTTACCCCTGACGCCCTGCTGGCCGTCACCTCGACAACAGGCATGGGCGAGCTGCCGGACAGCCTCATGCCGTTGTACAGCAGCATCCGCGATACGCTGCCAGCGGCCTGGCGTGGCCTGCCGGGTGCGGTGATCGCGCTGGGCGATTCCAGCTATGGCGATACCTATTGCGGTGGCGGTGAGCAAATGCGCGAGCTGTTCGCCGAGCTGGGCGTGCGGGAAGTACAGCCGATGCTGCGCCTGGACGCCAGTGAGACGGTAACCCCCGAAGTGGATGCCGAGCCTTGGCTGGCTGAGTTGGCTGTTGCATTGAAAGCCTGACAATTTCTTTTGCCTGTACCGGCCTCTTCGCGGGTTCGCCCGCGAAGAGGCCAGCAAGGGCAACTCATTCCTTGCCGTCTGGCACTGGCCGCTCGTTCACCAACGCCAACCACGCCTGCGCTGCCCGTGACAGATACGCCCCGCGCCGCCAGATGAAGGCGATGTCCCAACGCAGATCCTTTGGCGAGCGCAGCGGCAAACGCACTACCCCAGGGCGTTGCAGTGCTTTTGCCACCACTCGGGGCAGCAAGACCACGCCCTGGCCCGCCGCCACCAGCGCGGCAAGGAAGTCTGCCTGGCCACTGCGCCCGCCTTCCTTGGGGGTAAAGCCTTGTTGCTGGCACGCCTTCAGCAACCGGTCGTTGAGCACGAAGCTGCGCTGGTACAGCAGAAACGGAGTGTCGGCCAACTGCCGCAGGTCTACCCCGTCCTGGTCCGCCAGCTCGTGGCCGACCGGCAGCAGGGCATCCAGTGGCTCGTTGCAGAAAGGCTGGTAGTCGAGCGCCTCGTCAGCAGGTGTCAGGCTGCCGCCCAGCTCCAGTTCACCACTTCTGACAGCCTGTTCGATGCTGCGGCTGCCGCCTTCGAGCAGTTGAATGACGATGTTCGGGTGGCGACGCCGATACTCGGCGAACAACCCGGCGAACAGCGCGTCGCTGCCCAGCATCGGCAAGCCCAGGCGCAATTCGCCGCGGCCCATCTGGCTGAGGTCGTCCAGTTCGCCTAGCAGTGCCTGGCGTTGGCGCAGCAACGCTTCGCCACGCTCGAGCACGATGCGCCCGGCTGCCGTCAGGTGCAGTTGTGAAGCCTGGCGCTCCAGCAATGGCTGGCCCAGATCTTGCTCCAGCTGGGCGACTTGCTTGCTGACGGCCGACTGGCTGATGTGCAGAGTTTGCGCTGCCTGGGTGAAACCACCGCGATGGACGACTTCGATAAAGCTGCGCAGCTGTTTGAATTCCATGATCACAATTCCATTCTGGAATGGTGCGTAGTCTAACAATTCGCTTCTGGCCTAGGCAGCCGGATCTTAAAATGAGGGCCTGTCGAGGACTCCCCCATGAAACCCGCGTTACTGAAAAAAGCCCTGCGCCTGTTGCTCGAACTGGCGACCCTTTGTTTTCTGTTCCTGTTCGGCGGCCAGCTTGCTGCCTGGTTGGGCTGGCCGATTCCGGGTGGTGTGATGGGCCTGGCATTACTGCTGCTACTGTTCGCTTCAGGTGTGCTCAAGCCGGCCATGCTGCAACTGGGCGCGGGCTGGCTGATGGCCGAAATGCTGCTGTTTTTCATTCCGGCATTGATGAGCCTGCTCGACTACGGCGCCCTGATCCGTGACGAAGGCTGGCGCATCTTGCTGGTAATTGCCATGAGTACATTGATGGTGATGGTGGTGACCGCACTGACCGTGGAACTGGTATGCCGCTGGAGGTTGCGCCATGAGCCTTGAACCCATGCCGCTGTTCTGGCTCGCCCTGACCCTGCTGGCCTATCTGGGCAGCCGCTGGCTGTACCGGCGTAGTGGGCGCTACCTGCTGTCGCCGCTGATCCTGGTGCCGATCCTGTTGCTGGCGGTGGCGGTACCGCTGCACACCGCCTATGCCGAGTATGCCCGCAATACCCATTGGCTGATGAATGTACTCGGCCCGGTGACCGTGGCATTCGCGGTGCCGATCTGGCAGCAGCGGATCATGCTGGCACGCCACTGGCCGGCACTGATGACGGGCATGGTCGCCGGCAGCAGTGCCTCGATTGCCAGTTCCTGGGGGCTGGCTCATCTGCTCGCGCTGGACAGTACGACCAGCCTGTCGTTGGTGCCGCGTTCGATCACCACGCCGTTTGCCATGCCACTGGCCCATGACCTGGGTGGCGTACCGGAGCTGACCGCAGTATTCGTGATGTTCACCGGCGTACTCGGCGCCATGTTCGGCGGCATTTTGCTGCGCTGGTTGCCGTTGCGCACGTCGCTGGCGCGTGGGGCGCTGTTTGGCGTCGGTGCCCATGGTGCAGGGGTCAGCCGTGCGCATGAGGTGGGTCGCGAGGAGGGTTCGGTGGCGGGCCTGGTGATGGTCCTGACCGGTCTGCTGAACCTGTTCGCGGCACCGCTGCTGGCCATGCTGCTCTGACCGTTCGTGCCACTGACTCGCTCAGTCATCAAGCTGGCTGGCAATGCAAGTTCAAGGCCCTGGGCTGCTGGCTAGACTCAGCCTCGACTCAGAGAGCACATGTAAGTGCCGAGGTGACATGCTATGAGCACAGCCTTGCCTTGTTCAGCCAACACCACTTCACCGGGACCTTTCTGATGCCCATGGCCGAAATTCCATTGTGCGTCTGGCGTACCCGGGGACAGAGCTTCACCTTCCGGGGCCAGAGCATCCGCTACTGGACCGCAGGGCAAGGAGAGCCCCTGCTGCTGTTGCACGGTTTCCCCACCGCCAGCTGGGATTGGCACTACTTGTGGGGGCCTTTGGCCCAACGCTTCCGGGTGATCGCCTGCGACATGCTCGGTTTTGGCGATTCGGCCAAACCGGTCGATCATGTCTACAGCCTGATGGAGCAGGCCGACCTGCAGCAGGCCTTGCTCGCCGAACTGCAGGTCGACCAGCCGGTGCACCTGCTGGCCCATGACTACGGTGGCAGCGTGGCCCAGGAACTGCTGGCGCGGCATTACGAACAGCGCGCCCGCATCGCCAGCTGTGCGTTTCTCAACAGTGGGCTGTTTCCGGAAAGTTGCCGCATGCTGCTGATCCAGAAACTGCTGCTCAGCCGTGTGGGCTGGCTGGTAGGGCGCTCGTTCGGGCGCGACGACCTGGTGCGCAACCTTATCCAGGTCTATGGCCCTTGCACCCATCCCAGTGAAAGCGTATTGGATGATTTCTGGAGCCTGATCACCGCCAACCATGGTACGCGCGTGCTGCACAAACTGGTTGGTTACATGCCGGAGCGCAGGTTGTACCGCGACCGCTGGGTTGGCGCGATGCAACGCGAAGGCGTGCCGCTGCGCTTGATCACTGGCATGGTCGACCCGCTGTCTGGCGCGCACATGGTCGAGCGCTACCGGCAACTGGTACCAGCGCCGGATACCGTTCAGTTGCAAGGCATCGGCCACTACCCGCATACCGAGGCGCCGGTCCAGGTGTTACGCCACTACCTCGTGTTTCGCGAACGACCGCTGCGCAATTACCCGCAGAAGATGGCCTGGTCCTGACCAGGTCCTTCGACCATCGCGTTGCGTTATTGCCAGGCATTCAGCCGGCAGGCGCTTGATTGTCCGTTCGCCCTCGGCGGCGGACACTCGGCGGACCTGAACCTGCCTGGAGCCATGAGCATGAGCGAGCCTGTCCGTCTGCAAGATCGCGTGGTGATCGTCACCGGAGCCGGCGGCGGCCTGGGCCGTGCCCATGCGTTGCTGTTCGCCGCGCGTGGCGCCCGGGTGGTAGTCAACGATCTCGGTGGTTCCACCCATGGTGAAGGTGCCAGCGCCTCCGCCGCTGACCGGGTTGTCGAGGAGATCCGCGCCGCTGGCGGCAGCGCCATTGCCAGCCATGATTCGGTCAGCCATGGCGCACGTATCGTCGAGCAGGCCCTGGACAGCTTCGGCCGGGTCGATGTGCTGGTGAACAACGCCGGCATCCTGCGTGACAAGACCTTCCACAAGATGGAAGACAGCGACTGGGAGCAGGTCTACCAGGTGCATGTCGAAGGGGCCTACAAGGTCACCCGCGCTGCCTGGCCGCACCTGCGCGAGCAGAACTGGGGACGAGTGATCTTCACCGCGTCCACATCCGGTATCTACGGCAACTTTGGCCAGGCCAACTATGGCATGGCCAAGCTGGGCCTGTACGGGTTGACCCGCACCCTGGCGATCGAGGGGCGCAAGCATGGCATCCTGGTCAACGCCATTGCCCCTACCGGTGGCACGCGAATGACCGAAGGGCTGATCCCGCCCCAGGTGTTCGAGCGGCTCAAGCCCGAACTGGTCAGCCCGCTGGTGGTGTACCTGGGCAGCGAGCAGTGCCAAGGCAGCGGGGACCTGTTCGAAGTGGGTGGCGGCTGGGTGGGCAAGGTGCGTTGGGAGCGTAGCCTGGGCGTGGGGTTCGATCCGCGCGAGGGCTTTACCCCGGAGCAAGTGGCGGAGAACTGGGCGCGCATCGGTGACTTCGAGGGGGCGGTGCACCCGCAGGACAGCTTGCAGGCATTGCAGCAGATGATGGCGAACCTGCAGAAATACCCACTGGGCTGAAACCTTTGCTGCCTGTGCCAGCCTCTTCACTGGTTTGCCCGCGAAGAGGCCGGCACAGGTGAAGATTATTTTCAGGGCAGATAAAAAAGGCCGCTGCAAGCCGCAGCGGCCAATCGAGACGTCAGATCAAGGAGCTTCAAAATCTACGTCGGTGAACCTCGCAGGCCTGAAAGGCGGGGGGGGGGGGAGCCCTTCATGCCGGCCAGTGAGTTAAGAATAAGCGCTTGATCCTGTAGGAAAAATAGCGGCTTATGACATTCACCTTTACGCATCGGGCAATAGTGCCGCAGGCGTATAACCCATGCGCCAGCTGGTTTCCCGTACTGCCGCCAGCAGCCGTTGCGCCGCCGGGCCATGCTCGTCAGCATGGAAGATCGAGGTTGGCCCGACCACGGTCATCACCGCAGCGATCTGCCCCATGGCGTTGAATACCGGGGCCGACAGCGCATCCACGCCCGGCATCAGCAGCCCGTGCACATGGTGCAGGCCACGTTCGCGAATGCCGGCCAGTACTGCCTGGTAATCGGCGGCACTGTGCTGCAGGGCGGCCAGTTCCTGGTCCCGCAACTCCACGGTTTCGCGCTCGGGCAGGTAGGCGGCGAACACCAGCCCGGTGGATGAGGTAAGTAGCGGCAGTACCGAACCGATCTGGGTGACCACGGTAACCGCGCGTACTGCCGGCTCGATGCTGACCACGGTCGCGCCCTGGTTGCCCCATACGGCAATGAAGCAGCTCTCGTTCAGTTCATCGCGCAGTTGCGACAGCGGCAGCGCGGCAATCTTCAGCACATCGATGCTGCCCAGTGCCGCCAGCCCCACCCGCAGGGCCTCGCGCCCCAGGCCGTAATGGTTGGTGGCTGCATCCTGCTCGGCGAAGCCGCTGGCGATCAGGGCCTGCAGGTAACGGTGCACCTTGCTCGCCGGCATCTGCACGTGCTCTGCCAGGCGCGACAGCGAGGTGGAGGGGGAGAGTTCCGCAAGGGCCTTGAGGATGTCGGTGCCGACCTCTGCCGAGCGGACTTTCTGCTTGCCGTTGTCGGCGGGGGAGCTGGCTTTGGTCATGGACATCTGCTTCCGGATTCTTCGCGTCGCGCCTTTATAGCTTGACGCATTGCCCGGAGCAAATTACGTTATTCGTAATCTGATTACGATAAAAACAATGCAGACGTGCTGCCAACCCGATCGGGACCGGCAGCCAGCTGCCCGCAACGGCTCGGCCAGAGCCCGGAGGCATCGATGAATCGCGATACGTCACCCGACCTTCACTACCTCAGCGGCTTTGGCAACGAATTTGCCAGCGAAGCTTTGCCAGGTGCCCTGCCGGTCGGGCAGAACTCGCCGCAAAAAGCCCCATACGGGCTGTATGCCGAGCTGCTCTCGGGCACGGCATTCACCATGGCCCGCAGCGAGTTGCGCCGCACCTGGCTATACCGAATTCGCCCGTCTGCGCTACATCCGCGGTTCGAGCGCCTGGCGCGCCAGCCGCTGAGCGGCCCGCTGGGGGCCATCACCCCAAACCGCCTGCGCTGGAACCCACAGCCGATCCCCAGCGAAGCGACCGACTTCATCGAAGGCTGGCTACCCATGGTGGCCAACTCGGCAGCAGAGAAACCGGCCGGCGTCAGCATCTACATCTACCGCGCCAACCGTTCGATGGAACGGGTGTTTTTCAACGCCGACGGTGAACTGCTGCTGGTGCCGGAACAGGGCCGCCTGCGCATCGCCACCGAACTGGGGGTAATGCAGGTCGAACCGCTGGAAATCGCGGTGATCCCGCGCGGCATGAAGTTCCGCGTCGAGCTGCTCGACGGCCAGGCGCGTGGCTACATTGCCGAAAACCACGGCGCACCGCTGCGTATCCCGGACCTGGGCCCGATCGGCAGCAACGGCCTGGCCAACCCGCGCGACTTCCTCACCCCGGTGGCGCATTACGAAGAGGCCGCAGGCCCGGTGCAGCTGGTGCAGAAGTTCCTGGGCGAGCACTGGGCCTGCGAACTGCAGCACTCGCCGCTGGACGTGGTCGCCTGGCACGGCAGCAACGTGCCATACAAGTACGACCTGCGGCGCTTCAACACCATCGGCACGGTCAGCTTCGACCACCCGGACCCGTCGATCTTCACTGTGTTGACTTCGCCGACCAGCGTGCACGGCATGGCCAACATGGACTTCGTGATCTTCCCGCCACGCTGGATGGTGGCCGAGAACACCTTCCGTCCACCATGGTTCCACCGCAACCTGATGAACGAGTTCATGGGCCTGATCAACGGTGCCTACGACGCCAAGGCCGAGGGTTTCCTGCCCGGTGGTGCCTCGCTGCACGGAGTAATGAGCGCCCACGGTCCCGATGCCGAAACCTGCGAAAAGGCCATTGCCGCCGACCTGGCGCCGCACAAGATCGACAACACCATGGCCTTCATGTTCGAGACCAGCCAGGTGCTGCGCCCGAGCCTGCAGGCCCTCGAATGCCCGCAATTGCAGGCCGACTACGATAGTTGCTGGGCCACCTTGCCGAGCACCTTCAACCCGAACCGGAGATAACCCATGAACCAGACCGCCATTGCCCGTAGCTGGGTGGAGCACGCCAACGGGCACAGCGACTTCCCGCTGCAGAACCTGCCGTTGGGCATATTCAGCCGGCCCGGTGAAGCCAGGCGCTGTGGCGTGGCCATTGGCGATGCGATCCTCGACCTTGAGGCAGTGCTGGCCGCCGGCCTGTTCGACGGTGCCGCCAAGGCTGCTGTCGAGGCCACCCGCGGTGGCGCTCTGAACGCATTCTTCGCCCTCGGTCGCAGCGCTCGCGTGGCCCTGCGCGAGCGTCTGCAGGTGCTGCTAGGCGAGCACAGCGAGCACCAGGCGGCCCTGCAGCCTGCGTTGTATCCGGCCAGCGCCTGCCAGTTGCATGTACCGGCGCAGATTGGTGACTACACCGACTTCTACGTGGGCATCGAGCACGCCAAGAACGTCGGCAAGCTGTTCCGCCCTGACAACCCGCTGCTGCCCAACTACAAGTACGTGCCGATCGGTTATCACGGCCGCGCCTCGACCATCCGTCCGTCCGGCACCGACGTGCGTCGCCCCAAGGGCCAGACCCTGCCGGCCGGGCACAGCGAACCGAGCTTCGGCCCTTGCGCGCGCCTGGACTACGAGCTGGAACTGGGCATCTGGATCGGCCAGGGCAATGACTTCGGCCAGGCGATCCCGATCGGTGATGCCGCCGAGCACGTGGCAGGCCTGTGCCTGCTCAATGACTGGTCGGCCCGGGATATCCAGGCCTGGGAATACCAGCCGCTGGGCCCGTTCCTGTCGAAAAGTTTCGTTACCAGCATCTCACCGTGGGTAGTCACTGCCGAAGCGCTGGAACCCTTCCGTTGTGCCCAGCCGCCACGCCCGCAAGGCGACCCGCAGCCACTGTCGTACTTGCTGGACAAGCGCGACCAGGCCGCCGGTGCATTCGATATCGAACTCGAGGTATTGCTGCTGACCGAGCGCATGCGCGAGCAGCGCATGGCCCCGCATCGCCTGACCCTGAGCAACACCCGCAGCATGTACTGGACCGTGGCGCAGCTGGTGACGCACCACAGCGTCAACGGCTGCCAGCTGCAGCCGGGCGACCTGTTCGGTTCGGGCACGCTGTCGGGCGCCACGCCCGGTTCGTTCGGCAGCCTGCTGGAGATCACCGAAGGCGGCAAGCACCCGGTGGAACTGGCCAGTGGCGAGGTACGCAAGTTCCTCGAGGACGGCGACGAAATCATCCTGCGTGGCCGTTGCGTACGTGATGGCGTGGCCAGCATCGGCTTCGGCGAGTGCCGCGGCACGGTCATCGCGGCCAACTGAGGAGGCAGGGCATGGAGCTGTACACCTATTACCGTTCCACCTCGTCCTATCGGGTGCGCATTGCCCTGGCGCTGAAGGGGCTGGCCTACCAGTCCCTGCCGGTCAACCTGCTGCAGGGTGAGCAACGCGGTGCTGCCTATGTCGCCGTCAATCCGCAGGGCCGTGTGCCAGCCTTGCGCACTGACGGCGGTGAGCTGCTGGTGCAGTCTCCGGCGATCATCGAGTACCTGGAAGAGGTTTATCCACAGCCCGCGCTGCTGCCTGCCACGCCGGAGGTGCGCGCCAAGGTGCGTGGTGTGGCAGCGATCATCGGCTGCGACATCCATCCGTTGCACAATGTCAGCGTGCTCAACCGGCTGCGCCAGGCCGGGCATGACGAGACCCAGGTCAACCAGTGGATTGGCCACTGGATCAGCCAAGGGCTGGCAGCGGTGGAACAACTGATCGGCGATCACGGCTTCTGTTTCGGCGATGAGCCAGGCCTGGCGGACGTCTACTTGATCCCTCAGTTGTACGCGGCCGAACGTTTCAACATCGACCTCGACGGCTTCCCGCGCATCCTGCGGGTTGCCGCCCTGGCCGCCGGGCACCCGGCGTTTGCCAAGGCACACCCTTCCCGGCAGCCGGACTGCCCGGCTCAGTGAATGGAACGGTTCGCCGCCGGAAGCTTGCCGATACGCTCGGACAGCTTCAGGCGCTGGACCGGGTCTTCCGTCAGCAGCAAAGCATGCTCCAGGTCGAAGCGCTCGGCCTGCGGGCAATCCAGATGCTGGTAGAGCGAGGCGCGGGTCACATAGTCGCTGACTTGCGCCGGCCCCAGTTGCATGACCCGTTCGGCATCGATCAGCGCTGCCATGTGGTCGTCATTGCTGATGTGCAACTGGCGCAGGTTGCGTGACAGGCGTTGCAGTATCTGCGCGGGGCTGGCACTGCGCATGTGCTCGGCAGTCAGCGCTACCTGCGGGCCGAACTGACGTGCCAGTAGTTCGCGGCAATCGTTGGGGTACAGGCGTCGGCCGCCGCAGGGGTCGAGGAGGTGGTCGGCACCCGGCACGCGCAGCAGGAAATGGCCGGGAAAGCCCACGCCCTCAAGGGGGATGGACAGGCGCCCGGCCAATTCCAGGGTGAGTATGGCCAGGGTCAGCGGTTGGCCACGGCGGCGCTGCAGCACCTTGTCCATGAGCGCGGCATGTGGGCGCAGGGGATGGTACTCATCCTGCTGGAAGCCCAGGGCATTGAGCTGGCGCAGGAGTGGTTGGGCCAGCTCGCACAGCGGCAGCATTGGCAGGTTGGCGCTGATCTCGCGTTGCAGGTCATGCAGTGTGGCAAGGCTGGCCGCAGGCTCGACGCTGCAGTCATGCTCGGCGGCAATCCACAATGCGGCTTCCAGCAGGGCGACGGGCTTGCGTTCCAGGCAGGCCAGGCAGGCTTGACGTGGCTTCATGGGGCTTCTCCACTCACGCTTGAGTATTAGCCGCCGTGCGCGGTTTCGTCCAGTGGTCCGGCAGCGGCATCGGCCCAAGGGCCAAGCCTATACTGGAATGAGCACCTCTCAGGGGAGCCAGTCGATGTTCGCACTGATGCAAAGCACCCGCACCCAGTCGCTGCACCTGTTCACCGACCCGCCCACCGGGCTCAAGGCCGTGGTGGCGATCCACAGTGAACAGTTGGGACCGGCCATGGGCGGTTGCCGCTACCTGCCGTATGCCGATGACGAAAGCGCCATGACCGATGCCATTCGCCTGGCCCAGGGCATGAGTTACAAGGCTGCGCTGGCCGGCCTGCCACTGGGCGGCGGCAAGGCGGTGATCATGCGCAACCCGCATGTGGAAAACCGAGCGGCGCTGTTCGAGGCCTTTGGCCGCTTCGTCGATACGTTGCAAGGGCGTTTCATCATTGCCATAGACAGCGGCACCTCAACCCTGGACATGGACTGCATTGCCCAGAGTACCCCGCATGTGACCAGCACCACGGCCTGCGGTGATCCATCCCCGCATGCGGCGATGGGAGTTTTCGCCGGGATTCGGGCGACCACCTCGTTCCGGCTTGGCAGTGATGACCTGCAAGGGTTGCGGGTTGCGGTGCAAGGGCTGGGCAATGTCGGTTATGCGCTGGCCGAGCAACTGCACGCGGCGGGAGCCGATTTGCTGGTGAGCGACCTGGACCCGGGGCGGGTGCGGCTGGCGGTGGAGCAGTTCGATGCCAAGCCGATCACCAACGACGCGTTGATCAGCACCCCTTGCGACATATTCGCGCCTTGTGGCGTGGGGCCGGTGCTGAACGGGCAGAGCGTGATGCAACTGCGTTGCGCGGCGGTGGCGGGGGCGGCGAACAACCAGTTGACCACCTTGCAGGTGGCCGACCAGCTGGAATCGCGCGGGATTCTGTATGCGCCTGACTACGTGATCAACGCCGGTGGGTTGATCTATGTGGCGCTTACCCATCGTGGCGAGGATCTGGGTACCATCACCGCGCACCTGGCGCGCATACCAACGCGGCTGACCGAAGTGTTTGGCCATGCGCAGGCGGAGAAACGCTCGCCGGCGCGGGTGGCGCAGATGCTGGCGGAGCGGTTGCTCTACGGCTGACGGCCGCTCCAGCCAAGGCCAGCGCAGCAATTACTCGGCTGCTGGCGCCTCGAGCAACTCGGCCAACGCATCCGGCTGGCTCTTGAACGCCCGGGCGAACACATCGCGGTTCCTGGCCATGTAGATGCCGGCTTCCTCGACCTGCTGCTCGGTCAGCGAGGGCACTGCCTTGTGCAGCACTTCGGCCAGGCGCTCGGCCAGTTCGAGCATCTTGTCGTGACGGTCTGCTTCGGCCTTATCCATGAACAAGCGCTCCGGGTCGCGGCTGCTGCGGTACACCACTTCGACGGCCATTCATCACCTCTGTGCCTTTTGCTGGTTAGGGTACGATCTACTGTATCCATATACAGTAATGGCATTTGCCACCGCCGCGCAAGCCGATTCTTCAGCCCGTGCGCGCGTGCCTTGCGGCAATCGGTCGCCTTCCAAGCCAAGGGCCTGGCCCTTTAACTGCATGGCACAAGCGTCACACCGGTGGCGCATCATCCTTCAAGACGTATCGGGGAATGGAACATCGTGAACATCAAATGGGCAGAAAAGCTGCGCAAGGGCCTGCACGGCTCGGCCGACTCGCTGGGCAACCTGTGCGTCGAGGCATTCCATTACCTGGCACTGTTCGGCATTGGCGCGATTACCGCCTATGCGGCGGTGATGACCTTCCTGGACATGCTCGGCAAGGGCGGGGTCAGCGTCGATGACATCCTGCTGCTGTTCATCTACCTGGAGCTGGGTGCGATGGTCGGGATCTACTTCAAGACCAACCACATGCCGATCCGCTTCCTGCTGTACGTGGCCATCACTGCGCTGACTCGCCTGCTGATCGGCGATGTCTCGCACCACAAGGCGCCGGACGCGGGGCTGCTGTACCTGTGCGGTGGCATCCTGTTGCTGGCGTTCTCGATCCTGGTGGTGCGCTATGCCTCGTACCGCTACCCCTCGACCAAGGCGCTGGATGCCAATGGCAAGGAAGTGGAGGAGGGCAAGTAGCCCTCAGTTGGCCATGAAATGGCGCGGCTCGCGCTGAGCGTCGCGGGTCAGTGCGGCCAGCACCTGCAATGGGTTCTGATGGTGTTCGATGGCCAGGCCGAGGCGGATGCTGTCGATCACCCGTTGCAGGCGCACCGGGTCATTGCGCTGGGCCTGGGTGATGAGGCGCTTGGCGACCACGCCGGTGGCGTCGGACAGAGTCAGCATGATGCTGCCGTCGAGGTTGACGATGCTCAGGTTTACCCGGTATTCGGGGGCGAATGCAGCACTGATTCGTTCGAATGGGTTGTTCATGGTCTTGCTTCTGCAATGAATGACTGCAGAGGTTGACCGGAGCAATTGCCAGTTGGTTCAGCGCCATTGATCGACATGAACGAAAACGCCCGGCACATGGCCGGGCGTTTCCTGGATTGCCGATCAGGCGTCCGGGTCACTCAGTTCCAGGGCCCCGCGCTTGCTGCGCAGCTTGCCGTAGAAGTGTTCCAGCGCGTGGTTCAGCTTGGTGGCGGCACCATCGACTGCCTGGTCCAGCGAAGTGGCAGTGTGGGTCACGGAAATCGGTTGATGGCCTTTGGGGCGAGCCTCCATCTGGCAGCGTTTGTCATGCGGTCCGGGCTTGGCGCCGTTCTCGTCGCGCAGGTGCACCTCGATGCGGGTGAGGTCGTCTTCGTAACGTTCCAGCGAGTTCTGCAGAGTGCTGCGGACCCACTGGTCGAGCCGGGCGTTGCCTTCGAAATGGTTGCTGCTGTTGACCTGGATTTGCATGATTCAATCCTTATTCAGCTTGCTCGCATGGAGACGCGCCTAGGCCCTTGAGACCCTTGGAATTTCTGCGCCTCTTGACTCTAAGGTCAGGCAACGGCGAAACGAATTCAAGCCCTTTTTGAAAATAAATTTCTTGTTGCATGAATGGCGGCGGTCGGCGGCACATCGCCTGGTCTTTGCTTATGAGAATTGAAATCATTAGTATTGCATTCCCGCAAACGCCAGACATTCGCCATGACGCGCAAAATCGCCGGTCTCTCGCTCAGCTATCGCCTGGCCGTGACTTCACGCAGCCTGGCCGCGTTGCTCGGCGGCTACCTGCTGGCGTCCATGGCCAGCGTGTGCATTGCGCTGCTGGCGCCGCTGCCCCAGGTCGATGCCACGCTTACCGGCCTGTTGCTGTCGTTCGTCTTCTACCTGCTGGCCTTCATCTGGTGCTTCGCCTGCCGTAGCGCCTGGCGCGCCTGGCTGGGCGTGCTGGCGCCAAGCATGCTGCTGGCTGTGACCAACCTGCTGGCATACCGGATGCAAACCTTATGAAGGAAGGCTTCCGCCAGGCCATGGCCTGGCTGCACACCTGGACCGGGCTGGTCTTCGGCTGGCTGTTGTTCGCCATCTTCCTCACCGGCACGCTGTCGTACTTCAAGGAAGAGATCACCCACTGGTCACAGCCCGAAGTGCGTCGTCAGGCACTGGATCCGGCCCATGGCCTGGAAGTGGCCCAGCGTTACCTGCTGGATACCGCAGGTCATGCGGGAACCTGGTTCATCCGCCTGCCCAACGCACGCGAGGCTGGCTTGAAGGTGGGCTATCGCGACGCCAGTGGCTATGTCAGCCAGGTCCTCGATACCCAGACCGGTCAGCCACTGCAGGCACGCGATAGCCGCGGTGGCGAATTCTTCTACCGCTTCCATTTCCAGCTGCAGATGCCGCACCCCTATGGCCGCTGGCTGTCGACGTTCTGCGCATTCATCATGTTGCTGGGGCTGGTGACCGGCATCATCACCCACAAGAAGTTCTTCAAGGAATTCTTCACCTTCCGCCCCGGCAAGGGCCAGCGCTCCTGGCTGGATGGGCACAACGCCATCGGCGTATTGGTGCTGCCGTTCCACCTGATGATCAGCTACAGCAGCCTGGTGCTGTTCATGTACATGGTCATGCCGGCGGGCATCATGGCCAGCTACGGCAATGACACCGACAAGTACTTCAACGACCTGTTCGGCCGCAACGATGCGCCCGCGGCGGCCCATGTGGCCGCACCGCTGGTGCCGTTGGCAAGCCTGTACGCCAGGGTACAGGCGCTGCAACCAGGCGCGCATATTGGCGATATCCAGGTGCAGAACCCCGGCGACCGCAATGCCCGCGTAACCTTCACACAATCGTCAGCCGACCACGTCGCCTACCGGCGCAGCGCCAACTGGACATTCGATGGCACCACGGGTGCGCTGCTGAGCCAGGGCAAGCCGGAGAGTGGGGTGATGATGACCGCATTCAGCCTTGCCGGCCTGCACATGGGCAATTTCGCCGGGCCTTGGCTGCGCTGGCTGTATTTCCTGTTTGGCATGGCGGGTACTGCGGTGATCGGCACCGGGCTGGTGATGTGGCTGGGCAAGCGCCAGCTCAAGCATGCCGGTGGCGAACGCCTGCCGGGCGAGCTGCGCCTGGTCGAGGTACTCAACATCGCCAGCATGGGCGGCCTGCTGCTGGCCGTTGCCGGTTTCTTCTGGGCCAACCGCCTGATCCCCTTGGGGATCGAAGGCCGGGGCGACTTGGAGGTCGACGCTTTCTTCATCACCTGGGGCCTGGCGCTGGTGCACGCCATGCTGCGCAGTGGGCGCCGGGCCTGGGCCGAGCAACTGGCCCTGGGCGCGCTGGCTTTCGTCCTGCTGCCGCTGCTCAATGGCCTTGCCACCGGCCAGGGCCTGAACCATTCGCTGCCGGCAGGGGACTGGGCCATGGCCGGCGTCGACCTGACGGCGCTGGCTACCGGCCTGTTCCTCGCCTGGCTTGCCGGCAAGCTGCTGCGCAGGCCCAAGGCGGCTGCCAAGCGCACCCCGCGAGCGGCAAGAACGCCACCTGCGCAAACGGCGGAGGCAAGCTGATGGCGGGCATCGCACTGATCACATTCGCAGGCTTGGTGGCCCTGTGCCTGGCCATGCAAAAGCACTTTGCCGAGCTGCTCGGGCGCAAGCCGCGCCCAGGCCAGCTGCCCCTGTTGCGCGGCGCCGGCTGGTTGCTGCTGCTGGCTTCACTGGCATTCAGCGTGCGCCTGCGGGGCTGGGCCCATGGCCTGGTGGAGTGGGGCGCGGTACTGATGGCCGTGGCGACCGTGTGGGTCTTCGGCTTGCCCTACCAGCCCCGCCTGCTGCTGTGCCTGGCCGCCGCCAGCGTGGTGCTGGGGCCGTTGCTTGTGGTATGCGCCGGGTGAGCCGATGAGCGAACAGGGCAGCATGCTCGAGCCGGACGCCGACAACAGCGCTGGACGTGCGCGTTTCGTCGAGGTTTTCCAGGCCCAGCGCGCGCGCATGGAAGCACTGGTCAGTCGCCGGGTCGGTTGCCGGGCCACGGCATCGGACCTGGTCCAGGAGTTGTTCCTGCGTTTCTGGCGCCGCCCCGAGGTCGAGGTCGAGGCGCTGGATACCTACTTGTTGCGTTGCGCCGGCAACCTGGCCATCGACCACTTGCGCAGTGAAGGCAGCCGCGTACGAGTGGTCGAAGCCGCGTTGTCGGTGGATGAAGCCCAGGCGCCGGAGCAGGCCGTGGAGATCGATCACGATCTGCAGCGCATCGAAGCTGCCCTGCGCGCCTTGCCCGAACGCACCCGGCAGATCTTCCTGCTCAATCGCATCCATGGCTGCAGGTACGGCGAGATCGCCAAGGCCATGCAACTGTCCCAGAGTGCTGTGGAAAAGCATATGATGCGCGCCCTCGAGGCGTGCAAGGCGAGTGTTGCCGAGCCCGCGTCCATCCCACGCCGGCCAGGGAGTGCCCGCCGATGAGCCGTCTACCGCAGATTACCGAGGCGCAGTCCCAGGCTGCACTGCAATGGCTCAGCCGCATCAACGAGCAGCCCGCGCAAGCCGAGGGCGCCGCGTTCAAGCGCTGGCTGTTGAGCGACCCCGCGCACCGTGCAGCCTATGCCGAGGCGCAGGCGCTGTGGCAGGCCAGCGGCAGCGCTGCAGCGCGCCTGGCTGGCGAAGAACAGCAAGGCTTGCAACGCTATCTGGCTGCCATGGCCCAGCCAGCGGCCCGGTCGCCGTGGCGGCAGCGGTTCGCGGCACTGGCGCTGGCGGCCTGCCTGGTACTGGCCGTGGGCATCGCCGGGGGTTGGCAACCCGGCCTGTGGTTGCAGGACCTGCAGGCCGACTACAGCAGCGCCGAGCAGGTGCGCCAGGTGATTCTGGCCGACCAGTCGCAGGTGACGCTGGATGCGCGGAGCGCGATTGCTGTCGAGTTCGTCCGCGGCGAGCGCCGTGTGCGGTTACTGCATGGCGCGGCGTTCTTCCAGGTCACGCATACCGGCGAACCGTTCCTGGTCGAAGCAGCAGGTGGCGAGGTGCGGGTACTCGGCACGCAGTTCGAAGTACGTGAGCAGGGCGAAGGCGCCCAGGTCACGGTGCGTAGCGGGCGGGTGGCAGTAAGCCCGGCACCAGGCGCTGCAAGCCGCGAACTGACGGCCAACCAGCAGGTGGCCTATGTTGCAGGCCGGCTGGGCGACCTTGGGACGGTGGACAGCGACAACCGCCTGGCCTGGCGCCAGGGTTGGCTGAACTACTACCAGGTCCCGCTGGCGCAGGTACTTGAAGACCTGGAGCGCTATTACCCGGGGCGCATCCTGTTGCTCGACGAGCAACTGGGGCAGCGCAAGGTCAGTGGCAGTTTCCCTGTGGCAGAGCCGTTGCTGGCGCTGGATTCGCTGGGCAAGGTGATGGGCTTTTCGCAGCAGACCGTACTGGGGCGGTTGACGGTCATCCGATAGTCGCCGGCACAGGTAAAAATATTTTCAGATAGCGGGTGAGGTAACAGGACGTGGCATCCGTGTAATGAGTGGAAGTGCGATTCATTCGCAGTCATAACCCCTCTCACAGGTCAGCGTTCATGAAGTTCACCTCGCGTTGCGTCCCTCTCTTGCTCGGCCTGTCCGCGCTGCCGGCACTCGTTTTCGCTCCGCTGGCCGGCGCTGTCGAACAACAGCAGGCGTACGCCTTCGCCCAGCCGGCGCAACCGCTGGCACAGGCGCTCGACGCTTTCAGTCGCGCCACTGGCCAGAGCGTGGTCTACACCCTGGAGTTACCAGGCGTGCAGGCCCCGGGGCTGAATGGCCGGTTCAGCGCCGAGCAGGCCCTGCAGCAACTGCTGGGCAGCAGCGGTTTGGCCTGGCGTCGCGTTGATGCACGCACCTTCACCCTGGAAGCGCTGGACACTTCCGGCGCCCTCAACCTGCAGGCCACCACGATAAGCTCGGAACTGGACGACTACAGCTACCAGCCCCCGGCCAGCGCCTCGATCATGCGCGGCCAGGGCCCGAACCAGGACATTCCCCAGGCGATCAACGTGGTGCCGGCCCAGGTCATCCGCGACCAGGCCCCACGCAACCTCGACGACGCCCTGGCCAACGTCAGCGGCATCACCCAGGGCAACAACTTTGGCGGCACCGCCGACACGGTGATGAAGCGTGGTTTCGGTGATAACCGTGATGGTTCGATCATGCGCGACGGCATGCCGGTGGTACAGGGCCGCAACCTCAATGCCAGCACCGAGCGAGTCGAAGTGCTCAAGGGCCCGGCGTCGCTGCTGTACGGCATCCAGGACCCGGGCGGGGTGATCAATGTGGTCAGCAAGCGGCCGCAGCTGCAGCAGTACAATGCCCTGAACGTGCGCGGCTCGACCTACGGCAGTGGCAAGAATGGCAGCGGCGGCGGCTTTGACAGCACCGGCGCGCTGGGCGACAGCAATTTCGCCTACCGCCTGATCGTCGACCACGAAGACGAGGACTACTGGCGCAACTACGGTGTGCACCGCGAATCGCTGGTAGCGCCATCGCTGGCCTGGCTGGGTGAGGACACCCAGGTGGTACTGGCCTATGAGCACCGCGAGTTTCTGTCACCGTTCGATCGGGGCACGGCATTCGGCAACAACGGCCACCCGCTGGACATTCCGGCCACGCGGCGCCTGGACGAGCCGTTCAACGACATGGAAGGGCGTTCCGACCTGTACCGCCTGGAGCTCGACCACCAGCTGGCCGATGACTGGAAGCTGCACTTCGGCTACAGCTTCAACCGCGAAACCTACGATGCCAGCCAGGTGCGGGTGACCAAAGTCAGTGAATCAAGCGGCACGCTGTCGCGCAGCATCGACGGCACGCACGACGCCATGAGCCGTGACCAGTTCGCCACGCTGAGCCTGGCCGGCAACGTGCAACTGGCCGGCATGCAGAACGACCTGCTGTTCGGCGTCGACCATGAGGACCGCAAGATCTTCCGCGGTGACCTGATCCGGCAGAAAGCCCAATCGACCTTCAGCTATGTCAACCCGGTCTATGGACAGGAAGTGGAAGGCACCACGGTCGGTGCCAAGGAAAGCGACCAGACCGACAAGCTGCGCACCGATGCGCTGTTCGCCCAGGACGCGCTGCACCTGGATGAGCACTGGATCCTGGTAGCCGGTGCGCGCTTCCAGCAATACGACCAGTACGCCGGCCGCGGGCGCCCGTTCCAGGCCAATACCGACAGCAACGGCCAGACCTGGGTGCCGCATGCGGGCGTGGTGTACAAGCTCGATGAGCAGCTGTCGTTCTATGCCAGCTACAGCGAATCGTTCAAGCCCAACTCGACCATCGCGCCGCTGGTCGGCAATGTGGTGCTGGACGGCTCGGTGGCGCCGGAGGAGGGCAAGTCGTGGGAGCTGGGGGCCAAGCTCGACATGCCGGGGCGCCTCACCGGTACCCTGGCGCTGTTCGACATCACCAAGCGCAATGTGCTGGTTTCCACCCTCGACACGCGCACGGGCGATACGGTGTACAGCAATGCCGGGGAAGTCGGTTCGCGGGGTGTCGAACTGGACCTGACCGGCCAACTGAGCGAGCGCTGGAGCCTGATCGGCAGCTACGCGTTCACCGATGCTGAAGTGACCAAGGACCCGGAACTCAAGGGCAACCGCCTGCAGAACGTGGCCCGGCACAGTGGTTCGCTGTCGGCGGTGTACGACTACGGCAGCCTGTTCGGCGGCGACCGCTTGCGCTTGGGGGGCGGGGCGCGGTACGTGGGCGAGCGGGCGGGTGATTCGACCAACACCTTCGACCTGCCTTCCTATACCGTGGCCGATGCCTTTGCCAGCTACGAAACCCGGCTTGACGAGCACAAGGTGCTGTTGCAGTTGAACGTCAAGAACCTGTTTGACAAGGTCTATTACAGCTCGGCGGTGAACCAGTATTTTGTGGCTATCGGCGATGCGCGGCAGGTGAGCTTGTCCAGCACCTTCGAGTTCTAGACCAGCCTGTGCCGGCCTCTTCGCGGCTTCAGTCGCGAATGGCCGAACGGTATTCGCCCGGTGTCGCACCGATCGCCTGGCGGAAGCGGTTGCTGAAATGGCTGGCACTGGCAAACCCGCATAGCAAGGCAATTTCCCCCAGCGGCATCACCCCCAGGCGCAGCAACTGGCAGGCCCGGTGCAGGCGCCGGGCCAGCAGGTACTGGTGCGGCGGTAGCCCGAAGCTGGCGCGGAACATGCGCGCGAAATGGTATTCGGACAGGTTGCAGCGCAAGGCCAGTTCACCCAGGGTGATGGGTTGGTCAAGGTGTGCTTCGATGTATTCGACCATTTGCCGGCGCAGGTTCGGTGCCAGCCCGCCTTTCAGACGCAGGCCCTGGCGCAGGCCGACCTGGTTGAGCAATGCATGGTCGACGATTTCGTGCGCCAGGCTGCTGGCCAGCAAGCGCTCGCCGGGTTCGTGCCAGTCCAGGGTGATCAGTTGGCGAAAGCGCGCGGCCTGCTGCGGGTCGTCGAGAAAGGTCGCTTCCTGCAGTTGCAGTTCACGCGGTTCGCGGTCGAGCAGGCGCACGCAGCCCAGGGCGAACTGCGCCTCGCTGATGTACAGGTGCGCCAGGCGGATCGCGCCATTGATCACCCAGTTCGATTCCTGCCCGGCCGGCATCACGCACAGCTTGTTTGGCGCACCCTTGTCGGCCGGGCGCTGGCGGCGGAAGGTGCCGGTGCCGTCGGCGATGTAGCACGACAGGGTGTGGTGGCTGGGTGCCTGGTAGTCGCGGGCATCGTCGCGGTTGTTCCACAACGCCGCCGCCAGCCCGTCACCCAGCTGTGCGCTCAGCTCCAGCCGGGCGTGGGGCGAGGCATGCATGGCATTGAACACTTGCAGTTGGCTGAATGGCGTCATGGGCGGTTCCTCTTGCCTGCCATCCTACTGCGCCTTGCGCAGGCTTACAGCTACCCACGGGACAAATGCGCAAGTTTGTGCAAGCGCGCGGTTGTCCGGGCGGAGAACACTGGGATGCCTCGGCGAGGGCTGTGCCCTTGATTCGCGGCTAAAGCCGCGAAGCGCCGGGCACCGATCTTGAAAGGCCCAAGGAACCGCCACCATGAACTTGTCACTCTATCTACTTACCGTGCTGATCTGGGGTACTACCTGGATCGCCCTCAAACTCCAGCTGGGCGTGGTCGCCATTCCGGTCTCGATCGTCTACCGCTTCGCCCTGGCCGGTCTGATCCTGTTCGCCTTCCTGCTGCTTACCCGCCGCCTGCAGCCGATGAACCGCCGTGGTCACCAGATCTGCCTGGCCCAGGGCCTGTGCCTGTTCTGCGTCAACTTCATCTGCTTCCTCAGCGCCAGCCAGTGGATCGCCAGCGGCCTGATTGCCGTGGTGTTTTCCACCGCCACCTTGTGGAACGCGCTCAACGCACGGATATTCTTTGGCCAGAAGATCGCCGGCAATGTGCTCGGTGGCGGCGCCCTGGGCTTGCTCGGCCTGGGCCTGTTGTTCTGGCCGGAGCTGTCGCACCACACGGCCAGCCGCGAGACCCTGTATGGCCTTGGCCTGGCTTTGCTCGGCACCTTGTGTTTCTCGGCGGGCAACATGCTCTCGAGCATGCAGCAGAAGGCCGGGCTCAAGCCCATGACCACCAATGCCTGGGGCATGGTCTACGGCGCAGCGATGCTGGCGCTGTTCTGTGTGGTCAGTGGCGTGCCGTTCAGCATGGAGTGGAATGCACGTTATATCGGCTCGTTGCTGTACCTGGTCATCCCGGGTTCGGTGATCGCCTTCACCGCCTACCTGACCCTGGTCGGGCGCATGGGGCCGGAGCGGGCGGCGTACTGCACGGTGCTGTTCCCGTTGGTGGCGTTGAACGTGTCGGCGCTGGCCGAGGGGTATCAGTGGACGGCGCCGGCCTTGTTGGGGCTGGTTGCGGTGATGGCGGGGAATGTGCTGGTGTTTCGCAAGCCGAAGGCCAAGTTGGCTGCGGGTATCGTGGCGGCCAAATAGAGAATGGGTTACCTGCACCGGCCTAATCGCCGGTGCAGGCAGTAAAGGGCTATCAGCCCTTCCACACCTGCGGGTTCACCAGGTCTCGCGGCCGCTCACCCAGCAGCGCCGCGCGCAGGTTGTCGATTGCCCGGTTGGCCATGGCCTCGCGGGTTTCGGCAGTGGCCGAACCGATGTGTGGCAAGGTCAGCGCGTTGGGCAGCCTGAACAACGGCGAATCGCCCAGCGGCTCTTTCTCGTACACGTCCAGGCCCGCACCGCGAATGGTGCCGTTCTGCAGCGCCTCGATCAGCGCCGCTTCGTCCACCACTGGCCCGCGGGCGATGTTGATCAGGAACGCGCTCGGCTTCATCAGTTGCAGCTCGCGGGTGCTGATCAGCTTGCGCGTGGCATCGGACAGCGGCACCACGATGCACACGAAATCCGCTTCGGCCAGCAATTGCTCCAAGCTGCGGAACTGTGCCCCCAGCTCCTGCTCCAGCGCGGCCTTGCGGCTGTTGCCGCTGTACAGGATTGGCATGTTGAAACCGAAGTGGCCCCGGCGCGCTACTGCGGCACCAATGTTGCCCAGGCCGACGATGCCCAGGGTCTTGCCATGCACGTCGCTGCCGAAGTGGGCCGGGCCCACGGTGGCCTGCCAGTTGCCGGCCTTGGTCCAGGCATCCAGCTCGGCGGTGCGACGGGCACAGCCCATGATCAGCGAGAAACCCAGGTCGGCGGTGCTTTCGGTCAGCACATCCGGGGTGTTGGTCAGGGCGATGCCACGTTCGTTGAGGTAGTCCAGGTCATAGTTGTCGTAGCCGACCGAAACGCTGGACACCACCTCCAGCCTGGCCGCGCCTTCGAGCTGTGCCCGGCCCAGCTTGCGGCCGACGCCGATCAGGCCGTGGGCCTCGGGCAGGGCTTCGTTGAACTGGGCGTTGATGTCGCCCAGCTTGGGGTTGGGCAGGATCACGTTGAAATCTTGCTGCAGGCGCTCGGCCATGGCCGGGGTGATACGGCTGAAGGCCAGGACGGTCTTTTTCATCGGGCTACTTCTCTGCAAGGCGGGGGCGGTGGGGCGTCTTCGCGGACATTGGTTAGCAACCTACCATTGTCCGCCCCCGCAATGCAGCAGCTTTTTCAATTGGCGATCTGCACCTGATGGGTTTTCAGGTCCGCCTCGTGCGCTGCGAGAATCTCCGGCAGCGAATTGCGCAGGTACTCGACCCAGGTCTTGATCTTGGCGTCCAGGTACTGCCGCGACGGGTAGATCGCATACAGGTTCAGCTCCTGCAGGCGGTACTCGGGCAGCACCCGTACCAGGCTGCCGTCACGCAGGCCGTCGATGGCCGAATAGATCGGCAGCACGCCCACCCCCATGCCGCTGCGAATCGCGGTCTTCATGGCATCGGCGGTGTTCACCATGAACGGCGAGCTGGTGATGTTGACCATCTCCTGGCCTTCCGGGCCGTCGAACAGCCACTTTTCCAGCGGGATCACCGGGCTGACCATGCGCAGGCAGGCGTGCTTGAGCAGGTCGGCGGGCTTGTGCGGCACGCCCTGGCGGGCAAGGTAGGCGGGCGAGGCGCAGACGATGCTGTAGGTGATGCCCAGGCGCTGGGACACGAACCCCGAGTCGGGCAGTTCGGTGGCCAGCACGATGGACACGTCATAACCCTCGTCGAGCAGGTCGGGCACGCGGTTGGCCATGGTCAGGTCGAAGGTCACGTCCGGGTGCGATTCGCGGTAGCGGGCGATGGCATCGACCACGAAATGCTGGCCGACCCCGGTCATCGAATGCACCTTCAATTGCCCGGCGGGGCGCGCATGGGCGTCGCTGGCCTCGGCCTCGGCTTCTTCCACGTAGGTAAGAATCTGTTCGCAACGCATCAGGTAGCGCTTGCCGGCTTCGGTCAGCGCAATGCGGCGGGTCGTGCGGTTGAGCAGCCTTGTTTGCAGATGGGCTTCCAGGTTGGAGACTGCCCGCGACACGTTCGCGGTGGTCGTATCCAGCTGCCCGGCGGCAGCGGTAAAGCTGCCCAGTTGGGCTACGCAACTGAAAGCACGCATGTTTTGCAGGGTGTCCATGGGTCACTCTCGATCTAGAGGACAAAATTGTGTCACGAAGTAACGAAAAAAAGATGAAAAGTTGCCTTCGACCAAAGGCGGATTATCGCTGTTTCGGTAACAAAGATTCGCAGGAATCCACGCTTATCGCCAGTGCTGGCGCCCCCTAGAATTGCCCGGCCCTATCACTTCTTCCTCGGGAAATCGCAGCTGTGCCGCGTCGCATCATCAGAACGCTCAATGCGTTCAGTGCCTGTGCCCTTGCCCTCACCTTGAGCGGCTGTATCGGAACCTGGGGCATAGCCCCGCAAAGCAAGACGCTGCAAGCCAACACCCTGACCACCGACGCGGCCATACGCGAAGCCGCGAGCGACGCCCACTGGCCTGACCAGCAGTGGTGGCATGCCTATGGCGACCCTCAGCTGGACCGCTGGGTTGCCCTGGCCGTTGCCGACAGCCCGAGTTTGGCCATGGCTGCAGCGCGGGTGCGCGAAGCCAAGGCCATGGCTGGCGTGGTCGAGTCGGCAGAGAAGCTCCAGGCCAACGGCCAGGCCACGCTCAAGCGCCACAACTGGCCTGAGGACCAGTTCTACGGCCCTGGTGCGCTGTCCGGGGCCAATACCTGGGACAACAACGCCGCCATCGGCTTCAGCTATGCCCTCGACCTCTGGGGCCGCGAACGCAATGCCAGCGAGCAGGCCGTGGACCAGGCGCACGTGAGTGTGGCCGAAGCCCGCCAGGCGCAGCTGGAGCTGCAGAACAACGTGGTGCGCGCCTATATCCAGTTGAGCCTGCACTTCGCCCAGCGCGATATCGTCAAGGCCGAACTGCAACAGCAGGAGCAGATCCTGGCCCTGGCCAAGCGCCGCCTGGATGCCGGCATCGGCACTCACTTCGAAGTCAGCCAGGCCGAAGCGCCGCTGCCGGAAACCCACCGCCAGCTGGACAGCCTCAATGAAGACATTGCCCTGACCCGTAACCAGCTGGCCGCCCTGGCCGGCAAGGGCCCGGGGGAGGGTGCGCAATTGCAGCGCCCGACCCTGGCCTTGGCCGCGCCACTGAAACTGCCGTCGAACCTGCCGGCCGAGCTGGTCGGTCAGCGCCCCGACGTGGTCGCCAGCCGGTGGCAGGTGGCCGCCCAGGCGCGTGGTATCGATGTCGCCCACGCCGGCTTCTTCCCCAATGTCGACCTGGTCGGCAGCCTGGGCTTCATGGCCACTGGCGGTGGCCCACTGGAGTTCCTGACCGGGCGCAAGTTCAACTACAACGTCGGCCCGGCCATCAGCCTGCCGATCTTCGACGGCGGCCGCCTGCGTTCGCAGTTGGGCGTGGCCTCGGCGGGCTATGATGTGGCCGTGGCGCGCTACAACCAGACCGTGGTGGGTGCGCTGAGGAACATCTCCGACCAGCTGATTAGACGCGAGTCGATGCAGGAGCAGTCGCACTTCGCCGCCGAGTCGGTCGCTGCCGCGCAAAAAACCTACGACATCGCCATGGTCGCCTTCCAGCGCGGGCTCACCGACTACCTCAACGTGCTCAACGCACAAACCTTGCTGTTCCGCCAGCAGCAGATGCAGCAGCAGGTGCAGGCCGCCCGCCTGATCGCTCATGCCGAGTTGGTCACCGCCTTGGGTGGTGGCCTGCAGGCTGGCCAGGACGTGCCGCAGGAAGAGCGCCAGGCGGCACCGAAAACCCCGGCCACCCTGGCCATTTTCGACCAGCAGCCGGATAACGCCGAATGAGCACTTCGAGTTTGCCCGTGCGCTGGCTGCAGAGCCTGGAATGGCGCCGGGGCTTCTTTGCCTGGGCGCGCACCGACGGTGTGACCTGGGTGTACATCTTCAAGGTGCTGACCGCTGCGTTCATTACCTTGTGGCTGGCCATGCGCCTGGAACTGCCGCAACCGCGCACGGCGATGATCACCGTGTTCATCGTGATGCAGCCGCAAAGCGGGCATGTATTCGCCAAGAGCTTCTACCGGGTGCTGGGCACTTTGGCCGGTTCGGCGATGATGGTGGCGCTGATCGCCATCTTTCCGCAAAACACCGAGCTGTTCCTGCCCAGCCTGGCCCTGTGGGTAGGCCTGTGCTCGGCCGGTGCCATGCGCTATCGCACCTTCCGCGCCTATGGTTTCGTTCTGGCCGGCTACACCGCAGCGATGATCGGCCTGCCGGTGCTGCAACACCCTGACCAGGCATTCATGGCAGCGGTATGGCGGGTGCTGGAAATCGCCCTGGGCATCCTGGTGTCGACCTTCGTCAGCGCGGCAATCCTGCCGCAGTCGGCCAGTGCCGCCATGCGCAACGCCCTGTACCAGCGCTTTGGCGTATTCGCCGGAGTAGTGGTCGAGGCCTTGCGCGGTGACAGTCAGCGGGACCGCTTCGAGAGCAGCAACGTGCGCTTCGTCGCCGAGGCAGTGGGCCTTGAGAGCCTGCGCAACGTCACCGCATTCGAAGACCCGCACATGCGCCGACGCTCTGGCCGGCTGGTGCGCATGAACAGCGAGTTCATGGCCATCACCACCCGCTTCAATGCCCTGCACCGGTTGCTGGAGCGCCTGCGTGCGCGTGGCCCGCTGCAGATCGTCAGCGCCATCGAGCCAGGCCTGAACACCTTGGTGGAGTTGCTGCAACCTTACGTCGGCCGGGCGCTGACCGATGCCGACGCGTTGCGCCTGACCCTGGAGCTGGCGGCTTACAAGGAAGGCCTGCAGGCGCAGGTGCGCAGCCTGCGTGCCGAGTACCTGACGACCGAGCCGAGCGAGGCCGACCTGCTCGATTTCCACACGGCCTTCGAGCTGCTCTACCGCTTCGTCGACGAGATGTACAGTTACGCCGAGACGCACGCCTCGCTGGCCGCGCACCGCCATGAACGCGAACAATGGGACGAGCCCTATGTGGCGCAGACCAGCTGGCTGGTGTCGTTGGCCGCTGGCCTGCGGGCCTCGGCGGTGCTGTTGCTGCTGGGCAGTTACTGGCTGCTCAGCGACTGGCCCAGCGGTGCCATGATGACCCTGATCGCCACGGTCACCGTCGGCCTGTCGGCGGCTTCGCCCAACCCCAAGCGCATGTCGTTCCAGATGGCCTGCGGTACGGCGATTGGCGCCTTCGTCGGCTTCTTCGAAACCTTCTTCGTGTTCCCCTGGATCGACGGTTTCCCACTGTTGTGCATGGTGTTGGCGCCGGTATTCGTGCTGGGCGCCTTCCTCTCGTCACGCCCGGCCTACGCCGGCTATGGCATCGGCCTGCTGGTGTTCTTCGCCATCGGCTCGGTGCCGAACAACCTGACCGTGTATGACCCGTACAGCTTCATCAACGATTACATCGGCATGGTCATCGGCATGTTCGTCTGCGCTGCGGCCGGGGCGATCATCCTGCCGCCCAACAGCCGCTGGCTGTGGAGCCGCCTGGAGCAGGAACTGCGCGAGCAGGTGCTGTTCGCCATCAGCGGTCGCCTGCGCGGCCTGGGCTCGGCCTTCGAAAGCCGCACCCGCGACCTGCTGCACCAGGCCTATGGCCTGGCTGCTGGCAAGCCGCAGGTACAAAGCCAGCTGATGGGCTGGATGTTCACCGTGCTGGAAATCGGCCACGCAGTCATCGAACTGCGCAAGGAGCAGGCCCGCGCGCCGGTGCATCCGGCCTACGCCGAGTCGCAACCCTGGCGTCAGGCCATCCGGGTCATGGGCCGCGCCCTGGCACGGCTGTTCCTGCAGCCAAGCGCCAGCAACCACGAACGCGCCCTGGTGGCGGTGGACCACGCCATTGCCCGGGTGCAGGCCACCGACGAGCCGTTCGCCCGGCACTTCGATACCTCGGTGCTGCGCCGCGCGCAAAGCTACCTGCACTTCATCCGTTCTTCCCTGCTCGACCCACAGTCGCCACTGGCACCGGCGAAAGGACTGCACCGTGCTCCGTGAAATCATGCCCCGCGAAATCGCCTTCCATGGCGTGTACATGCCCACCATGACCTTGATGTTCCTGTTCGCCCTGGGCCTGGCCTGGGGCCTGGACCGGTTCATCGCCAGCCATGATGGCTACCGCTTCTTCTGGCACCCGGCGCTGTTGCGCCTGAGCCTGTTCGTCTGCCTGTTCGGCGCCTTGGCGCTGTCGCTCTACTGGTGAGAAACCTTCGATGAAAAAGTTCTTCAGCCTGATCGCCACACTGCTGGTGCTGACCGCTGCCGTGGTGATCGGTCGCCAGTTGTGGCTGCATTACATGACCACGCCATGGACCCGTGACGGCCGCGTGCGCGCCGATATCATCAATGTCGCTGCCGACGTGCCCGGCTATGTGGTGGACGTGCCGGTCAAGGACAACCAGCGGGTCAAGAAGGGCGACCTGCTGATCCAGATCGACCCCGAGCATTACCAGCTGGCGGTCGACCAGGCCAAGGCCCTGGTCGCTTCGCGCAAGGCCACCTGGGAGATGCGCAAGGTCAACGCCAAGCGCCGTGCCGACATGGACAACCTGGTGATCTCCAGGGAAAACCGCGACGACGCCAGCAACATCGCCAACGCGGCCCAGGCCGATTACCAGCAAGCCCTTGCCGAGCTGGCAGCAGCCGAACTGAACCTGAAGCGCACGCAGATCGTGGCCACGGTGGACGGCTATGTGACCAACCTGAATATCCACAAGGGTGACTATGCGCGCACCGGCGAAGCGGTGATGGCGGTGGTCGACGAGCACTCGTTCTGGGTGTACGGGTTCTTCGAAGAGACCAAGCTGCCGCATGTGCAGGTGGGTGACCAGGCCGAGCTGCAGATGATGAGCGGCGAGCGCATCAAGGGCCATGTGGAGAGCATCGCCCGTGGCATCTACGACCGTGACAACCCGCAAAGCCGCGAGCTGATCGCCGATGTGAACCCGACCTTCAACTGGGTGCGCCTGGCGCAGCGGGTGCCGGTGCGTATTCACATCGATGAGGTGCCGGAAGGGTTCCTGCTGGCGGCGGGGACGACCTGTACGGTGGTGGTGAAGCCGGGTTCGCCTTGAGTGGTGTGGCGTCTGTGAGATCGAGCGCCGCCCGCGCGGCGCTCGATCTCACAGGCGATACACTTCTCAAGTCATACCCCCGCAGCCCCCACCAACACCGGCACCTCAACCCGGTCAATCACCTTCGCGCTGATCGACGGATCCAGCAACCGCCCCAGCCGCGACAGGTGGCGGTGGCCCATGATGATCAGCTCGCAGTTCAGTTTCTGTGCCTTGCTGACAATTGCCTCGACCGGTTGCCCGGCAACCACGCAGCCCTGGCTGTCGAAGCCGGCCTGTTGCAATAGCGCCACCGCTTCGGCCACGGCGCGCTCACCCAGGCGTTGTTCCTCGCAGGCGGCGGGGTATTCCTCCAGTTCCTCGGTGGTGTAAGGCGCGGGTTGGTCGTGCACGGCGAAAGTCGAGTCGATGGCCAGCAGCACGTGCAATTCATGATCGCCAGGGTGGCAATAGCGACGGGCGAGGGTGAGCAGGGCGGTGGAGGCGGGGGAGGCATCGATGGCGATCAGGACGGGGCTGGGCATGCGGGATCCTTGGCTGAGGCTGGCTGATGTGCCAATGCCTCATTTATGGCCGAACACAGCCAGCTAATAAATGCCCCGCCACGCACGAGCGCATTGCGCCTGGTGCAATCCGCCAACCTGCTACCATCGCCATTCCCACAGCTGTCACGGAAAACGGCCATGCAACTCCCGGACATGAACCTGCTCGTCGCCCTCGATGCCCTGCTCGATGAAGGCAGCGTGGTCGGCGCGGCGCAGCGCATGAACCTGAGCCCGGCGGCGATGAGCCGGACCTTGGGGCGCATCCGCGATGCCCTGGGCGATCCGGTCCTGGTGCGCGCCGGCCGTGGCCTGGTGCCGACGCCGCGGGCGCTGGCCCTGCGCGAACAGGTGGCAACGCTGGTGGAGCAGGCCGGCGAGGTGTTCCGCAGTGCCGACGAAGTCGACCTGCCCAAGCTCGACCGGGCCTTCAACATCCGCACCAATGACCTGTTCATTGCCTTGTACGGCGCCCAGCTGCTACGGCGCATGCACGAGCAGGCGCCGCGCACGGTGCTGCGTTTCGTGCCGGAAAGCCCCGGCGGTGATGATGACAGTGTGCTGCGCGACGGGCGTACCGACCTGATCATCAGTTCGACCATGGAGCTGGGGCCGGAGATCAAGGTGCAAAGCCTGTTCCAGACCTACTATGTGGGCCTGGCCAGGCGCGACCACCCGATTTTCCAGCAGCCGATAACGCCCACCAGTTTCGCCAGTTATCCACAGATCAGCGTATCTCGCCGTGGTCGGGCCAACGGGCCGATCGATGTCGAGCTGGCCAACTGCAAGGTACAGCGGCGGGTGGCGTTGATTACCCCAAGCTTTCACTCGGCGCTGTTCTCGCTGCCGGATTCCGACCTGATCCTGCCGATGCCGGCGAATATTCTCAACAGCGTGCACAAGCTTGGGCTACCGCTGCGTTCATTCGAGATCCCGGTGCCGTTGGAGCGGGTGACCGTGCTGCAGGCATGGCATCCCCGCTTCCACAATGACCCGGCGCATCGCTGGTTGCGGCAGATCTTGAAGGCTTGCTGCAGTGTCGACCCTTGATCGCGGGTTGGCTGCTTCGCCGGCATACCCGGGAAGCAGTGCTGATGTGGATTGCGCCTGACGCAACTTAAACCTACCGAGAAGTCAGTTTTCGTCAGCATTCGACCTTCTTAGACTTGCTCCAGTCGCAAATTTGTTGCCGGAGATGT
This sequence comes from Pseudomonas oryzicola, assembly GCF_014269185.2. Classification (NCBI taxonomy): domain Bacteria; kingdom Pseudomonadati; phylum Pseudomonadota; class Gammaproteobacteria; order Pseudomonadales; family Pseudomonadaceae; genus Pseudomonas; species Pseudomonas oryzicola. Next base: position 1,089,932 of record NZ_JABWRZ020000001.1, read on the forward strand.
CTGCCCATGAGTTCCCTGTCCGCCCCATCTGCCGCGCTCGCCGCGCCTGCGCCGGCAGCCCCTGCGCAGGCCGCGTTCGGCCTGCAGGTAGTGGTCGGGCTGTTCGGCGTATTGCTGGCCGTGTTGTGCGCAGGGCTCAACGAATCGGTGACCAAGATCTCCCTGGCCGATATCCGCGGCGCCATGGGTATCGGTGCCGACGAAGGCGCCTGGCTGCTGGCGGTGTACAGCGCTGCCTCGGTGTCGGCCATGGCCTTCGCGCCCTGGCTGGCCACCACCTTCTCGTTACGGCGTTTCACCCTGTGCGCCATTGGCTTGTTCGCGTTGCTCGGCCTGCTGCAACCGTTCGCCCCCAACCTGCACAGCCTGATGCTGCTGCGTGTGCTCCAGGGCTTCGCCTCGGGCGCGCTGCCGCCAATGCTGATGAGCGTGGCCCTGCGCTTCCTGCCGCCGGGCATCAAGGTCTATGGCCTGGCCTGCTACGCGCTCACCGCCACCTTTGGGCCCAACCTCGGCACGCCGCTGGCGGGGCTGTGGACCGAATACGTCGGCTGGCGCTGGGCGTTCTGGCAGATCATCCTGCCCTCGGCACTGGCCATGGCCTGTGTCGGCTGGGGCCTGCCGCAGGACCCGCTACGCCTGGAGCGCTTCCGGCAGTTCGACTGGCGTGGCGTGCTGCTCGGCCTGCCTGCCATCAGCTGTATCGTGCTGGGCTTGTCGCTGGGCGACCGCTGGGGCTGGTTCGATTCGCCGCTGATCTGCTGGCTGCTTGGCGGTGGCCTGCTGTTGCTGGTGCTGTTCATGTACAACGAATGGTCCGAGCCGCTGCCGTTCTTCCAGCTGCGCATGCTGTCGCGGCGCAACCTGAGTTTCGCCCTGGTCACCCTGGCCGGGGTGCTGATCGTGCTCTCGGGCGTGGGTAGCATTCCCTCGGCCTACCTCGCGCAGCTCCAGGGCTATCGCCCGGCGCAGACCAGCCCGCTGATGCTGCTGGTGGCAATGCCGCAACTGCTAGCTCTGCCACTGACGGCGGCGCTGTGCAACATCCGCGCAGTGGACTGCCGCTGGGTACTGGGCGCCGGCCTGGCGTTGCTGGCGGTGTCCTGCATCGGCAGCAGCCTGCTCACCGCCGAATGGATCCGTGGCGACTTCTATCCGTTCTACCTGCTGCAGGTGTTTGGCCAACCGATGGCCGTGCTGCCGCTACTGATGCTGTCCACCAACGGCATGACCCCGCAGGAAGGCCCATTCGCTTCCAGCTGGTTCAACACCGTGAAGGGCCTGGCAGCGGTGATCGCCGGTGGCCTGCTGGACGCCCTGGGCACTGTGCGTCGGCACTTCCATTCCAATCACCTGGTGGACAGCCTGGGTAACGCTCCGCTGGTCGACGATCACGCCGTGGGCCTGGCCAAGCGTATCCATGAACAGGCGTTGGTGCTGACCTCGGCCGACCTCTACCTGGTCATGGCCGGCATTGCCATGGCCTTGATCTGCCTGATTCCTTTCGTGCCTACCCGGGTCTACCCACCGCGCGCGGTGGCTTGAACCCAGGGTGAATTCGAGAACCACTGAAATGACCAACAACCGCAAAACCCTGATCATCGGCTCGGTGCTTGCCGTGGCCGTCCTGGCCGGCATCGTCGGCCCCTGGCTGCTCGGCAGCGACCACCGCCAGAGCACCAACGATGCCTATGTGGTCGCTGACTACACCGTGGTCGCGCCGAAGGTCGCCGGCTTCATCAAGGAGGTGCTGGTAGAAGACAACCAGCAGGTCAAGGCCGGCCAGTTGCTGGCGACCATCGATGCCCGTGACTACCAGGCCGCGCTGGCTGCCGCGCAGGCGCAGCTGTTGGTGGCCAAGGCGCAGAGCGCCGATGCCAGGGCCACCCTCGAACGCCAGGCCGCACTGATTGCCCAGGCCGAGGCCGAGGTGAAAGCCGCCCAGGCCGAAGCTGCATTCGCCGACCATGAAGTGCACCGCTACAGCCGCCTGGCCGAGCAGGGCGCCGGTACCGTGCAGAATGCCCAGCAGGCGCGCAGCAGGGTCGACCAGGCGCGCGCACGCCTGGCCAATGCCCAGGCGGCGTTGGTGGCAGCGCGCAAACAGGTGGATATCCTCAGCGCCCAGGTGGCCAGTGCCGATGGCCAGCTCAAGCGCGCCGAGGCTGGGCTGGAAAAGGCCCAGCTCGACTTGTCCTACACCCGCATCACGGCACCGGTGGACGGCATGGTCGGCGAGCGCGCCTTGCGCGTCGGCGCCTACGTCAACCCGGGCACCCGCCTGCTGTCGGTGGTGCCGTTGCAGCAGGCCTACGTGGTCGGCAACTTCCAGGAAACCCAGCTGACCCACGTGCAGCCCGGCCAGGCGGTGAGTATCAGCGTCGATACCTTCGCTGGCGAACGGCTGCAGGGCCATGTGGAAAGCATCGCTCCGGCCACTGGCGTGACCTTCGCTGCGGTCAAGCCGGACAACGCTACCGGCAACTTCACCAAGGTGGTGCAGCGCATACCGGTGAAGATCGTCTTCGATGACGGCCAGCCGCTGCTTGCCCGCCTGCGCGTCGGCATGTCGGTGGAAGCGACCATCGACACCCGTGGCGACAAGCTGGACGGCAAAGAGGTAAGCGCACGATGAAGCCGGCATTGCTCCTGGGCCCGTTGCTGCTGGCCGTACTGATGGCTGGCTGCACCCTCGGCCCGGACTTCCAGCGGCCTGACAGCCAGGCACCGCAACAGTGGGCGCCGCTGCAAGGCGAAGCGGCGGCCAGCCAGCCGCAGGCCGAACCGCTGGAACTGCGCTGGTGGGAGAGCTTCCATGATGCCCGCCTTAGTGCCTTGATCCGGCGTGTTGCCGAGCGCAACCTCGACCTGCAGATGGCCAGCGCCCGCCTGCTGCAAAGCCGCGCCCTGCGCAGTACCGTGGCTGCCGCTGAAGCACCGTCGGTGGACATGAACGCCGGCTACAGCCGCGCGCGTAACAGTGCCGAAGGCTTGAGTGACCCGTCCGGCAAGGCGGGCAAGGAAGCCTTCAATCTCTGGCAGGGCGACCTGCTGGCCGGATGGGAGCTGGACCTGTGGGGGCGCGTGCGGCGCCAGGTCGAGGCTGCCGATGCCACGGTCGAAGTGGCCGAGAACGATCGCCGCGGCGTGCTGCTGGCATTGCTTTCGGAAACCGCCGGTAACTACATCCAGCTGCGCGCCGTGCAGCACACCATCGATGTGACCCGCGACAACCTCAAGGTCGCCCGGCACAGCCTGGAATTGTCCGAAAACCGCCAGGCCGAAGGTGTCGCCACACGCCTGGATGTCGCCCAGGCCAGTGCCCAGGTCGCCTCGATCGAGTCGCGCCTGCCCAGCCTGGAAGCGCGGCGCGATGACCTGGTCAACGCCCTCAGCCTGCTCGCCGCCGAACCGCCGCGCAGCCTCCAGGCCGAGTTGCTGCAGGGTGGCGAGCTGCCTGCGCCGCAGCAGAAGTTCGCCATTGGCTTGCCATCCGAACTGGCCGAACGCCGCCCGGACATTCGCCAGGCCGAGGCCCGCCTGCACGCCGCCACCGCCAGCATTGGCGTGGCCAACGCCGACTTCTACCCCAGCATCCGGCTGTCGGGCAGTGTCGGGTTCCAGGCCATGCAGCTGTCCGATTTCGGCGCCTGGGATTCGCGCCGTTTCGCCTTCGGGCCACAGCTGTCGCTGCCGATCTTCGAGGGTGGCCGGCTCAAGGGCACCCTCGAACTGCGCGAGGCACAGCAGCAGGAAGCGGCGCTGAACTATCGCAAGGTGGTGCTGGGCGCCTGGCATGAAATCGACGATGTGCTACGCCTGTACAACGCCAGCCAGCTGCGCCGCGATCATTTGGCCGAGGCGGTGCGGCAGAACCGTATCGCCCTGGAGACTGCCCAGCGTCAGTATGTGGAAGGGGCGGTGGACTTTCTCAATGTGCTGACGGTGCAGAGTGCGTTGCTGGCCAGCGAGGAGCAGTGGATCGACAGTTCGGCGGCGGTGTCGCAGGCATTGGTGGGGCTGTACAAGGCCCTGGGTGGTGGCTGGCAGGCGTTCGATGCGCAGCCGGTGAAGAAAGCATAGCGAGAGGGGCCGCCCTGCGGCCGATCGTGGGCGCGCCGGTGAACAGGTCGGCACCAGGGCGGAAAATTCACAGCGGGCGCAACAGGCCAAAGCGCTTGCGCAGCGCCCGATCCAGTAGCCGCCGTGGCAGCAGCCGGGCCATCAGCGGCAACGCCGTGCTGCCATTGCCCAGGCGCACCATTGCCGGCACCGGCGACTTGCCGACTGCTGCCAATACGCCTTGGGCAAACACCGCCGCCGAAGTGGGTTTATCCTGCGATGCACGCGCCCGTGCCTGCACCTGCTCACGCAATGGCCACCATGCCGAGTCCGCTGCCAGTACCTGCTCGGCCTGGCGTTGGGCATTGCTGGCGAACTGCGAGGCAATCGCCCCCGGTTGCACTTCCATCACCTGTACGCCGAACGGTGCCAGCTCCAGGCGCAAGGCATCGCTCAGCGCATGCACGGCGGCTTTCGAGGCGCAGTAAGCACCGGCGAAGGGGGTTACCAGCACGCCGGAAACGCTGCCGATGTTCACCACCAGGCCACGTGTACGGCGCAGCAGCGGGAACAGGGCGCGAGTGACGCCGACCACGGCGAAGACGTTGGTTTCGAACTGCTGGCGCAGGGCCTCCACGCCGCCATCGAGCAATGGGCCCATGGCACCGTATCCGGCGTTATTGATCAGGATGTCGAGGGTTTCCAGCTCTTCGGCCAGGCGGGCCAGGGCTTTGCTGTCGTTAACGTCCAGTTGCCGGGCGGTGAAACCTGCGGCGTTCAGTTGCGCGACATCCTCGGGCTTGCGGGCGGTGGCCCAGACGTGATGGCCGGCATCGCGGAAGGCGTCGGCCAGGGCGCGGCCGATGCCGCTAGAACAACCGGTGATCAGTACGGTGGGCATGGTTGGGGCCTGTAGTCAGGGGAATGTATTTTGGCTGTGCCGGCCTCTTCGCGGGTGAACCCGCTCCCACAGGTACAGCGCTTTTCTCAGGAGTGGCGCTATCGCTGTGAATCAATTGGCAAATGTACCTTGCAGATGCTCTGCACGGAATTCCAGGGTCTGCGGCCGGTACCCTGAGCGCAGTGGCGGCAGTGGCAGGCAGTCTTTCCATTCTGCCCCCGGTTGCAGCTCGCCCGGCCCACGATAGCGCGGGGCGTTGTAGGTGTTCTCGGCCAGGTTCACGGTATCGCCCGGCGCATACGCCGCCACGCGCCAGCGCAGTTCGGTCAACGGCACGTCGTTGCCGTTCTTCATGTGTACCTGCAGGGCACGGTCGGCGGGGCAATGTTCGGGGGCGTAGGCCAGGCGCAGGTCCAGGCGGGCCAACCGCGAAGTTTCGCGGGCGTCCTGCCAGACGACGAACAGGGCAACCAGGCCCAGGCCGCACACGGCCGCCAGCGAGATCGGCAGGGCCTTGGCCGGGTAGCGCAACAGCAGCACCAGCCAGGTGAGAATGAGGAAGGCGCCAATGATCATGATGGGCTGATTCCGACCGGGGATTCGGACATCTTGGAGCGCCAAGCGCCAAGCGCCAAGCGGCAAGCTGCAAGCCACAAGAAAAAAGCGGGGCGGTGGTGAACCCGCGCTTGCAGATTCACCTCCGTCCCGCTTTTTCTTGCAGCTTGCAGTTTTACTGCGCGATGGTCTTCACCGAAACGCCACGCTCGATCGGCGTGGATGTACGGCCATACACGTCCTCGAAGCGCTCGATGTCGTCCTCACCCAGGTAGCTGCCGGATTGCACCTCGATGATCTCCAGCGGGATCTTGCCCGGGTTGCGCAGGCGGTGCACCGAGGCGATCGGGATGTAGGTCGACTGGTTCTCGGTCAGCAGGAACACGTTCTCGTCACAGGTCACCTCGGCAGTACCGGACACCACGATCCAGTGCTCGGCACGGTGATGGTGCATCTGCAGCGAAAGGCTGGCGCCCGGCTTGACGGTAATGTGCTTGACCTGGAAGCGGCCGCCCATGTCCACCGAATCGTACGAGCCCCACGGGCGGTACACTTCCAGGTGGTTCTGGGTTTCGCTGCGGCCCTGCTCGTCGAGGGTCTTGACCATCTGCTTGACGCCCTGGACCTTGTCCTTGTGGGCAATCATCATGGCGTCCTTGGTTTCTACCACCACGATGTTCTCCAGGCCGATCACCGACACCAGCTTGCCGTTGCCGTGGATCATGCAGTTGTGGCTGTCCTGCACCACCACATCGCCCTTGGTGACGTTGCCGTTGTCGTCCTTCTCGTGCACTTCCCACAGTGACGACCAGCAGCCCACGTCGCTCCAGCCGGCCGACATCGGCACCACGCAGGCGCGCTGGGTCTTTTCCATCACCGCATAGTCGATGGAGTTGTCCGGGCAGCAGGCGAAGGTGGCTTCATCGATGGTCAGCACATCGCCGTCTTCACGGCTGCGCTCCAGGGCCAGTACGCAGGTGTCGTAGATGTCGCCGTCGTGCTTCTTCAGTTCTTCGAGGAAGCGGCTGGCACGGAACAGGAACATGCCGCTGTTCCAGAAGTAACCACCGGCCTGGACGAATTCGGCAGCGCGTTTTTCGTCGGGCTTCTCGACGAACTGCGCCACACGGGCCACGCCTTCCGGCAGCAGGGCGTCCTGGCTGGAGCGGATGTAGCCATAGCCGGTCTCCGGTTTGGTCGCCGGTACGCCGAACAGCACCATCTCGCCACGCTCGGCGGCCACGGTGGCCAGGGCCAGGGCGCGTTGCAGGGCCTTCTGATCATCGATCACATGGTCGGCCGGCAGCACCAGCATCAGTTCGTCGCGGCCTTCGTTGACCAGCTTCATGGCAGCCATGGCCACCGCCGGGGCAGTGTTACGGCCGAACGGCTCCATCAGGATGCCTTGGGTTTCCAGCTTCAGCGCGGCCAGTTGTTCCTGGACGATGAACTTGTGGTCCTTGTTGCAGACCACGATCGGGGTGTCCATGCCTTCGAACACCAGGCGTTCCAGGGTTTGCTGGAACAGGGTGTGTTCACCGGTCAGGGCCAGGAACTGCTTGGGGAACTGCTTGCGCGACAGAGGCCACAGACGCGAACCGCTACCACCAGAAAGAATTACCGGGATCATCATGTTTCTCCAATAGTCGTTTAGAGGCAGGGAAATCAGTTGCTAGCCACGGGGCGAGTTACCCACACCGGCGACAAGGCGTTGCCGGAACCCGTTACGTACAGCACTGCGGCTTCGCCGCGCTCCAGGGCGACGGGTTTGACGTCACCCACTTTCTTGTCTCCTTGGTACAGCGCCAGGTTGACCTTGACCGGGTTGATTTCACGTTCGCCACGGCCGTTGGCGGCCACCGGCTTGACCACTTCGGTCTTGCCGTCGGCAGTCTTCAGGGTCAGTTGCTGGTCGCTCAGGTTCTGCACGCGAACCAGGGCTTTCTGCTTGTTCTTGAACGGCGGCTCTTCGATCAGCTTCGGGCTGCCGTTGGCGCTGTTGACCAGGGTGTAGTACTTGTCCGAGGCCAGCTTGACCGGCACGCTCTTGCCGCCGACCTGGGCGGTGTAGTCACCGCCTGGCAGGAAGCTGAAGTCGCTGCTGGCCTGGGCGCCAACCTGCTTGATCTGGGTATTGCCGACCGAGGCAGCGGTCGGGGTGCTGGTCGCGTTGTACAGGCGCACGAAGGTCGAACCTTTGGGTGCGCTCGGGCCGTACAGCGCGGCGTCGGCGCCGGCGAAGGCCTGCATCGAGGCCAGGGAAAGGCCGGCCGCGAGGGTGAGGGCTTTGGCAATGGAAGTCTTGGTAGTCATTGGCGTGTTCCTCTCTTTCAGTGGTTCGTCCGGGTGGACGACAAGGCCAGGTTTTCTTCGGATTTACGGGAGTTCTTCAGCTGCGCGATCCACTGCGGGTCGAAGCTGCTGAGGTCGTTCTTCATTGGCAGATAACGTTCGGGGAATTCCCACACCACCACTTGCGGTGCGGCGTTCTTGAAGGCATCGCTTTGCAGGTACTTGAGCATCGGCAGCAGCGGGCCGTGGCCGTCTTCGGCGTAGTTGGCCACGTCGCTGCGCAGGGCCTGCTGCAGCGCACCGAGGAAGTTCCAGTGCGGGTTGGCGCTGTAGCTGGTGCCTACCAGGGCCACCGGAATCTGCTTGTCGGCGAACAGCGCGTCACCGGCTTCACCCTCGGCCTCGACCGGGCGGGTGGTGCGCTTCTGCAGGTTGTCCGGGGCCGGCAGCAAATTGCTGAACAGCGGGTCCAGTGGCAGGAAGTTGGTCAGGTCGCCCTTGTACGGCGCGGTGCTGCCGGCTTCGGTGATGAACGTCTGTGGGTCACCATTGAGCAGGCTTTGCCGGCTGACGGCTTCGGCCAGTGCCTGCGCCGCCACTTCGGCGCCCATCGGCGTCCAGTGGGTGTCGGTGCGCAGGAACACCTGACCGCGGGCCTTGGCCTGCTCCAGCGGTGCCATCAGGTCCGGGGCGAACACGTTGGCCTGGCGTGCCTGGGCATGGAACTGGTTGTACAGGTCGTCATGCAGGCTGGTCGGCAGTTCCTTGCCCAGGTATTCGGCGTATACCCGTGCCTTGGCCGGCACGATCGCCAGCACCAGCTGGCTGCCGTGCTGCTGCAGGGTGTCGCGCACTCCGCGGATCAGCGCCAGGTTTTCTGCCATCAGCTGCTCGGCCCCGGCGGTGGGCTTGAATTCTTCGTCGCTGAACAGCCACTGGTCGCGGCCCAGTACCACGCCGGGGCGGCCTTCATTGAACAGCTTGAAATCCATCGCCGCCCACAGGTTGGTGCCCAACCGCTTGATCGGGAAGTGCTCGTCGTAGTGGGTCTCGGCGGCCTTGGCCAGTTTGCCGTTGAGCAGGGTCATCTGCTCGGTGCGCTGGAAGCTTTGCAGGCCACCGGTCGACCACACGCCCATGCCCACCAGCAGGCCGAGGAACGACAGTGAATAGGTGATGCGTAAGGTGCGAGTCATGTCATCCACCTCAGAACTGGAAGTACAGGAACGGCGAGTAGCTCTGCGCCGAAAGCTTGAGGATCGAGGCCACGAACAGCAGCAGCACCAGGGCGCGGGTCATCACGCGGGTCCAGTCCAGGCCGATCGAACCGTCGGCGTTGACCGCCACCGGGGTGGCCTTGGGCGTCGGCCTGGCGTTGCGATAGAAGTCACGCAGGCCGAAGAACGCCAGGGTGATGTAGGCGACCACCAGGGTGGCGACCTGCAGGCCGGTGAGCTGGGCGCGGTTGAGTTCCGACAGCTGCCAGTCGCCGAAGCTGAACATGGCGCCGTACATGCGGCCGGCCACTTCGAGGTTTTCGGCGCGGAAGATCACCCAGCCGACCACCACCAGCAGGAAGGTGAAGGCCCACTTCACCGGGTTGAAGCGCTGCGGGTTGGTGTCGATGCCCAGTGCGCGCTCGATGGCCAGCCACATGCCATGCCACGCGCCCCAGATGATGTAGGTGAAGTTGGCACCGTGCCACAGGCCGCCCAGCAGCATGGTCAGGAACAGGTTGCGGTAGGTGTTGAAGGTGCCTTTGCGGTTACCGCCCAGGGTGATGTACAGGTAATCGCGCAGCCAGGTCGACAGGCTGATGTGCCAGCGCCGCCAGAACTCGGTGATCGACTGGCTGATGTACGGCTGCTTGAAGTTCTCCATGAAGCGGAAGCCCATCATCAGGCCCAGGCCGATGGCCATGTCGCTGTAGCCGCTGAAGTCGAAATACAGCTGTGCGGTATAGGCCAGGGCGCCGAGCCAGGCATCGCCGGTAGTCGGGTTCTGCAGGGCGAAGCAGTGGTCGGCCACGACTGCCAGGGTGTCGGCGATGAACACTTTCTTGATGAAGCCCTGCATGAAGCGGGTGCAGCCTTCGGAGAACTTGTCCAGGGTGTGGGTGCGGTTGTTGAACTGGTCGACCAGGTCCTTGAAGCGCAGCACGGGGCCGGCGATCAGGTGCGGGAAGATCGCCACGAACGCGGCAAAGTCGATCAGGTTGCGGGTAGCCGGGGTGTCGCCGCGGTACACGTCGATGATGTAGCTGATCGACTCGAAGATGTAGAACGAGATACCGATCGGCAGCAGCACGTGGGTGAGGATGAACGGCTCCAGGCCAAACGAGGTGATGATCGCGTTCAGGCTGCCGACGCCGAAGTTGGCGTACTTGAAGTAGCCGAGGATCGCCAGGTCGACACCCACGCCAAGCAGCAGCCAGCGCTGGGCAGGCTTGGTGCGGACCCCGGCGGCGCCGACTTTCAGGCCGATCCAGTAGTTCCACAGGGTGACCCCGGCGAACAGGGCCAGGAAGTCCACTCGCCACCAGGCGTAGAAGATGTAGCTGGCGACCAGCAGCAACAGGTTGCGATAGCGTTGCCCGCTCAAGTAGTACAGGCCGAGGAAGATCGGCAAGAACAGGAACAGGAACACGTTGGACGAGAAGACCATCCCGGTTCTCCTTTTTGTTCACAGCATCCGGGGCAAAGCGCCCCCCAAACCCCCCACATGTTCGTGGCGGGCTACCTAGATTCCTGTGGGAGCGGGTTTACCCGCGAAGAGGCCGGCACAGGCACCGCACATGGCAGGTCTGGCCTTTTCGCGGGTAAACCCGCTCCCACAGGGGTTTTGCGTTACTTTTTCGATTCCGCGCTCGGGTCGTAGACCCGGGTCAGGTCGCCGCCCAGCCGGAAGCTGTTGAACGGCTGCATGCCGCGCTTGCGTTGCAGGGTGTCGCCGCTGCACGCGTACAGGCTGCAGTAGGGCTCCATCCACGAGTACTTGCTGTCGATCTTCAGGTCTTGCATGTCCTGCTTCTCGCCATTGCGCGCCTTGAACGCGCTCGGGTCCTTGACGCCGGCCAGCACCCGCTGCGCCAGGCGCTGCAGGGCGTTGTCGTTCTCGCCGCGCACATCCACGCCGTTGACCTGGGCAAAACTGGCGATCATCGCCAGCGGCGGCAGGGCGTAGTTGTGGTAGGCCAGGGCGCGTTGCTTGCGCTTCAGCTCGTTGGGCAGGAAGCCCTGCGCATCGACCTGGTTGGCGCCAATCCGGTACTCCTTCACGGCCCAGTCGAACAGGTCACGACGGTCGGTGGCCACGGCGGTGGCCATCACCGCCCAGGCTGCCCAGTAGCTGTGGTTGTTGATCTTCTCCAGCGGCAGGTCGCTCCAGTCGCGCACGGTCTGTTCGGCGAGGCGGGCGAACCACTTCTCGATCAGCTCGGCCTCGGCCTGGTGCGCGGCCAGCGGCTGCGAGTTGGAGAACTTCAGGCGCAGCCACGAACCGCTCATGCTGCCCAGCGCCCATTTGCGCATCGACTTGCCGGTGTGGTTGTAGTCGGTGGACATCAACGCATCGGCACGTGCCCAGCTGCCCAGCCAGGCCAGGGCGCATTCGAGCTGCGCCGGGCGGCCATCACGCATGTACTGGCCGATCATCTTGCTCACGCCTTTTTCAAGGGTGGTGATGTCTTCGGTGGACTTGCGGAAGGCCTTTTCCGAGTTGACGTTGAGGGTGGCCCGCGCCTTGTCCGAACCTTCGTACTTGCTGCGGAACTGCAAGGCGCCGGTGTACGGCTTGGGCACAGCTTCGCAGCGGAAATTACCGTCGCTGGTCTTGAGCTTTTCGATCCCTTCGTAGTAGCCCTGCGGCGGCACCAGCGCGGCGTGCGCGGCACCACCGAACAACGCCAGGGCGAGCAGGGCAGGACGGGAAATTCGTTTGAACGCAATCATGGTCGCCTCACTGGCCGGCCTGCGCGGTCTGCGCGGGCACGGCGAAGTTGTTGCGTTTGCAGAGCTTGGCCTCGACCTTCTGGGTACCGCTTTCCGGGCCCTGTACCTCGAAGGCCAGCAGGCTCTGGCTGGCCCAGTCCTCGTCTTCGCGCATCTGGAAGACGAAACGGCCATCGGTATCGGCGGTTTCCGGTTTTTCCAGCTTGATGTCCTCGTGGCGGCCGTTGAGGTACCACAGGGTGGCCTGCAGGACTTTCACCGACGGATCTTCGAACTTCACATCCATCTGGATGTTGCGGTTGACCAGGTCCTTGATCACGCCGCCCTTGCCGTTCACCATCAGCTCGTTCTTGCCAGGCTTGAGAGTGGCGCTGGCACTCATCAGCGCCGGGCGGTCATCGCAGCCGTCATCGAGCAGCCCGAGGATCTGCCGCCAGATGGTTTCCTGGTCCAGGCGGTACAGCGGGGAGAATTCCCAGATCAGGATCTTCGGCGGGTTCTTCTGGAATTCCTCGCTGCCCAGGTACTGGATCATCGAACCTTCCAGGCCACCGCCGGGGAAGGCGACGTTGAGCACATCGGCACCGATGTACTGCTCGAGGAAGCCCGAGAAGTTGTAGTTCTTGCCACTGTGGCTGGTGCCGACAAGGGTGATCTGCGCGTTGCCGGTGTCACCGAACAGATCGTCGCCGCCGCCGCTCGAACCTTTCGGCTCGGTGGCGAACTGGTCCATGTACTGCACCGCGTAGCTGGTGCCACAGAGCTGGCCGGCAACGTTATGCAGGGTGCCGGTCTTGCCCATGCGGCCGGACTTCTTCGTCTCGAACTCCTTGCGCGGGATACCTTCGAAAGCCGGCATCTTGTGCACGGTTTCGGCCACGATCTTCGCTGCGCGCTCGGCGCCGTATGGCGTCCAGTGCTGGTCGCCACGGAAGTAGAAGTCCTTGCCCTGGTCGGCGGCGGCCAGCTGTTCGTTGGTCAGCGGCGACAGGTCGGGCACGTTGTAGCCCATGCTGGCGAAGCGCTTGAGCATGGCCTGGTAGTTGCCCAGGGCCTTCTGGTAGTCGAAGGCGGCTTTTTCCGCCGGGTTGAGCATGTTGCGGTTCACCAGGCCACGGGTCGGCTGGTACACCACCACCAGTTCCACGCCGCGCTTCTTGAACGCATCGTGCACCTGCTGCAGGCGCCTGTAGCCGGCCGGGGTGGTGGTGAACTCGGTGCGCAGGTCTTCGCGGGTACGGAACAGCCAGTCACCCTGGGCCTGCACCAGGGTGGTGAAGTTCTGCTGGTAACGGGTGGTGTAGCGGCTGGGGTCGTGCGCTTCCGGGCACAGCTGGCAGCAAGGCTCGGCGGTGAAGGTCGGGGCCTTCGCTTCGTCGGCGCTCACGCCCTGGCTGATGGCCAGGAGGGCAGTGGACAGGCCCAGCAGTTTCATCAGATGTGGAGTCATGGTCTGGGCTTCCTTATTCGATCATTTCGGTCTGGCGTTCGACCGGGTCGATCAGCACAGCCTTTTTCTGGCGGACCAGCAGGTCGAGGATTTCGTCCTGGCGTTCACCGAGGATGCCGTTGAGGCTGATGCCGCTGGCCTTGCGCGGGGCGAGCATGGACACCTTGTACAGCTCGACCGACAGCGGCGAGTCGATCGACAGCGGGCCGGAGCCGTTGGCGGCCAGTTCGCCACCGACCAGGATCAGCGACACCTTGGTGTCGAACGGGTCGAGGGCGATGTCACGGTCGGTGTCGGACAGGTCCTTGATGTGGCCGTACACACCCACCAGGCCGTTGGCCATGGCGACGTTCTCGTACAGGCGGATGTTCACGCTGTTACGCACACGGATGCCGTGGCGGCGGTTGTTGATCAGCTTGTTGCCCCAGATCAGGTTGTCGCCGCTTTCGTACAAGGTGATGCCGTCGGTGTGGTTGCGGTAGATCTCGTTGTAGGCGATCAGGTTGTTGACGCTGTTACGGTCGATCACCACGCCGGAGAGCTTGTTGTCGTAGCTCTTGTTGTTGATGATCCAGCTGTCGTTGACCTCACGCGAAATGATGATGCCGTGCTTCTTCTTGGTGCCGTACACCGTGTTGCCAGCGATGATCAGGCGGTGCGAGCGGTCGTGCGGGTCGATGCCGTAGACGATGTTGTCGCGATAGGTGCTGTCCTTGACCACGAAGTCTTGGGTCTCGTAGCAGTAGAAGCCGTACCACATGTCGCTGAATTCCGAGCCGATGATCCAGCCGGTGGGTTCCGGGCGGCCCATGCGCTTGGCCATGTTCGGCGTGTACTGCGAGATGCTCACGCCGTACGACTTGGACTTGGCATAGCCGAAGCTGGCCATCTTGCTGTTGACGATGTAGGTCTCGGTGCCGCCCCACGACAGCAGGAACGGGCGGAATTCCTTGGGCGAACGGAAGGTCGCCGGGCCGTTGTCCTTTTCGCGCCAGCCGGTCACCTGGGTATCGGTGACGAACAGCTTGCCGTCGTTGACCAGGAACGAACCGCCCTCCTGGGACAGGCGCAGCTGCTTGACCTTGCCGTCGATCTCGAGGATGCCCTTCTGCCCGACCACGATCGGCAGGCGCGCCAGGTACACACCCGGCTCGACTTCGCTGAGGTACTGCTTGGGTACCTTCTTGCTCAGCTCGACCAGGTCGACATGCCCGTCATCGACGAAGATCGCCTGCGGAATGCCATGCTGGCGCTGGACCCACTCGGCCGCCTTGTTGTCGCCACCGACGAACTCCTTGAGGGTGTCCTCCTGGAACATGCGGCGCAGGCTGACCTTGCCCTTGTGACGGCGGTCGATCTTCTTCTGTACCGCTTCGGCGGTGTAGCCGGTCAGGTCGGGCAGCTTTGGCGGGTCCATGTGCAGTGGCTCGACCGGTGCACTGGAGACCGTGTAGGTCTTGGCCTGCTGCAAGCCTTTGGCGGTCGTCGTGGGCTCGGCGGCGGCTGCCAGGCCTGCGGCCAGCAGCAAGGCGCTGGCCAGCAGGCTGTGACGTAGGTGCGGGTGAAGGTTCATAACGGTAAGTCCCCTACCGGCCTCAGAAGCGCCAGATCACGTCGACGAAGGCGCGGTGCATGTACGAGTCCGCTTCCTTGCCGTAGGCGTCGCCCGGCTTGAACACGCCGGCACGCAGGCGCACCAGGGCGGATGGCTCGTCGATGGCCTGGCTCATCGAAGCCGGCAGCAGGCCTTGCTTGAAGTACTTGGTCACGACCACGTCCATTTCCTGGCCAAGGTCTTTTTCGCCATCGACCAGTGGGCGATTCACGCCGTTGTCGTTGACCACCGCGTTGATGCCGCTGGAGCCGATGTTCTGGTTGCCGTCGACACGCCAGAACTTGTGGTAGATGAAGCTGGCGTCATAGTCGTCGCGCAGCTGCCAGGAAGCGAACAGGGTTGCCGCCTGCAGGTTGCCCAGCTCGCCGCGGAAGGCTTCACCGAAGCGGTGCACGCGGGAACGGGTACCGGTGTAGTTGGAGCGGTTGCTCTCCAGGCCGGTCTGCTCGTAGTTGCTCGAACCGTCGTCGCCGCCACCGCCGCTGCCACGGGCGTAGGCCGCACCGACCTGCCATTGCGGGTCGAGGCGCACGCGGATGCCGAGGTCGGTGGCCCAGGCGTTGACGTCGCCGCTCTGCTTGCCGGTGGCTACGGTCTGGTCGCCCACTACCTGGCTGCTGAGGGTGTCGCGGTCACCGGTCAGCCAGGTGACACTGCCCCAGTAGTTGACGGTGTGGTCGTTGCGCCAGTTGTAGGCATCGCTGTTGGCTTCCAGGCCCAGCCAGGTCAGGTCGCCGGTGCGGGTCTTGTCCAGCGCATCGACGGTTTCGCCCGGGTTCTTCAGGCTGCCGCCGTCATGGGTGTGGTGGGCGCGCACGCCGACCCAGTGGCCAGGGGTCCACTGCGTGGCGACGTTGCCGTAGACGTGCGTGCGGTCCTTGTCTTCCGGAGCCAGCTCGGTGAGGTCGGTGCGGTATTCGCTGAAGCGCTGGGCCACGCCCAGGTCGGCCTTGAGCAGGGTGGTGTCGAAGGTCCAGTTCAGCGCCTCGATGTTGGTGTCACGCCACATGCCATCGTCGCTGCGCAGGCGCTGGCGACCGAAACGCAGCTGCTCGCCGGGGTAGGCGGTGAGGCCGCTGTAGCCGACCCAGAATTCGCGCATGGCCAGGTAGCTCTTGTCCTGCTCACGGCCGTCGGCGGCGGTGTCGGTGGTGGTGCCGTCGTCGTTCTGGCGCAGGGTGTCGGTTTCGATGGTGTCGGTAGCGGTGACGGCCTGGCCCATGGCATAGGCACTCCAGTTGCCGCGCTCGCCATATACCCAAGGGCGCAGGTCGAGGCCCAGGCCGCTGACATCGCCGCCGGAGCGGGTACCGAGGTCACGGTCGTCTTCCGACTGGCCGGTGATTTTCACATCCAGGCCGAAGTTCTTTTCAGCGGTCATTTCCGCCAGGGTCGGGCAGGACCACAGCAGGGCGAAGCTCAGGCCGATGCCAGCTTTCACGAAGGGATTGAGCGTCATAGCGAGTCCTCACCGGTTACTTCTTTTTCGTCGTCTTGCAGGGCTTCGATGGCCAGGGTGCTGTTGGCACCCTGGCTCATGCTGCCGCGTGCCTGCTTCTCTTGCGCCAGCAGGGTCTGCGCCTGGCTGCGCTGGTCAGGCGTGAGTTGCTGGTCGAGTTGCTGCAGCAGTTCAGTGGACTGCGGCGTCGGGTTGACCTGGGCCAGCTGGGCGAATACCCAGGCATTGCCCGGTTGCGGGCGAATGCCGTGGCCTTCGCTGAACAGCTGGGCCAGCGCATAGTCGGCGCTGTTCTGTCCGCCACGGGCGGCGGCCAGCAGGTGGTCGACGGCTTTCTGTGGCTCGACGTTGCCGAGGTAGCCACGGCGGTACAGCTGCCCCAGGTAGTAATGGGCGCTGACTTCGCCAGCGTCGGCGGCGGCTTGCAGGTGTTGCTCGGCTTTTTCCGCATCCGCAGGCAGGGTCTTGCCTTCGTAGTACAGGCGGCCGAGCAACAGTTCGGCGCGTGGCTGTTCGGCTTCGCGACCTTTGTCGATGTAGGCCATCAGCTGGTCGGTATCGCCCAGCTCGGGGAAGTCGTAGACCAACTGCGCCAGGCTGACCCAGGACGCCGGGTTGGCCGGGGCCACCTGCTCGAGCAGGTCCTTGGCGGTTTTTTCGTCGGTCTGGCCGAGGCTGCGGTCGGCCAGCACTCGGGCAACGCTGTCGACCCGGCTGGCCGGTACCGCGCCATAGGCATAGGCGGCCTTGAGCTGGTCGAGCAGGGCAGCCTGCTGGTCTGCCTGGCCACGCTTCTGGTACACGGTGGCCAGCTCGACGTAGCAGATATCGGTGGCAGCGAGCGCGGCCTTGCAGATTTTTTCCACGTCGCCCAGGTGCTGGTCATAGGTGCCCTGGGTGCGGTACAGCAGGATCTGGGCCAGGCCCGCTTCGGGGTTGCCAGCGGCACGCCACTGGTCGATCTGTTGCTGCGCATTGACCTTGGGGAAGCTCTGTGGGTAGCTCAGGTAGAGCATCGCCAGCGGGATCAGGGTGTTGCCTTCGCCCTGTGCGGCGGCTTGCTTGAGCAGCTTCTCGGCTTCTTCGCGTTCGGCCTGGGTGCTGTCGGGCTTGGCCACCAGCAGGCGGCCAAGGCGCGCCTGGGCGCGCGGCGAAGTGGCAGCCGCGGCGCGGTAGGTGGCCTCGGCTTCCTTGATTTTCGCCGGGTCGCGGGTGGCGACCTTGATGTCGGCCAGGCCCACTTGCGCTTCGCTGTAGCCCAGGTCGGCCAGGGCCTTGTAGTTGCGCTCGGCCAGTGCCGTGTCACCGCGCTTCATGGCTTCGTTGGCCAGGCGCTGGTCGGGCAGGCCGGCACAGCCGGCCAGGGTGATGGCTGCAGCCAGGGCACACAGGCCCAGGCTGGCGCTTTTCTTGTAGGGAATCATGTGGCGATCCTCTTACAGCCCACGGGCCATGGCTTTGTCGATCAGCCAGTTCAGCGAGGGGCCACGGTCGCTGTTGACCGACGCCGGGCGCCCGGCCAGTTCGGCAGGCATGGTGCTGTCGGGCTTGATCTGCACACGAATGTCGGAGGCCAGGTCTTCGCTGTTGAGGCTGGCGCTGCTGACGATCTGGCCGGTGCGCACTTCGTCTTCGCCGGCTACCTGGAAGTTGACCCGGGTACCTGGCTTGACCTCGTCGAACTGGCGGTAGCTGAAACGCGCCTCGACCATCGGGTTGGTGGTACGCGGGATCAGCTGGAAGATCGGTTGGCCCTTGGCCGCGTACTGGCCGTTGTCCACCAGCTGGCGGGCGACCACGCAATCACAGGGGCTGGTGAGGGTGCCGGACAGCTGCTTGCCGAACAGTTCCTCGATCTTGGCCGGCTCCAGCTGTGCGTCTTCCAGGTTGCCCTTGAGCATGTCCAGCATGCTGGTGGTGAAGGTGGCCAGTGGCGCACCTTTGCCGATCATCCCGCCGCTGTCGACCAGGCTGCTCACGGTGCCGTCGCGCGGCATGGTGATGGTGGTGGTCGGTACCGCCACCACGCCGGCTTCGGCGTGGCTGACGAAGTACATGCCGTACAGCGACTTGGCGACGAAGCCGAAGGCGGCGACGCCGACCACGAACACGCCGAGGGTGACGGTGACCGCCTTGAGACGGCCGAATGCGCTCAGGCCACTGCCGCCGTCCTTCTGCTTGCGTGCCTTGGTGAAGTTGTCGCGCTGCAGGGTGCTGAGCACGTCGCCGACGCTGATCAGCTCACCCGACAGGTGGGTGGTGATGATGTGTCGCAGGGTGGCGATGTCACGTGGCTCCAGGTTCTGGAACTGCGCGCCGGTACGGCCGCTGTCCGGGTGGTAGGAGCGCACCTGGAACTCGATGTCCATCGACAGGCCGAGGTTGTCGACCGTGAACTGCAGCCGCCCGCGCAGCACATCGCCAACCGACAGGGGTTGCTTGGTGTGGAAGCTCAGGCCACCGGCGGAGAGGTCGTCGACCTTCACATCGTGGGCCTGGCGCTGAGGGTCCAGGAACCGCAGCTTGGCGGGGATGCGTACCCGGGCATGCTGGCGCTGGGCTTCGGACTCATGCACGACGTTGACGTTCACGGCGGTATTCATGTGGTTTGTTCCTGTTAGTTCCGATCCGGGTTGGGCTCACACGACCATGAACAGCACAGCGACGAAGATGCTGGCAGCCGAGAAGGTCATGGTCCGCGAGGACCAGGTGTTGAACCATTGTTGAAAACTGGCGAGGTCACGCTTGAGGGCAGTGGGCTGACGCGTCCAGGACTGTTTGTCGAGGCGGAAGAACACGTAGATCTTCATCAGCGCGCCGATGATCTGGTTGTAATAGAGAATCAGCGGGTAGGCCGGGCCGACGTTGTGGCCGGAGCACAGCAGCATGATGGTGAGGATCAGGCGGGTGATGCCGATCCACAGCAGGTACACCAGCAGGTAGCCCATGCCGAACTTGAGGCTGGCGATCACCGCCACGGTCAGGCCCAGCAGGCTGGTCCACATCGACACGCGCTGGTCGAACAGCACGATGCTGGTGAACAGCCCCAGGCGGCGCAGGCCCAGGCCCAGCGCACGAGAGTTCTGCCGCAGGTTGTTGCCATACCAGCGGTACATCAGCTTGCGGCTGGCCTTGAGGAAGCTTTTCTCCGGCGGGTGCTCGACCGTGTTGATGGCGGCATCCGGCACGTAGAAGGTGTCGTAGCCCAGGCGCATCAGGCTGAACCAGCTGGACTTGTCGTCACCGGTGAGGAACTTGAAGCGGCCCAGGCGCCAGTGCATCAGCGAGTCGCTTTCGACGTCGGCGATGAACTCCGGGTTGGTCACCACGCTGGCGCGGAACATCGACATGCGCCCGGTCATGGTCAGCACGCGCTTGGACAGGGCCATCGAGCACATGTTGATATGGCGCTGGGCGAAGCGCAGCTTGTGCCACTCGCTCATGATGTAGCCGCCACGCACTTCGCAGAACTCGTTGGTGGTCAGGCCGCCGACGTTGGGGAACAGCTTGAACCACGGCACGGTCTTGCGGACCACGCCGTCGCCGAGCACGGTGTCACCGTCGATCACGGCGACCACGGCGTTGTCGTCCGGCAGCATGCGCGAGATGGCACGGAAGCCATAGGCCAGGCCGTCACGCTTGCCGGTACCGGCGATGCGCACGATGTCCAGCTTGACGTGGGCGGGCGGGTTGTATTTGGCCCACAGGCTTTTCACCAGCAGTTCGTCCGACATTTCCACCAGCGAGCAGACCACGGTGGTAGGGAAACCACAGTTGATCGCCTCGCGGATCACCGAGCTGTACACCTGGGCGGTGGTCAGGGCTTCGATACGGAAGCTGGTCACCATCAGGTACACGTGCGACGGGTCGGCGGCATTGCCCATCTTCTGTACCTTGCGGCGCAGGTACGGGTACACGCCGTAGAGGAAGATCATGCCGCGGATGAAATGGGTGGCGCCCATGGAATAGCGCCAGATGCCGACTGCGCCGACCAGGAAGATGAAGTGCTTCGACTGCGAGTCGAAGATATCGGCTGGCAGGGCCAGGGCGATCAGCATGAGCAGGCTCATGTAGAGCAGCCACCCGGCGCACTGCAACAGCACTGTCTGGAGCCTTTGCATGTTCAGCATCCGTCGAGAATTCGGGAAAGGGTGGGCGACGCAGGTATCACCTTGGTAGGCAACACCTGCGCCGCCGGCGCCTGCTGTTACCAGCAGATGCCTTCGGTACGGCTGGTAGCGCAGGTCGGTTTGCTCATGAAACCAACCAGGTCGATCACGTGCTTGCCGGCCGGCGCTTGCTCGGCAAGTGCGCGGAACTGCTCGTCACGGTTGCCCAGGACGATGATGTCGGCGTTGTCGATGACCTTCTGGAAGTCGGCGTTGAGCAGCGACGACACGTGCGGGATCTTCGACTCGATGTAGTCCTTGTTGGCGCCGTGGACACGGGCGTACTGGACGTTCTCGTCGTAGATGTCCAGTTGGTAGCCCTTGCCGATCAGGCGTTCGGCCAGTTCCACCAGCGGGCTTTCGCGCAGGTCGTCGGTGCCGGCCTTGAAGCTCAGGCCGAGCAGGGCGACCTTGCGCTTGTCGTGGGCTTCGATCAGCTCGAAGGCGTTCTGCACCTGCGATTCATTGCTGCGCATCAGCGAGTCGAGCAGTGGCGCGCGGACATCCAGGCTGGCGGCGCGGTAGGTGAGGGCGCGCACATCCTTGGGCAGGCACGAGCCGCCGAAGGCGAAGCCAGGGCGCATGTAGTACTGGGACAGGTTCAGCACCTTGTCCTGGCACACCACGTCCATCACCTCACGGCCATCCACGCCCACCGCCTTGGCAATGTTGCCGATCTCGTTGGCGAAGGTGACTTTGGTGGCGTGCCACACGTTGCAGGTGTACTTGATCATCTCGGCCACTTCGATCGGCTTGCGGATGACCGGGGCGTCGAGTTCTTCGTACAGCGCTTGCAGAATGTCGCCGCTGGCGCTGTCCAGTTCACCGATGACGGTCATTGGCGGGTGGTCGTAATCCTTGATCGCGGTGCTTTCACGCAGGAACTCCGGGTTCACCGCAACGCCGAAATCGACGCCGGCCTTTTTGCCCGAGCAGTCTTCGAGGATCGGGATCACCACATTCTTCACGGTGCCCGGCAGCACGGTGCTGCGCACCACGATGGTGTGGCGGCGATCGCTGTCGCGCAGTACGTAGCCGATTTCGCGGCACACCGACTCGATGTATTCAAGGCCCAGGTCGCCGTTCTTCTTGCTCGGGGTCCCCACGCAGATCATCGACACGTCGCTGGCACGAATGGCTTCGGCGAAGTCGGTGGTACCGCGCAGGCGGCCGTTGGCGATGCCCTGTTGCAGCAGTGCTTCCAGGCCAGGTTCGACGATGGGCGACTTGCCCTGATTGATCAGGTCGATCTTGGTGCTGGACACGTCCACACCGATCACTTCATGGCCTCGCGCCGTCAGGCAGCCTGCACAGACTGCACCCACATAACCCAAACCAAAGATGCTGATACGCATCGCTATCACCTCATGTGTTTATCACGTCGGCGCCTCCGCAGAGAGCCGGACTGGGTTGATTAACAACAGTTTTCGGGCGCACGGATCCATGGCGAATGCACACTTCGCCGAGCGCAGGCAAAATAAATCCGGAGCGCAAAAGTTATGCACTCAAACTTGGCAGTAAAAGGCCATCAATTAAAAAACGTGCCCTGGAATGCAGCCGTCTTTATTGCAATGCGCTACCTGGCGCGTTGCTGTGCTTGTTCTTTCAACTGGAAAAACCCTTTGAAATCAACCACTAGGACGAATTGTAAGGGACGCGTCTCTCCTGCATGGACAGGGGCTCGGGGTGTGCCCGTTATACCTGTCGAAGTTATTAGGGCGGGTAGTGGATACCTGCCATTGTCATCTGTAAGTCATCTCGTACAGCCCGGGGGCAGGAAAATCGTTACGGCACTATGAGCGATTCGGCGTAGCAGAAGTTCCGGGTCGGTTCGGCCCGGATGAAAGATTTCTAAATATTTTTTCAGTGGCGCACAGATTTCAATCTGATAGCACGCAGGTGTTTCGCCCCGATATATAAAGGGCGAAACTGTTGCGAGATATTTTTTTGCCAGCATCTGAAAAAAATTTTCAAAATTCGTCAAAAAAGGTACGAACGGTCTTATGGCGTTTGGCGATAAGGGTGGGCGTGATGGTTTTTTGGCGTCGAACAAATGACATGATGGCAATGTGAAGCCGGTTCTGGACGGATGCAGCATTAACACATGCGGAAACACATGATGGCCACATGAATGCTAAGGCTTTTACCGCATTGGCCGTTACCCCCTCTGGACGCTCTGCGGAGCTGTTCATGAACGAAGGAGCGTCTTGGGCAGCCTCGGGCCACTGGCCACCGAGGGCGTCTCATCCATTCATCACATGGAAGAGACGAGAGAACGCCAAATGAAGAAGACATCGCAAATCCTGATCGCCGGCGGTTCCTTGTTGCTGGCTGGCATGGTGCAGGCGGGGCCTCCCGTAGACGTGACCATCAAGAACCTTGGTTCACAACCCGCAACCATGACCTTGGTGACCTCCAATGAGAGTTCTACCTACCAGATTGCCAACCCCCAACCGTCGAAGACCATCCAACCGGGCGCTTCGACCTTCATGCGGGTCCAGCGTGTCATCAGCCCGGATGTGAACGCTGCCATGATCCGATACACCATAGGCGGAAAAACGTGCGCATTTGGCACGACATTCCAGCTGAAAACGTCAGCGAATGGAATCAAACAGCCCGTTTGGACCAAGACTGCGACTCCGAGCGGTGGTGCGATCTGCACGGCTACCATTACCGGAACCGCTGCGGATTATTCGTGGAAAGTTGAGTTTACCCTGAAGTAGGCGGTCGACAAATGACTGCACTTCCTGCGGACAAGCCTGGGAGTGCAGTTTGGGAAGGCCGCTGTCTCAATTTGCGCAGGGAAATGAGGTGTCATCATGGATATGATCAATGGTCGCATTGTTACTGGTAATGCATTTGGTGCTGTGACGCGAATTCGGCAAATAGAAGGTGATGTCAATGCCGAGCAGTCGCTAGTTGCGGGTAGCCGAGAACAAGTAGAGGAAGAATATCTGTCTGGCTTGGCAAAGAAGCTAAGTATTGCTGCCGAGCTGGCAGCGCAGCGCGATAGCCGCCACTCACGGAAGGAACTGGCGGAATTGGCTACCAGTATCATCGACAGACTTGGAGGCCTAACTTACTCATTAGCAAAGGATTTTTACGATTCGCAACTACCTGAAACGCAGGATCTGGAGTGGCTTGAGCGTGCCCGTCAGGCCAATGCTTTTGCCAAGGGAAAAGCAGAGAATCCATTTAAGGGATTCTCACGCGAGCAACTCAGCCTCATTGTATATGACGAAAGCGGTGCCTTTACCGTCAGTGAACGTCGCGCCGCGTTGGCAGAGAAGACAGAACTGCACAACCAGTGGGCGCAACACATGATCGAAAAGATGAATGTGGAGTATCAGCAGACGAGGCGAAATGATGGCGGATTGCGCGAAATATTAGATTTCTATAACTCGTTGCCACCTATTGAAGTGGCAGAGTATGGGAACTATGAGGCCCAGATCATGAGGCAACTATCCATGTATGAGGTGGAATGGCCAGAATTTGATACGTCATTGGTCAATATGATCGCAAATGAATGGGGAACCAGAGAAAAGGCATCGCTCGAGCCGTTCGAGCGGATGGAGGCAGGCACTGCCGAGGAGGGCATGACAGAGTGACGCGAAGTATAGTCATGCAAGGCATTACACGCTGGATAGGCAACGAAGGTATTTTGCGTGATGTGTCGCTTTCACTTCACGCAGGTCAATCCTGCGCCATCACCGGCCCCTCTGGTTCAGGCAAAAGCACCTTACTCAACCTGATCGGCCTGCTCGACCAGCCGTGCCGGGGGCGGCTGGTACTGGACGGTTGCGACATGATGCATGCCACTGCCGACCAACGTGCCATCACCCGAAACCGCCTGCTGGGTTTCGTGTTCCAGAGCTTCAATCTGCTGCCCCGCCTGTCCATTCTCGACAATGTCGCGTTGCCGTTGAGTTACCGCGGCGTCGGCCTGGCCTCGGCACGGCAGGCTGCGACGCTGCAGCTGGAAAAAGTCGGCCTGGCCCATCGTGCCCGGAACCGGCCCGCAGATCTCTCTGGTGGCCAGCGCCAGCGTGTTGCGATCGCCCGGGCGCTGGTCACCGGGCCGCGGATTCTGCTGGCCGACGAGCCCACCGGGAACCTTGATTGCGAAACGGCTCAGGCGATCATCGAGCTGCTCTGCAGGCTGAATCGTGAGCAGGGCATGACCTTGCTCATGGTTACCCACGACCCGGCCATGGCGCAGCGCATGCAGCGGCGCCTGCTGGTGCGTGACGGTGGCGTCTTCGATGCCTGAGGCCTATGGGCCAAGCTGGCCGCAACGCATTGGCGAGGCACTGGGCAGCGTGCGGCAGCTGGGCGCCAGAGCCTGGTTGGCACTGTCGGGCATAGCGATTGGCTGCGCCGCGCTGGTGGCTTTGATGAACATCGGCCATGGCGCCGCGCAGCATGTCCGGCAGATGTTCCAGGGGTTGGGCAGCGACTTGCTGGTGGTCAGTCTGGAGGGCGCTGCCGCGCCGGGCGGCGCTTTGGGTCTGGAGGCAGAGCCTTGGCCGCCTGGTATTCGAGCAGCGGCACCTTTGGCAACCGCCGTGCAGGCGCTGCAATTCGATAGAACAAGTATCGAGGTCATGGTCGCAGGCAGCACCGCGTACCTGGCCGAGGTTCTGGACCTCGAGGTTGGTCAGGGGCGATTGTTGTCCCGCTACGATGACCAGGCTGCGCATCTGCTGCTGGGGGCTTCGCTGGCAAGGCAGTTGCGGGCCCGGGTGGGGGATCGCGTGCAGTTGGGCAGTTACCTGTTCGACGTGGTCGGGGTGCTGGGAGGCCGTGGCTACAACCCCATGCTGCCGGTGAACTTCGACGACGCAGTATTGATGCCTCTGGCCGGCATGCATCGCCTGAGCCCCGCGCCACAGGTCGGAACGCTTGTCGCGTTGGGTGACGCCGGAGTGGGCCTGACCGAGGTTGGCGCTTCGCTGTCGCACTTTCTGCAAGCACGTTTGCCGAGGCATGAGGTAGATGTCCAGTTGCCCAGGCAAATGCTGGAGAGCATGGCCGGCCAGTCGCGGATGATGAGCTGGATGCTCGCGAGCACCGCTGCCATCGCCCTGGTGCTTGGCGGGGTGGGGGTGATGAATGTCATGGTGATGAATGTGGCGCAGCGCCGTCGGGAAATTGGTGTGAGCGTTGCCTTGGGCGCACGGGGGCGCGACATTGCCTGGTTGTTCCTGCTCGAAGCACTGTTGCTAGGGGCAGCCGGCGCGCTGCTTGGCGTCGTGCTCGGCTTGGCCGCTGCCTGGTTGTTCGCGCTGGCTGCCGGGTGGCGCTTTGCCCTGCATGTCGGGTCGCTGCCGGCAAGCATGGGGGCGTCGCTGGCGCTGGCGCTGTTGTTCGGTCTGCAGCCTGCGTTGGCTGCAGCGCGGCTGCAACCGTTGCTGGCGTTACGGGATGACTAGGTGGTGGGCGCTGGTCTTCCTGTCGCCGCTGCTGGCCCTGGCTGAAGACGGCCTGCAGCCGTCGCGCCCGACTTTGCAGCACGTGCCATCGGTAAGTGCCTTGTCGACCCTGCACGGCGAACCCGTGGATATCCAACTGGCCGATGCGATTGCCCTGGCGTTGCGCGACAACCGCGCGGTCCGGGGGGCTTACCTTGAGCGCATCGCACAGAAGTTCGAGCTACGGGTGGCACAGGACCAGTTTGCCCCGCAGTTGGCACTCAAAGTCCGCTACCTGGCTAATCGCAACCACGCCGATCGCTATCGGGAAGCACGGCTGGCCCCGACAGCCAGCCTGCTGACACCCTACGGCACGCGTTTGAGCCTTGACTGGGCTCGTGGCCACACCCGTGCCGATGGTGCCGGGCGACGCTACAGCGACGGGGCGAACCTGACGATCATCCAGCCCTTGTTGCGTGGTGCCGGGCGCGACATCGCCAGTGCGCCGCTGCGTCAGGCGCGCCTGGCCGAACAACTCAACCGCCTGGCGCTCAAGGACGAGATTTCTGCAGTCATTACCCGCACGATCATGCTGTACCGCGCGCTGCTGCGCGCCCAGGAGCAGCTGCGTATCGCCGAAGATGGCCTGGCGCGGTCACGGCAGTTGGTGGAGGTAAACCGGGCATTGATCGTTGCCGGGCGCATGGCTGCGTTCGATATCGTCCAGACGCAGGCCGAAGTCGCCAACCAGGAGATGGCGCGCGAAAGCAGCCGCAACCAGTTGCAGCAGAGTCGTCAGGCATTGGCACAGTTGTTGGCAATAGACCTGTCGACGCCGCTGAAAGCGGTGGAGTCGCTGCGTGTCGAGCGTCGGCAGGTGGACGCCCGCCAGGCACTGGCTCGTGCAGAAGCGCGACAACCGGCGTACCTGATGCAACAGCTGGCTGTAGAGCAGGCTGCGATCGACCTGCAGGTCGCGCACAACGCCCAATGGTGGGACCTGTCGCTGGTCGCTGGGGTCAGTCAACTGCGCGAGCAGCCAGGCAACGGGACCTCCGGTGAACGCTATCTCGGGCTTGAACTGGAGGTGCCCATTGGTGACCTCGACCGGCGCCAGGCCTGGGTGCGTGCCCAGGTGGCCATGGATCGGCAGAACCTGAGCCTGACCGAAAGCCGCCAGCAGCTCCAGCGCGAAGTGAGCACAGCTGTGCGGGATGTGCAGGTGCGCTGGCGCCAGGTGGAAATCGCCGAGCGCGCGTTGGCCTTGTCGCAACGCAAGCTCGACATCGAACAGGAGAAGTTGGCCGCAGGGCGCTCCAGCAATTTCCAGGTGCTGAGCTTCGAAGGGGATCTGCGCTACGCGCAAAGTAGCCGTCTGGATGCCATCCTCGATTACCTCGAAGCCCAGGTGGTACTGGACCAGGTGCTGGGAGTGACGCTCGACAGCTGGAACGTGGCGCTCAATGACTAGGCGGTGGTGGTGGGTGCTGGCGGGCAGCACAGGCATGCTGGTAGTGCTGCTTTGGCAGGCGTGGCCAGATTCCTCCGCAAGGGACGCGCAACGCTGGGTGCAGGTCGAACCGCAGCCGTTGGAGGTGCATCTGGGGCTGGTTGGCAGGCTGCAGGCTGGCCGCCAGGTGACCCTCAGTGCGCCCTTCGATGGTGTACTGACGTCGCTGCTGGTACGTGAGGGGCAGCAGGTCGCCGCCGGGCAGTCATTGATGCACCTGGACACCACGCAACTCGATATCCAGCTGCGCCAGGCCGAGGCCGAGCGGCTGAAGGCCAAGGCATTGGTCAGCCAGTTGCGAGGCTGGCAGGCTGGCCCGGAGGTCGCTCGCAGCCTACGTACGCTGGCGGGGGCACGCGCCACGTTGGCGGCTGGCCAGGCGGCGCTGGATGAAACCCGACGGCTGTTGGACCGAGGTATCGTTGCCCGTATGGAAGTTGAGAGCCTGGAACAGTTGCAGCAAGCGCAGCGGCAGGCAGTGCTGGATGCGCAGCAGGACCTGCAACTGACCCAGGCCCGGGGCCAGGGGGATGCGTTGAAGATTGCCGAAATGGAGCTGGCAAACGCCGAAGCACACTGGCGGGCGTTGCGGGCGAGGCGTGATCTGAGGGTGGTAAAGGCGCCGTTTGCTGGCCTGTTGGCCCGTGCCGCCGGCAGCGCAGCCACGCCAGGCCCACTTCAGGAGGGCCTGGCGCTTGCCCAGGGGATGCCACTGCTGACTTTGAGTGGCCTTGAACATTTGCAGGTGGCTGCCAAGGTGGCAGAAAGCGACTTGGGTGATCTGCGCGAAGGCATGGAGGTGCAAGCCTTCATTGCAGGTCACCTGCTTGCCGGGCGCCTGGCGCAGGTTGGCCAGCAGGCGCGTGACGATACCGAACAAACGGCATGGTACGACGTACGGGTTGACCTGCAACTGCCTGAAGGCGCCACACAGCAGCGCTTGCGCCTGGGCATGAGTGCCCGCTTGGCGGTACTGATACATCGCGAAGACGCTGCGATGGTGGTGCCTGCCGAGGCCTTGCAGCAGGATGAAGCGGGCAGGCAATACGTGGTTTATCGCCAGTCTGCGCAACAGACGCCGCGCAGGGTTGTGGTCAGATCGGCAAGGGCGGTGGTGCAAGGGCTGCAGGTGGACGGGCTGGAGGCAGGGTTTGTGCTGCTACCGTAGGGCCGCTGTGCGGCCCACTTCGCGGGTAAACCGGCCCCTGCAGGTATTGCCTCGGCCTTGCGTGCAGCGCAGTGCCGGTGGGGGCGGGTTCAACCTCGAGGCGGCCGTTACCGGATCACTCGGAAGGATGATCGCGCAGGAACACCAGGTGGTCCGGTTTCGACTGCTCGGCACTGTAGTAGTAGCCCTGCACATCGAACTGCTTGAGCTGTTCCGGGTCGCTGATGCGCCGCTGGATCACGAAGCGGCTCATCATCCCCCGTGCCTTCTTGGCGTAGAAACTGATGATCTTGTACTGGCCGTTCTTCAAGTCCTTGAAATCGACGTTGATTACCCGCGCCTTCAATGCGCTGCGTTTCACCGCGCTGAAGTATTCGTTGCTGGCCAGGTTGAGCAGCACGTCATCGCCCTGCTCGGCCAGGGCCTGGTTCAACCATTCGCTGATGCGCGTGCCCCAGAACGCGTACAGGTCCTTGCCGCGGGCATTGGCGAGCTTGGTGCCCATTTCCAGGCGATAAGGCTGCATCAGGTCCAGCGGGCGCAGCAGGCCGTACAAGCCCGAGAGCATGCGCAGGTGCTCCTGGGCGTAGCTGAAGTCGTCCTCGCCCAGGCTTTCGGCATCGAGGCCGGTGTACACGTCACCCTTGAACGCCAGCAGTGCCTGCTTGGCATTGGCCGGGGTGAAGTCCGGGGTCCAGCTGCCAAAGCGCGCTGCATTCAGGCCGGCGAGCTTGTCGGACAAATGCATCAGTTCGCTGATCTGCGCTGGCGACAGTTCGCGCAGTTGCCGAATCAGTTCCTGGGAGTCGTCCAGGTATTGCGGCAGGGTGTAACGCTCGGTCACCGGCGGGGTGTCGTAGTCGAGGGTCTTGGCGGGGGAAATCACCGTCAGCATCGGGTCGGCTCCTGGCATCGTTGGCCGGGAATTCTACGGGCTGGGCGGTACAAGTCCAAACTATGGCGACGATAGTCACAGACCATGGCCAGTGCAGGCGCTATAGTGCGCGTTTCGCCGTTGCGGAGCCTTCAACCGTGCGCATTGCCTCTGCCTTGCTGGCCGGCCTGTTGAGCCTGGCCGTGCAAGCCGCCCCATTACCCCAGGTAAGCCTGGACCGCAGCCTGTGGCCCGAACAGCTGGACAGCCCGGCATTGTTCGATGTGGCCTCGCGGGCGGAAATCCTTTCGTTCGCCCAGGTGCTGCACGAAAGCGAGCTGCTGGACGAGGCGGCGCTGGCCACCCGGTTGGGGCTGCGGCAGATCAACCTGCAGAAGGTGCGCCTGGTGCGGGCGCGCATGTGGCAGCGGCTGTGGCAAGGCTATCAACAGGCGCAACGCAGTTGCGAGCAGGATGCGTCGTTCTGTTATCCGGTGACCTCGATGGCAGAGTTGCGCACGCAGGCAGCAACCTTCGCTGCCGATGTCGGCACGTTCTACACCGGCTGGATCGAACCCAGCCACCAGTTCCATGTGCAGTACCTCGACGAGCAACTGCGCAAGGCCGCGTTGCTGCCGCAAACCAGTAGCGAGGTGGAGCGGCTGTCGGCGCGCGAGCGCAATGGTGATGAACTGAATGACCGCATGTTCCTGCTGACCTTCGTCGGTGGGCCCGGGCCTGAAGGTGGTACAACCGACCAGCTCACCGATTACCTGCGTCGGCAGAAGCTTGCAGGTACGTTCTTCGTGCTCGGCAACCGCCTGCAGCAACGCCGCGACGCCGGTGCGGCTACCGCCTTGCGCCAGCTCTATGGCGGCCAGTGCGTGGGCATCCAGGGCTGGGAATATCGCTCCCATGCGCAGTGGACGGGCTGGCAGGACTCGCTGCGGCGCAGCCAGGCGGGGGTGCAGGCCGACCTGCCGCAGCAATATGTACCGTTGTTCCGGCCGCCTTATGGGCAACGCCGCGCCGACGGCGAGACGTTCATGGCCAGCCAGCAACTGCGGGTATCGTTGTGGGATATCGATGCCCAGGATGATGGCGCGCTGACGGCGCAAGCCTCGGCGCAGCGGGTGCTGACCTTGATGCTGCTGTGGCGCAAGGGCGTGATTCAGTTCCATGACGGCTTGCCCAAGGCGCAGCCGGCGCTGGATTGGTTGCTGCGCAATACCGCCCAGAGCGGTATCGGCTGGGAAGGGTGTCGCGAATATGGATACCGCGAACCAGGGGTGTGACTTCTGACTGTAGTCCCCTCTGGCGCTGCCGCCAAGGCCTCTTCGTCATTCGGCAAAATAAACTTCAAAAACGCGTAAAAACGCTTTTTCCGGTCATGGTTTTTGCGGTATGAAGAAACCAGACAGCCGATTCCTGCAGCACAGGTGGCGTCATCCAGGCCCACCTAGCCAGGTTCGCTTCCCGCCCGTAACAACGCGGATACGGGGAGAACGGCAGTCACTCTGCGGCGTAACAGACCACGCCGTGTGGCTTCGACATAAGGTGACCGAGTATGGATGACCAAGGACGCAACTCTTCCTCCAGCAAGCCAATCCTGTATGTGCTCGATACCAACGTCCTGATTCACGACCCTAACGCGTTACTCAACTTCGAGGAGCACCATGTCGCCATCCCGATGACGGTGCTGGAGGAACTCGACAAGCTCAAGACCGGCAAGCAGAGCATCGCTGCCGAATGCCGCCAGGCCATTCGCCTGATCGACCAGACCCTAGGTGACGCTTCGCCCAACGATGTCGAGCAGGGCGTGCCGATCCAGCGTGGCAAGAGTGGGCCCAAGGGCTTCCTGTCGATCCTGATGACCCCGCGCAACGAGCCTAACAAGCTGCTGCCGGAAAACCTCAACGACAACATCATCATCAACCAGTTGCTCGAAGTAAGGGCCCGGCGCACCGACCTGGACGTGGTGCTGGTCACCAAGGACATCAACATGCGCCTTAAGGCGCGCGCCTGTGGCATCGCGGCCGAGGACTACAGCACCGACCAGCTGGTCGATGACGTGTCCTTGCTGTCCAAGGGCTATCATTCGGTCACCGGCTCGTTCTGGGACCGGGTAAGCAAGGTCGATACCCGCCAGGAGCGTGGCCGCACCTGGCACCGGGTGCAATTGATCGACAATCTGCCGGCAGTGCATGTCAATGAGTTCATCATCGATGAGCAGGGCTTCGTCGGCTGGATCAAGGGTATCCGCAACGATGAGCTGCTGTTGCTCGACCTGCACCAGGAGCCACTGCTGCACCAGGAAGCCTGGGGCCTCAAGCCTCGCGATATCCACCAGAGCCTGGCGCTGTTCGCCCTGCTCGACCCGGATATCCACCTGGTCAACCTGACCGGCGCCGCCGGTTCCGGCAAGACCATCCTGGCCCTGGCCGCAGCCATCGAGCAGACCATGGTCAGCAAGCGCTACCGGCGCATCATCGCCACCCGCAGCGTGCAGGGGCTGGACCAGGAGATCGGCTTCCTGCCGGGCACCGAGGCGGAGAAGATGGAGCCCTGGCTGGGCGCCATCACCGATAACCTCGAAGCCTTGCACATGGATGACGAAAGCACCCATGGCAGTGTCGAGTACATCCTTGAACGTGTGCCGTTGCAGTTCAAGTCGCTGAACTACATCCGTGGTCGCAGCTTCCAGCAAAGCCTGATCCTGATCGACGAGTGCCAGAACCTGACGCCGCACCAGATGAAAACCATCATCACCCGTGCTGGCTCCGGGTCCAAGGTGGTCTGCCTGGGCAACCTGGCGCAGATCGACACCCCCTACCTGTCCGCGACCAGCTCGGGTCTGACCTACCTGACCGAGCGCTTCAAGGACTTCCCTCATGGCGTGCACATCACCTTGCAGGGCGTGCCCCGCTCGGTGCTGGCCGAGTACGCCGAGTCGCATCTGTAACCCTAACCGCCGGGCGGTTCGCCGCCCGGCCTCCTCGTCAGTCCAGTTGCGCATTCCCCCTGCTCAAACCTGACCCACAGGTTTACACTGCCAGTTCCCTTCACAGGAGCAGAGCAGTGCTGACACATCTTGATTCCCAGGGGCGGGCCAACATGGTCGACGTCACTGAAAAGGCCGTGACCGAGCGCGAGGCCACTGCCGAGGCGCGGGTGCGCATGTTGCCGCAGACCCTACAGATGATCGTCGACGGCGAGCACCCCAAGGGCGATGTGTTCGCCGTGGCGCGCATTGCCGGAATCCAGGCAGCGAAAAAGACCAGCGACCTGATCCCGTTGTGCCACCCGTTGATGCTGACCAGCGTCAAGGTCGAACTCGGTGCCGAGGGGCAGGATGCCGTGCGCATCGTTGCCCGCTGCAAGCTGGCTGGCCAGACCGGGGTGGAGATGGAGGCACTGACCGCGGCCAGCGTAGCCGCGCTGACGATCTATGACATGTGCAAGGCAGTGGACAAGGGCATGGTCATCGAGCAGGTGCGGCTGTTGGAAAAACTTGGCGGCAAGAGCGGCCACTACAAGGTGGATGCGTGATGAAGGTCAAGGTGATGTACTTCGCCCGTTACCGCGAACTGCTGGGTGTGGATGCCGAGCGGGTAGAGGGCGCTTTCAAGGTGCTGGACGATGTGCGCCAGGCCCTGGTCGCCAAGGGCGGGCAATATCAGGTGCTGGCCGAGCAGAACCTGATGTGCGCGCGCAACGAAGAGCTGTGCAAGCTCGACGAAGCGTTGGAAGAGGGCGATGAAGTGGCGTTCTTCCCACCGGTGACCGGAGGCTGAACATGGCAGTGCGAGTACAGGCAGGCGCGTTCGACCCGGGTGCCGAGACCAACGCCATGCACGCTGCCAATGTCGGCGTGGGTGCGGTGGTCGCCTTTGTCGGCTATGTACGGGACTTCAACGATGGCCGGGAAGTGGCGGGGATGTTCCTCGAACACTATCCGGGCATGACCGAAAAGGCCCTGGCCAAGATCGTGGTCGAGGCCGAGCAGCGTTGGCCGTTGCTCAAGGTCGAGGTGCTGCACCGTATCGGAGCGCTGGAACCGGGTGAACCGATCGTGTTCGCGGGCGTGGCCAGTGCCCACCGGCAGGCGGCGTTCGATGCCTGCAACTTCATCATGGACTACCTGAAGACCCGGGCGCCGTTCTGGAAGAAGGAAAATACCCAGGAAGGGGCAAGGTGGGTGGAAGGGAAGCAGAGTGACCAGGATGCCGCCGGGCGCTGGTAGATCCTTGTTTGATGGCCGGGGCGTAGCCCCGGTTCGCGGGTAAACCCGCTCCCACAGGTACTGCACAGGTTTCGAAAGCTGTGGAGTACCTCTGTGGGAGCGGGTTTACCCGCGAAGAGGCCGGCACAGGTCAATGGTGCTTGCGCGGTACCGACTTCAGGAGTTCATCCGGCGGCATCTCGCACTTGATCTTGCGCCCCAGCAGCTCTTCGATCGCCGGTAGCTGGTAGGAGTCATCCTCGCCGGCAAAGCTGATCGACACGCCACTGGTCCCCGCGCGGCCGGTACGGCCAATGCGGTGCACGTAGTCGTCCGGGTCTTCCGGCAAGGTGAAGTTGATCACGTGGCTGATGCCATCGATGTGGATGCCACGCCCGGCCACGTCGGTAGCCACCAGCACGGTGATGCGCCCTTCGCGGAAGTTCTCCAGGGTACGGATACGCTTGTGCTGTGGCACGTCGCCCGACAACTGGGCGGCATTGATGCCGTCGCGCACCAGTTTTTCCTCGATGCGCCGCACTTCGTCCTTGCGGTTGGCGAATACCATCACCCGTTCCCACTTGTTCTGGGTCACCAGGTTGTACAACAGTTTGTACTTGTCGCTGCCGGCAACGGCATACACGTGCTGTTCCACCGTTTCGCTGGCCACGTTCTCCGGCTCGATCTCGACGATGGCCGGGTTGGTGGTCCACTGCTTGGCCAGGTTCATCACGTCGTCGGTGAAGGTGGCGGAGAACAGCAAGGTCTGGCGCTCGCTTTTCGGCGGTGTCTGACGAATGATCTGGCGCACCTGTGGGATGAAGCCCATGTCGAGCATGCGGTCGGCCTCGTCCAGTACCATCACCTCGACCATGTCCAGGTGCACCTCGCCACGCTGGTTGAAGTCCAGCAGACGGCCGGGGGTGGCGACCAGGATGTCGCAGTGGCGCGCTTCCAGGGCCTTGAGCTGTTTGTCGAAGTCCATGCCACCGACGAAGCTCATGACGTTGAGACCGGTGTACTTGGTCAGGGCGATGGCGTCCTTGGCGATCTGTACCACCAGTTCGCGGGTGGGGGCGATGATCAGCGCGCGTGGCTCACCCATGTAGCGTTCCTTGGGCGGCGGTGTCTGCTGCAACTGGGAAATGATCGAGATCAGGAACGCTGCGGTCTTGCCGGTACCGGTCTGGGCCCGGCCGATGGCGTCCTGGCCACGCAGGGTGTAACCCAGTACCTGCGCCTGGATCGGCGTGCAGTATGGGAAGCCCAGGTCGTGGATGGCGTGCATCAGCTCGTTGGACAGCTTGAAGTCGTGGAAGCGGGTCTTGCCTTCCTGCGGCTCGACCACGAAGTCTTCCGGCTTCCACAGGTTGGCCTGCGGCTTGGGCTTGCGCTCACGGCGCGGTTTGTCCTTGGCCGGCTTGTCGGCGGCTGGCGCAACGACAGCAGGTTGTTCAGCCTTGGGCGCAGGGGTGGCGCGCGGGGCGGTCGGTTTTGCCGCTGGCCGGGCGTCGGTGGCGGGCGCAGGCGCCGTCACGCTGGCAGCAGGAGCGACGGCCTGTGGCGCGGCGTCTCCCTTGCCGAATATTTTCTTGAGTGCCTTGAGCACGATCGTCTCATCAACTGGTTAAGGAATGTACGCCGGCAGTGTAATGCAAGATTCAGGCGCGGCGTAGTGGCTTGGGCTGACAACTACAGGTGGCTTCCGCTTATTGCAGTTGCCTGGCCAGCCAGTCGTGAATGTCGTTCAGCTCTTCCACCACCACTTCGTGCTCCATCGGGTATTCGTGCCAGCGGGCCGCGATGCCCCAGGTATTCAAGTACTCGAAAGCGGTGCGGCCCATGGATGGGATCACTACCGGGTCGTGCACGCCATGCAGGCACAGGGCCGGGGTGCGTTGCTGGCACGCGCTCAGCTGATGCTGGTCATTGAAAGTGGGGGCGTAGGTGGACAGGGCGATCACGCCCCCCAGGGCTTCCTGCCACTTTATATAAGCTGTGTGCAGCACCACCGCGCCGCCCTGGGAAAAGCCGGCCAGGAAGATTCGCGACAGGTTGATGCCTTTGGCTTGCTCGGCCTTGATCAGGGCAATGACCTGGTCGGCCGATTCCTCCAGTTGTGCTTCGTCGATGGCGCGGGCCGGGGTCATGGCCTTGATGTCATACCAGCTGGGCATGGCATAGCCGCCATTGATGGTCACTGGGCGGGTCGGCGCCTGGGGCATGATGAAGCGGGTAGTGAGCAGACGCTCCTGCATGAATTCGGCAACCGGTAGGAAGTCGTAACGGTCAGCACCCAGACCGTGCAACCAGATCACACAAGCGTCGGCGGTTTTTTGCGGTTCGAGAATCAGCGGGTTGGTCATGACTGCTCCGAAAGTGTGCGGGTCTGGTTAGGGCGTGCCTGAAAAGAAGGCGCTGGAAATGATTGTCTGAAAAAGAATGTCGCAACGATACAACTTTTCCTACTTGACGAGCGCTTAAACGCTACAGCCAAACAATCTGGTACGCGCTTTGCAATTCAACCTTCGATGCAAAGGGCAGGCCGTGACGGTAACACCCCTTGCACGCGAAGGCTGTCACAGAACAGCCCATTGCGCCAATTGACCCAATAACAAGCCAATACGGGTCGGATACGCCTCAAAAGGGTGCGGTGCAATTCCGGCTCGATACAACAAGAGCGATTTGGAGGTTGTGAATGAAGATGTTGAAAACCACCCTGGCAGTCCTGACCGCTGCCGCTGCGCTGGGCGCCGTGAGCAACGCCCAGGCCGGCGCCACCCTCGATGCGGTAAAGAAGAAGGGCTTCGTCCAGTGTGGCGTGAGCGACGGTCTTCCAGGCTTCTCGGTACCTGATGCGCAGGGCAAGATCGTCGGTATCGACGCCGACGTTTGTCGTGCCGTGGCCGCCGCCGTGTTCGGCGATGCCACCAAGGTCAAGTTCAGCCAGCTCAACGCCAAGGAACGCTTCACCGCGCTGCAGTCGGGCGAAGTCGACGTGCTGTCGCGCAACACCACCTGGACCAGCTCGCGCGATGCCGGCATGGGCCTGGTATTCGCCGGCGTTACCTACTACGACGGCGTTGGCTTCCTGGCCAACAAAAAGCTGGGTGTATCCAGCGCCAAGGAACTCGATGGCGCGACCATCTGCATCCAGGCCGGTACCACCACCGAGCTGAACGTGTCGGACTACTTCCGCGCCAATGGCCTGAAGTACACCCCGATCACCTTCGACACCTCGGACGAAAGTGCCAAGTCGCTGGAGTCGGGCCGTTGCGACGTGCTGACCTCGGACAAGTCGCAGTTGTTCGCCCAGCGCTCCAAGCTGGCCGCGCCGACCGAGTACGTGGTACTGCCGGAAACCATCTCCAAGGAACCGCTGGGCCCGGTGGTGCGTAAAGGCGACGAAGAATGGTTCAGCATCGTCAAGTGGACCCTGTTCGCCATGCTCAACGCCGAAGAGGCTGGCATCACCTCGAAGAACGTCGAGGCCGAGGCCAAGGCTACCAAGAACCCGGACGTCGCCCGCCTGCTGGGTGCGGACGGCGAGTACGGCAAGGACCTCAAGCTGCCCAAGGACTGGGTAGTGCAGATCGTCAAGCAAGTCGGCAACTATGGCGAAGTGTTCGAGAAGAACCTGGGCCAGGGTACCGACCTGAAGATCGACCGTGGCATGAACGCCCTGTGGAACAACGGCGGCATCCAGTACGCGCCACCTGTGCGCTGATGGCTGCACCCTGCGGCGGCATCCCGCCGTCGCAGGTTGTTCGGAACCCTACTTTCCGGGGCACTTCATGCAAAATCGAATTGGCGCACAAAAGGGGTTATCCCTGAGCGATCCACGTGTGCGTGCGTGGCTGTTCCAGATCCTCACGATAGCCTTCGTGGTCGGTCTGGGCTGGTATCTGTTCCACAATACCCAGACCAACCTGCAACACCGAGGTATCACCTCGGGCTTCGACTTCCTCGACCGCAGTGCCGGCTTCGGCATCGCCCAGCACCTGATTCCCTACGTGGAATCCGACAGCTATGC
Source organism: Pseudomonas oryzicola (assembly GCF_014269185.2). Taxonomy (NCBI): domain Bacteria; kingdom Pseudomonadati; phylum Pseudomonadota; class Gammaproteobacteria; order Pseudomonadales; family Pseudomonadaceae; genus Pseudomonas; species Pseudomonas oryzicola. The sequence goes on from NZ_JABWRZ020000001.1 coordinate 1,127,603, forward strand.
GCGGGTGTTCGTCATCGGCCTGCTCAACACCCTGTTGGTGACCTTCATCGGCGTGGTACTGGCGACCATTCTCGGCTTCATTATCGGTGTGGCACGGCTGTCGCCGAACTGGATGATCAACAAGCTGGCGACGGTGTACGTGGAAACCTTCCGCAACATCCCGCCGTTGCTGCAGATCCTGTTCTGGTACTTCGCCGTGTTTCTGACCCTGCCGGGGCCGCGCGGCAGCATCAACCTCCAGGACACCTTCTTCATCAGCAACCGTGGCCTGAACATGCCCGGTGCGACCATGGCCGACGGCTTCTGGCCGTTCGTCATTGCCCTGGGCCTGAGCGTGCTGGCCATCGTCGCGATGGTGCGCTACGCCAACAAACGCTTCGACGAAACCGGCGAGCCATTCCACAAGTTCTGGGTGGGCCTGGCGCTGTTCATCGCCATCCCGGGGGCCTGTGTATCGCTGTTTGGCAGCCCGGTGCACTGGGAAGTGCCGCAATTGAAAGGATTCAACTTCGTCGGTGGCTGGGTGCTGATCCCCGAGCTGCTGGCGCTGACCCTGGCGTTGACCATCTATACCGCCGCGTTCATCGCCGAGATCGTGCGTTCCGGTATCCGCTCGGTCAGCCATGGCCAGACCGAGGCCGCGCGCTCGCTGGGCCTGCGCGAGGGCCCGACCCTGCGCAAGGTGATCATCCCCCAGGCACTGCGGGTGATCATTCCGCCGCTGACCAGCCAGTACCTGAACCTGGCGAAGAACTCGTCGCTGGCGGCCGGTATCGGCTACCCGGAGATGGTCTCGCTGTTCGCCGGTACCGTGCTCAACCAGACCGGCCAGGCCATCGAGGTGATAGCCATCACCATGAGTGTCTATCTCGCCATCAGCATCAGCATTTCGCTGCTGATGAACTGGTACAACAAGCGCATTGCGTTGATCGAGCGGTGAGGATACGCCAGTGAATGCCCATGTTTTCAAACCCGACATGCCGCCACCGGTGAAAACCGTCGGCGTGCTCGCATGGATGCGTGCCAATCTGTTCTCCAGCTGGCTTAACACGCTGCTGACCCTGTTCGCCATCTACCTGGTGTGGCTGATCGTGCCGCCGTTGCTGCAGTGGGCGTTCATCGACGCCAACTGGGTCGGCACCACCCGCGCCGACTGCACCAAGGAGGGCGCCTGCTGGGTGTTCGTGCAGCAGCGCTTCGGCCAGTTCATGTATGGCTACTACCCGACCGAACTGCGCTGGCGCGTGGACCTGACCGTGTGGCTTGCGGTGCTGGGGGCCGCGCCATTGTTCATCAAGCGTTTCCCGCGCAAGGCTATCTACGGCCTGGGCTTCCTGGTGCTGTACCCGATCCTGGCCTACGCGCTGCTGCATGGCGGCGTGCCGGGCCTGGAGAATGTGCCGACCAGCCAGTGGGGCGGGCTGATGCTGACCCTGGTGATCGCCACTGTGGGGATCGTCGGTGCCTTGCCGCTGGGCATCCTGCTGGCCCTGGGGCGGCGCTCGAAGATGCCGGCGGTAAAGGTGGTGTGTGTCACCTTCATCGAGTTCTGGCGCGGCGTGCCGCTGATCACCGTGCTGTTCATGTCATCGGTGATGCTGCCGTTGTTCCTGCCTGAGGGCATGAGCTTCGACAAGCTGCTGCGGGCGATGATCGGCGTGATCCTGTTCCAGTCGGCGTACATCGCCGAGGTGGTGCGTGGCGGCCTGCAGGCCATCCCCAAGGGCCAGTACGAAGCGGCCGCAGCGATGGGCCTGGGCTACTGGCGGGCGATGGGCCTGGTGATCCTGCCGCAGGCGCTCAAGCTGGTGATCCCCGGCATCGTCAACACCTTCATCGCCCTGTTCAAGGACACCAGCCTGGTGATCATCATCGGCCTGTTCGACCTGCTGAACAGCGTCAAGCAAGCCGCCGCCGACCCGGCCTGGCTGGGTATGGCCACCGAGGGCTACGTGTTCGCTGCCCTGGTGTTCTGGATTTTCTGTTTCGGTATGTCCCGCTACTCCATGCACCTGGAGCGCAAGCTGGACACTGGCCACAAGCGTTAGGAGTTTCGAAATGAGTGAAGCGATCAAGCAGCCTGCCGGCCCCGAAGGCATCATCCAGATGCAGGGCGTGAACAAGTGGTACGGCCAGTTCCATGTGCTCAAGGACATCAACCTGAACGTGCGTCAGGGCGAGCGTATCGTGCTGTGCGGGCCGTCCGGCTCGGGCAAGTCCACGACCATCCGTTGCCTCAACCGCCTGGAAGAGCATCAGCAGGGGCGCATCGTGGTCGACGGGGTGGAGCTGACCAACGACCTCAAGCAGATCGAGGCCATCCGCCGTGAGGTGGGCATGGTGTTCCAGCACTTCAACCTGTTCCCGCACCTGAGCATCCTGGAAAACTGCACCCTGGCGCCGATGTGGGTGCGCAAGATGCCGCGGCGCAAGGCTGAGGAAATTGCCATGCACTACCTGGAGCGTGTGCGTATTCCGGAGCAGGCGCACAAGTACCCGGGGCAGCTGTCCGGCGGCCAGCAGCAGCGTGTGGCGATCGCCCGTGCATTGTGCATGAAGCCGAAGATCATGCTGTTCGACGAACCGACCTCGGCGCTGGACCCGGAGATGGTCAAGGAAGTGCTCGATACCATGGTGGGCCTGGCCGAGGATGGCATGACCATGCTCTGCGTGACCCACGAGATGGGCTTTGCCCGGACCGTGGCGAACCGGGTGATCTTCATGGACAAGGGGGAGATCGTCGAGCAGGCGTCGCCAGATGACTTCTTCGACCGGCCGCGCAGCGACCGGACCAAGTTGTTCCTGAGCCAGATCCTGCATTGATGCAAAAGGGGCCGCAAAGCGGCCCCGTTCCTATTTCTCTTCGTTGGCCACCGCCGGCGCTGGCGGCGGCCGCAGCCCCACCTCGGCAATCAGCTTCAGCTGCTGCCCGTTGCGCATCACTTCGATGGTGATTTTCTCGTTCGGCTTGATCCGCGCCACCTGGTTCATCGACTTGCGCCCGTCACCGGCCGGCTCGCCGTTGATACTCAGGATCACGTCACCCAGCTGCAGCCCGGCCTTCGCCGCCGGCCCCTCGCGGAAGATACCCGCCACCACGATGCCCGGACGGCCTTTCATGCCGAACGATTCGGCCAGCTCCTGGCTCAGCGGCTGCACTTCGATGCCCAGCCAGCCACGGATCACCTGGCCGTGCTCGACGATCGACTTCATCACCTCCAGCGCCAGTTTCACCGGGATCGCGAAGCCGATGCCCTGCGAACCGCCCGACTTGGAGAAGATTGCCGTGTTGATGCCGATCAGGTTGCCGTTGGCATCCACCAGTGCACCGCCGGAGTTGCCCGGGTTGATCGCCGCGTCGGTCTGGATGAAGTCTTCATAGTTGTTCAGCCCCAGCTGGTTGCGCCCAGTGGCACTGATGATGCCCATGGTCACGGTCTGGCCGACCCCGAACGGGTTGCCGATGGCCAGCGACACGTCACCGATGTGAATGGTGTCGGAGCGGCCGATGGTGATTGCCGGCAGATTCTTCAGGTCGATCTTCAGTACCGCCAGGTCGGTTTCCGGGTCGCTACCGATGACCCGAGCCAAGGTCTCGCGGCCATCCTTCAGGGCCACGACGATCTGGTCGGCGCCGCTGGTCACGTGGTTGTTGGTCAGCAGGTAGCCTTCGGGGCTCATGATTACCGCCGAACCCAGGCTCGACTCCCAACGGCGCTGCTTGGGCAGGTTGTCACCGAAGAAGCGGCGGAACTGCGGGTCTTCGAACAGCGGGTGCGAGCTCTTGTTCACCACTTTGGTGGTGTACAGGTTGACCACTGCCGGGGCGGCCAGGGTCACGGCATCGGCATAGGACACCGGGCCCTGCACGATCCGCGAAGTTTGCGGCGCTTGCTGCAGGTTGACGTCCTGGCTGGGCAGGCCGACCCATTGCGGAAAACGCTGGATGATCAGCATGGCGACCAGTACGCCGGTAAGCAGGGGCCAGCCAAAGTAACGCAAAGCCTTGAACATGAACGAATCCTGGAAAGAGCGAAGGCCGGTGGGCGCGCAGTGGGGCATGAGCGCGCGCGATCATACACCGGTTCCCCCAGTGCCGGCGACGGCCCATAATGGCCGGCATTATACGGGCGTTGCATGGGCGTTGTGCCCGATAAAGATGCAGATTTCGAGGAGATTTTCATGGCCGTCGCTCTGAACACCCTGGTCGAGGAAACCGAGCGTTACCTGGGCAGCGCGAAGATCCAGGATTACTGCCCCAATGGCCTGCAGGTCGAGGGCCGGCCGCAGGTCAGCCGTATCGTCAGCGGGGTTACCGCCAGCCAGGCGTTGCTGGATGCGGCGGTCGAGGCCGAGGCCGACCTGGTGCTGGTGCACCATGGATACTTCTGGAAGGGCGAAAACCCGTGTGTCACCGGCATCCGCCAGCGCCGGCTGAAGACCCTGCTGAACAATGACATCAGCCTGCTGGCGTTCCACCTGCCGCTGGATGTGCACCCGGACGTGGGCAACAACGTGCAATTGGCGCGGCAGCTGGACATCACCGTCGAAGGGCCGCTGGACCCGGAAAACCCAAGGGTGGTCGGGCTGGTCGGTTCGCTGGCCGAGCCAATGACTGCGCGCGACTTTGCCCGCCGCGTGCAGGAGGTGCTGGGGCGTGAGCCATTGCTGGTCGAGGGTGAGCAGATGATCCGCCGGGTCGGCTGGTGCACCGGGGGCGGGCAGGGCTATATCGACACCGCGATTGCCGCCGGGGTCGACCTGTATCTGACCGGGGAAGCCTCCGAGCAGACTTACCACAGCGCTCGCGAGAACGGCGTCAGCTTCATTGCTGCCGGGCATCACGCCACCGAACGCTATGGGGTACAGGCGCTGGGCGATTACCTGGCGCGGCGGTTTGCCGTCGAGCACCTGTTCATCGATTGCCCGAACCCGATCTGATCGTGGCGTCGGCTTCTTCGCGGTCTTGCCCGCGAAGAAGCCGAGCCTGGCAGCGCGAAACTTCAGTCATATCGTTAGATTTTTTCGATCTAGCCGGCCGCCTAAATAGAAGCAGCCGCTGTGATAAAGTGACCCGCTCGAACACGGCCCGCAGGCCGTCCATAAGATCGTTTTTCGTGAGTAGCCATGGTCGACAAACTGACGCACTTGAAACAGCTGGAGGCGGAGAGCATCCACATCATCCGCGAGGTGGCCGCCGAGTTCGACAACCCGGTGATGCTGTACTCGATCGGCAAGGATTCCGCCGTGATGCTGCACCTGGCGCGCAAGGCCTTCTTCCCGGGCAAGCTGCCGTTCCCGGTGATGCACGTCGACACGCAGTGGAAGTTCCAGGAGATGTACCGCTTCCGCGACAAGATGGTCGAGGAAATGGGCCTGGAGCTGATCACCCACGTCAACCCCGAGGGTGTGGCGCAGGGTATCAACCCGTTCACCCATGGCAGCTCCAAGCATACCGACATCATGAAGACCCAGGGCCTGAAGCAGGCGCTGGACAAATATGGCTTCGATGCCGCCTTCGGTGGCGCACGCCGCGACGAAGAGAAGTCGCGGGCCAAGGAGCGGGTGTACTCGTTCCGTGACAGCAAGCACCGCTGGGACCCGAAGAACCAGCGCCCCGAGCTGTGGAACGTGTACAACGGCAAGGTCAACAAGGGCGAGTCGATCCGGGTCTTCCCGCTGTCGAACTGGACCGAGCTGGACATCTGGCAGTACATCTACCTCGAAGGCATCCCGATCGTGCCGCTGTACTTCGCTGCCGAGCGTGAGGTCATCGAGAAGAACGGCACCCTGATCATGATCGACGACGAGCGCATCCTCGAACATCTCTCCGATGAAGAGAAAGCCCGCATCGTCAAGAAGAAGGTGCGTTTCCGTACCCTTGGCTGCTACCCGTTGACGGGTGCTGTCGAGTCGCAAGCCGAGACCCTGACGGACATCATCCAGGAAATGCTCCTGACCCGTACGTCCGAACGCCAGGGCCGTGTCATCGACCACGATGGCGCCGGTTCCATGGAAGACAAGAAACGCCAAGGCTACTTCTAATTTCAGGGTTACTCCATGTCGCACCAATCTGATCTGATCAGCGAGGACATCCTCGCCTACCTGGCCCAGCACGAGCGCAAGGAACTGCTGCGTTTCCTGACCTGCGGCAACGTCGACGACGGCAAGAGCACCCTGATCGGGCGCCTGCTGCACGACTCGAAGATGATCTACGAGGACCACCTCGAGGCCATCACCCGTGATTCGAAGAAAGTCGGCACCACCGGCGAAGAAGTCGACCTGGCGCTGCTGGTCGACGGCCTGCAGGCCGAGCGCGAGCAGGGCATCACCATCGATGTTGCCTACCGCTACTTCTCCACCGCCAAGCGCAAGTTCATCATCGCCGACACCCCGGGCCACGAGCAGTACACCCGCAACATGGCCACCGGCGCGTCCACCTGCGACCTGGCGATCATCCTGGTCGATGCCCGTTACGGCGTGCAGACCCAGACCCGCCGCCACAGCTACATTGCCTCGCTGCTGGGCATCAAGCACATCGTCGTCGCGGTCAACAAGATGGACCTCAAAGGCTTCGACCAGGGCGTGTTCGAGTCGATCAAGGCCGACTACCTGAAGTTTGCCGAAGCCATCAACCTGGTGCCGAGCAGCCTGCACTTCGTGCCGATGTCGGCGCTCAAGGGTGACAACGTGGTCAACCACAGCGAGCGTTCGCCGTGGTATGCCGGCCCGACGCTGATGGAAATCCTCGAAACCGTCGAAGTGTCGGCCGACCGCAACTTCACCGACCTGCGCTTCCCGGTGCAGTACGTCAACCGCCCGAACCTGAACTTCCGCGGTTTCGCCGGCACCATCGCCAGCGGCGTGGTGCACAAGGGCGATGAAATCGTCGTGCTGCCTTCGGGCAAGAGCAGCCGGGTCAAGTCCATCGTCACCTACGAGGGTGAGCTGGAAAACGCCGGCCCCGGCCAGGCCGTGACCCTGACCATGGAAGACGAGATCGACATCTCCCGTGGCGACCTGCTGGTGCATGCCGACAACGTCCCGCCGGTCACCGACCAGTTCGATGCGATGCTGGTGTGGATGGCCGAGGAGCCGATGCTGCCGGGCAAGAAGTACGACATCAAGCGCGCCACCAGCTACGTGCCGGGCTCGATTGCCAGCATCACCCACAAGGTCGACGTGAACACCCTGGAGCAGGGCGCTGCCAGTGCGCTGCAACTGAACGAGATCGGCCGGGTCAAGGTATCGCTGGACGCCCCGATCGCCCTGGACGGCTATGACAGCAACCGCACCACCGGTGCGTTCATCGTCATCGACCGCCTGACCAACGGCACTGTCGGCGCTGGCATGATCATCGCCCCGCCAGTACTGCCGCACGGCAGCACCGGCCACCACGGCAAGCAGGCCCACGTTTCCACCGAAGAACGTGCCCTGCGCTTCGGCCAGCAGCCGGCCACCGTGCTGTTCAGCGGCTTGTCCGGCGCTGGCAAGAGCACCCTGGCCTATGCCGTTGAGCGCAAGCTGTTCGACATGGGCCGTGCAGTGTACGTGCTCGACGGCCAGAACCTGCGCCATGACCTGAACAAGGGCCTGCCGCAGGACCGTGCCGGCCGCACCGAGAACTGGCGCCGCGCGGCCCATGTGGCGCGCCAGTTCAACGAAGCCGGCCTGCTGACCCTGGCTGCGTTCGTGGCCCCGGATGCCGAAGGCCGTGAACAGGCCAAGGCCCTGATCGGCAAGGAGCGGCTGGTGACCGTTTATGTCCAGGCTTCGCCATTGGCCTGCCGTGAGCGTGACCCGCAAGGCCTGTATGCAGCCGCCGGCGACAACATCCCGGGTGAAAGCTTCCCGTACGATGTGCCGCTGGATGCCGACCTGGTGATCGATACCCAGACCACCAGCGTGGACGAGGGCGTGAAACAGGTGCTGGACCTGCTGCGTCAGCGTGGTGCGATCTAAGTACCGTTGCGCAACGAAAAACCCCGCCTCGGCGGGGTTTTTTTTCAATGCCCAACGGCAATTCATTCATATGTTCTTTGCGATTCCGGAATCATTGGTCGTGCCACATGACGAGGTAGACCATAGCGCTCATGAAGCCTGAATAGCCTTCGGTGATAGCAGAGCTGTTCGTTTGGCGATTACTCGGCTTTGAAGCCTGGTCTGCCGTTGGCGGCACGCCAGGCTTTGATTTCTGCAACTACCGCTTCTGGCCCATCCTTTCCTTCCTCCGGATAGTATATGAGATCGGCTTTCCCTGGGTGCTCGGTAAGACGGGCAAATTCCATCACGGCTTTGATGTGGTCTTTGTCGGACGGAAAATCTACAGAATAGATTTTTCTTACATAGGCCAGAAATTCAGATTCGGTAAAGTCGCTAATCTGTGCTTTCACTTCATGCTCCTTTTGTGGATTTCTACATGGAGGCGAGGTGTAGTAATGCGAATGTTTTCAGCGTTGTATATTTCACCGCCTTTTGAAATAGGGAGGCTGTGGTGAAGCTCATAAACCCAGCGGGCACCGGCATATTCACTGCTGGGTACATAAGGTGCTAAACCTTTCTTCAGTCGATTAATATTGTCCGGCCGGCGGCCCTGATTCCGGGGTTACAGGGGTGGGAGGAAGTGCTATACCTTGCACGGTTGGCGACTCCATGGTCTATCGAACGACTCGGGTTAGGCCATGGAGGTTTTTTGCAGCGTTTTTATTCAAGCGTGAAGGGTTGCCTAGGCTCTGTGTGCAAAGCCTTGATACTCGGTGATGCTGCGTTGAAAACAGCCTCGGAATGCTCATTTACAACCCGTAAACTCCGCTTCCTCGGCTGTTTTCGCCTTGCCTGACCTTCGTCTCAAGACTTTTCACACATAGCCTAGCTTGCTCCTTTATATATGTTTCTCCGACACCGGTATCACCCTCCGCTCCTTCACTGCCTTGTAAGAAAAACTCGAATAGATCTCTTTCACCCCTGGCAAACGCTGTAGCACTTCGCGGGTGAACTCACCAAACGACTCCAGATCCCGCGCCAGGATTTCCAGCAAAAAATCGTAGCGCCCGGAAATGTTGTGGCAGGCGACAATCTCTGGAATTTCCATCAGCCGCTGTTCGAACGCCAGTGCCATGTCCTTGGTGTGCGAATCCATCATGATGCTGACGAACGCGGTTACACCGAAGCCCAGTGACTTGGGCGAAAGGACCGCCTGGTAGCCAGTGATGTAGCCGTTATCTTCCAGCAGCTTTACTCGCCGCCAGCAGGGTGAGGTGGTCAGTGCCACCTGGTCGGCCAGTTCGGCAATGGTGAGACGGGCGTTGTCCTGCAGAGCGGCGAGCAGGGCGCGGTCGGTACGGTCGAGGCTTGAAGGCATTTTTTGCCCTCCTGATCCGGTAATAATTGTTTTTGTTCCAACAAGCGCACGGATGCGTGGGCCATTTTGGAAAAAATCGGGCAGCTCGGTGGCATAAGCTTATAGCAAACCACAAGAGGCTGTTGCCATGCGCGGCTCCGATAACAACACCGGTTTTTCCACACGAGCCATTCATCATGGCTACGACCCGCTATCCCACGGTGGTGCCCTTGTGCCGCCGGTGTACCAGACTGCTACCTACGCCTTCCCCAACGTCGAATACGGCGCTGCGTGTTTCGCCGGCGAACAACCGGGGCACTTCTACAGCCGCATCTCCAACCCCACCCTGGCCCTGCTCGAACAGCGCATGGCTTCGCTTGAAGGGGGCGAGGCGGGGTTGGCGTTGGCGTCGGGCATGGGCGCCATTACCTCGACCATCTGGACCCTGCTGCGGCCCGGCGACGAGCTGATCGTCGGGCGCACCTTGTACGGTTGCACCTTCGCCTTCCTGCACCATGGCATTGGCGAATTCGGGGTGAAGATCCGCCATGTCGACCTGAATGACGGCAAGGCCCTGAAGGCGGCGATCAACAGCAAGACGCGAATGATCTACTTCGAAACCCCGGCCAACCCCAACATGCAACTGGTGGATATTGCCGCGGTCGTCGAGGCTGTACGCGGGCACGACGTGCCGGTGGTGGTCGACAACACCTACTGCACGCCGTACCTGCAGCGGCCGCTGGAGCTGGGGGCTGATCTGGTGGTGCATTCGGCCACCAAGTACCTCAGTGGCCATGGCGATATCACCGCCGGCCTGGTGGTGGGGCGCAAGGCGCTGGTCGACCGCATCCGCCTGGAAGGCTTGAAGGACATGACCGGGGCAGTGCTGTCGCCACACGACGCCGCGCTGCTGATGCGTGGCATCAAGACCTTGGCGCTGCGCATGGACCGCCACTGTGCCAACGCTTTGCAGGTCGCGGAATTTCTCGAGCGGCAGCCGCAGGTGGAACTGATTCACTATCCGGGGTTGCCATCGTTTACCCAGTACGAACTGGCGCAGCGGCAGATGCGTTTGCCGGGCGGGATGATCGCCTTCGAGCTCAAGGGCGGTATCGAGGCGGGGCGGCGTTTCATGAATGCCTTGCAACTGTTTGCCCGGGCAGTGAGCCTGGGGGATGCCGAGTCGCTGGCGCAGCACCCGGCGAGCATGACGCACTCCAGTTATACCGCGAAGGAGCGGGCGCATCACGGGATCTCGGAGGGTCTGGTGCGGCTGTCGGTGGGGTTGGAGGATGTGGAGGACCTGCTGGCGGATGTCGAGCAGGCGTTGCGGGCCAGCAACTAGGTCACCTGGGCCGGCCTCTTCGCGGGCTTGGCGCGAAAGGGCCGGCGCATCCAGCCACAAAAAAGGCCTCTTGCGAGGCCTTTGTCATTTTCTGCAGATCAGCGCTTGAGCCCGTAGCTCTCGTCGAGCATGCCCGGCGAGTTCGGCGCCTTCGGTGCGTAGTCACGCGGCACTTCGGCATCCTTCGGCGGGGTCAAACGGTCGCGCGGGCCTTGCGCTGCCTCGGAGTGCAGGGCTGCGAGCAAGCGTTGGCGAGTGACGTCGTCCAGGGCCAGGCTGTTGGCGCCTTCGGCCAGGTGGTCCTGCACGTCCTGATAGCTTTGGGTCAGTTTCTTGACCAGCACGGCAGTGCTGTTGAAATGAGTAACCACTTCGTTCTGATAGCTGTCGAAGCGCTTCTGGATATCATCCAGTTGACGTTGGGTGCTGCTCGGCGCTGCATTGGGCAGCAGGCGAGCGACGACGAAACCGACCACCACGCCGATGACCAGGGCCAGGGTCGGCAACAACCAAACAAGGAGCGAGAGTTCCACGAGTCCTTCCTCTATAAACGGCTTTGCTTTACGTTAACGGCTCAGACCTGCGCTGTATACCGCGAGCGATCGCAAATCAGAACAGAATTCCTCACCTAGACGAATCGACCCCTTCCGAGGTCACGGAGTAGTGCCTTGCTTGTCCGCGAAACCCCTTTGTTCATCGATGGCCCCAGCGGCCAGCTGGAAGCCTTGTATCTGGATGTGGCCGATGCCCGTGGCGCGGTGCTGATCTGCCACCCCAACCCGGTCCAGGGCGGCACCATGCTCAACAAGGTGGTCTCGACCCTGCAACGCAGCGCCCGTGATGCCGGCTATGTGACCTTGCGTTTCAACTATCGGGGCGTCGGCCAGAGCGCTGGCAGCCATGACATGGGCGCTGGCGAGGTGGCCGATGCCGAGGCCGCTGCGGCCTGGCTGCGTGAAAAGCACCCGGGCCTGCCACTGGTGCTGATGGGCTTCTCGTTCGGAGGCTTCGTCGCCATCAGCCTGGCCGGCCGTCTGGAAGCCGCCGGGGTAACGCTGCAGCAGCTGTTCATGATCGCTCCGGCCGTGATGCGTCTGACGCCGGAATTTCCGCTGCCGCAGCAGTGCCCGATCACCGTGGTGCAGCCTGACGCCGACGAAGTCGTCGCGCCGCAGCTGGTTTACGAATGGTCCGACAGCCTGTCGCGCCCCCATGAGCTGCTGAAAGTGGCAGAATGCGGACACTTCTTCCATGGCAAGCTGACCGATCTGAAGGATCTGCTGCTGCCGCGCCTTTCGAACTGAGCCAAGCCTGAATAAGCGAACACCCATGACCACGCGCATTCTTACCGGTATCACCACCACCGGCACTCCGCACCTGGGCAACTATGCCGGCGCCATCCGCCCGGCCATCCTTGCCAGCCAGCAGCCCGGTGTCGACTCGTTCTACTTCCTGGCTGACTACCACGCGCTGATCAAGTGCGACGACCCGCTGCGTATCCAGCGTTCGCGCCTGGAAATCGCCGCCACCTGGCTGGCCGGTGGTCTCGACCCGGACAAGGTGACCTTCTACCGCCAGTCCGACATCCCGGAAATCCCCGAACTGACCTGGCTGCTGACCTGTGTCAGCGCCAAAGGCCTGCTCAACCGCGCGCACGCCTACAAGGCGTCGGTGGACAAGAACCTGGAAAACGGCGAAGACCCGGATGCCGGCGTGACCATGGGCCTGTACAGCTACCCGGTGCTGATGGCTGCCGACATCCTGATGTTCAACGCCAACAAGGTGCCGGTCGGGCGTGACCAGATCCAGCACGTGGAAATGGCCCGCGACATCGGCCAGCGCTTCAACCACCTGTTCGGCCAGGGCAAGGACTTCTTCGCCCTGCCGGAAGCGGTGATCGAGGAGAGCGTGGCGACCCTGCCGGGCCTGGACGGGCGCAAGATGTCCAAGAGCTACGACAACACCATCCCGCTGTTCACCAGCGCCAAGGAAATGAAGGACGCCATTTCGCGCATCGTCACCGACTCGCGCGCACCCGGCGAAGCGAAAGATCCCGACAACGCCCACCTGTTCACCCTGTACCAGGCCTTCTCGACGCCGGCGCAATGCGCCGAGTTCCGCGAGGAACTGCTGCAGGGCCTGGGCTGGGGTGAGGCCAAGCAGCGCCTGTTCCAGCTGCTGGACGGCCAGTTGGCGGAGAAGCGCGAGTACTACCACCAGCTGATTGCCCGCCCGGCAGACCTGGAAGACATTCTGCTCGCCGGTGCCGCCAAGGCGCGCAAGATCGCCACGCCGTTCCTCGAGCAACTGCGCGAGGCCGTTGGCCTGCGTTCGTTCCGCGCCAATGTGCAAGCCAGCACCGAAGTGAAGAAAAAGGCCGCCAAGAGTGCGCGGTTCGTCAGCTTCCGCGATGAAGACGGCAGCTTCCGCTTCCGCCTGCTGGGCGCCGACGGTGAGCAACTGCTGCTGTCGCGCAGCTTCGCCGACGGCAAGAGCGCCGGCGCGGTGAGCAAGCAATTGCAGCAGGGTGGCGAGGCAGATGTGCGCGTAGAGGGCCTGGGCTTCGGTCTGTGGCTGAACGGCGAACAGGTCGCCGACGGGCCGCAGTTCGACAACGCCGAGGCGCGTGATGCGGCTATCGAAAGCCTGCGTGTAGCGCTTCAGCCACCACAGGACTGAGGCATATTGACGCAAGTCTGATTGCCATTAAGCGGGCCTGTCGCTACAGTGACGGCCCGTTTTTTGTTGCCCCGCTAACGAATCATGACGCCCCTAGAACGATATCAAGCAGATCTGAAACGTCCCGACTTCTTTCATGATGCGGCGCAGGAAACTGCGGTGCGTCACCTGCAGCGCCTGTACGACGACCTGGTGCACGCGCAGAACAACAAGCCGGGCGTGTTCGGCAAGCTGTTCGGCAGGAAGGAGCAGACCCCGGTCAAGGGCCTGTACTTCTGGGGTGGGGTGGGGCGCGGCAAGACCTACCTGGTCGATACCTTCTTCGAGGCGCTGCCGTTCAAGCAGAAGATGCGTACGCACTTCCACCGCTTCATGAAGCGTGTGCACGAGGAAATGAAAACCCTCAAGGGCGAGAAGAACCCGCTGACCATCATTGCCAAACGCTTCAGCGAAGAAGCCAAGGTAATCTGCTTCGACGAGTTCTTCGTCTCGGACATTACCGACGCGATGATCCTCGGCACCTTGATGGAAGAGCTGTTCAAGAACGGCGTATCGCTGGTGGCGACCTCCAACATCGTGCCGGACGGCCTGTACAAGGATGGCCTGCAGCGCGCGCGCTTCCTGCCGGCCATCGCCATGATCAAGCAATACACCGACGTGGTGAACGTCGACAGCGGGGTCGACTATCGCCTGCGTCATCTGGAGCAGGCCGAACTGTACCACTACCCGCTCGATGAGGCGGCGCACCAGAGCCTGCGCGCCAGCTTCAAGGCCTTGACCCCTGAGTGCACCCAGGCGGTCGAGAACGACGTGCTGATGATCGAGAATCGCCCGATCCAGGCCCTGCTGACCTGTGACGACGTGGCCTGGTTCGACTTCCGCGCCTTGTGCGACGGCCCGCGTAGCCAGAACGACTACATCGAGCTGGGCAAGATCTTCCATGCCGTGCTGCTGAGCAACGTGGAGCAGATGGGCGTCACTACCGACGACATCGCCCGCCGCTTCATCAACATGGTGGACGAGTTCTACGACCGCAACGTCAAGCTGATCATCTCGGCCGAAGTAGAGTTGAAGGACCTGTATACCGGCGGGCGCCTGGCCTTCGAGTTCCAGCGCACGTTGAGCCGGTTGCTGGAGATGCAGTCGCACGAATTCCTGGCGCGCGCGCACAAGCCGTAAGATTCCAGGGGCCGCAAAGCGGCCCCCTGGCCCTCAAGCCTCCTGCATGAACTGCTGCCGATACTGGTTCGGCGACAACTCCGTGTGCTGGCGGAACAGCCGCGCAAAGAAACTGGCATCGTCATAGCCGACCTCATAGCTGATGGTCTTGATGCTCTTGCGCGTACTCGACAGCAAGCCCTTCGCCGTCTCGATCCGCAGCCGTTGCAGGTAATGCAGCGGCTTGTCGCCGGTCGCTCCCTGGAAGCGGCGCATGAAGTTGCGGATGCTCATGCCGTGGTTGCGGGCCACGTCCTCGAAGCGGAACTTGTCGGCGAAGTGTTCCTCCAGCCAGTGCTGGATCTGCAGGATGATCAGGTCCTGATGCAGCTTCTGGCCGCCAAAGCCCATGCGCCCCGGGGTGTAGTTGCGCTGCACTTCGTAGAGGATGTCACGCGACACGGCGCGGGCCACGCTGGCGCCACAGAAGCGTTCGATCAGGTAGATGTACAGGTCGCAGGCCGAGGTGGTACCGCCGGCGCAATACAAATTGTCGGCGTCGGTCAGGTGCTTGTCCTGGTTCAGCCGGATCTTCGGGAAGCGCTCGGCAAAGCTGGCGAAGAAGCGCCAGTAGGTGGTTGCCTCCTTACCGTCGAGCAGGCCGGACTCGGCCAGCCAGAACACACCGCTGGCCTCGGCGCACAGCACCGCACCACGTGCATGCTGCTCGCGCAGCCATGGCAGCACCTGTGGATAACGCTGCAGCAGGTTGTCGAAGTCATCCCAGAAGGCCGGAAGGATGATCACATCGGCATCGTCCAGGCCACCGTCGACCGGCAGTTGCACATTGCTGAAGCTGTCCACGGGCTGGCCGTCCGGGCTCACCAGGCGAATCTCGAACATGGGCTGCAGGCCCAGGCCAAGCTGCTTGCCGTAGCGCAGGCTGGCGAGGTGGAAGAAGTCCTTGGCCTGCATCAGGGTCGAAGCGAACACCTTGTCAATGGCCAGGATGCTGACGCGCCGCAGCGACGCGGAGGGTTGGGTAAACATCATTGTCATTGTTCTTATAGGGTAGAGTGGTCAATCACCGGCTGGATCGTCTTATTTTTTGACGATGCTGTCTAGCCTGCCACACCGCACCGGTTTCTTCGCGGGTGAGCCCGCGAAGAGGGCGGTACAGGATTACGCTCAAGGCGCAGGGTTCGGCTGCTCCTGGTGAATCGCCTCGATCGCCGCCAGCAGCTCATTGCTCAGCTTCAGCTCCAGGCTGGCCAGGTTGCTGTCCAGTTGCGCCAGGCTGGTCGCGCCAATGATGTTGCTGGTCACGAATGGTTGCCGGGTGACGAATGCCAGGGCCATCTGCGCCGGGTCCAGGCCGTGCTCGCGGGCCAGCTGCACATAACGGCTGCAGGCGGCCACGGTCTGCGGGTTGGAGTAGCGTGCAAAGCGGCTGAACAGGGTCAGGCGCGCATTGGCTGGCCGCGCGCCGTTCTCGTATTTGCCCGAGAGCATGCCGAAGGCCAGCGGCGAGTAGGCTAGCAGGCCGCACTGCTCGCGGATGGCCACTTCCGCCAGGCCTACCTCGAAGCTGCGGTTGAGCAGGTTGTAAGGGTTCTGGATCGACACTGCCCGCGGCCAGCCACGGCTTTCCGCCAGCTGCAGGAACTTCATGGTGCCCCACGGCGTTTCGTTGGACAGGCCGACGTGGCGGATCTTGCCGGCACGCACCTGCTCGTCGAGCACTTCGAGGGTTTCTTCCAGCGGGGTGAAGTGATCCTGTGGCAGGTGCTGGTAGCCCAGCTTGCCGAAGAAGTTGGTGCTGCGCTCCGGCCAGTGCAACTGGTACAGGTCGATGCGGTCGGTCTGCAGGCGCTTGAGGCTCTCGTCCAGCGCGGCGACGATGTGCTGGCGGTTGTGCTTGAGCTGGCCATCGCGAATATGGCTGATGCCGTTGCCCGGGCCTGCGACCTTGCTGGCCAGCACCCAGTCATCACGATCACCCCTGGCGCGGAACCAGTTGCCGATGATGCGCTCGGTGCTGGCGTAGGTCTCGGGGCGGGGCGGCACCGGGTACATCTCGGCGGTGTCGATGAAGTTGACCCCGGCGGCCTTGGCCCGGGCAATCTGCGCGAAGGCCTCGGCCTGGTCGTTCTGTTCGCCCCAGGTCATGGTGCCCAGGCACAGGGCGCTGACGTTGAGGTCGGTACGGCCGAGCTGGCGGTATTCCATCGGGTAGACACTCCTTGGCAATGAAAGACCATCAAAGCAGGTTGAAAAATTTCTCGCAATCTGGATAATTCGGCCCCTCTCCGTGTGGCGGAAGTGATGCACCACCACGCAGGAAGAACCCCGTCGAACATTGGCGTGCCTGACCCGAGCCCCCAAAAGCGTCAGTGTTCGGCTGCGCGCTTGCCCTTGGCAAGCTGTGCACTATCCAGTAAGATTCGCCGTCTATTTTTCGCTGGGCGGCCTCTGAGGCTTTAGAGAATGAAAACTTTTACTGCTAAACCGGAAACAGTAAAGCGCGAGTGGTTCGTAGTCGACGCCGCTGGCCAGACCCTGGGTCGTCTGGCTACCGAAATCGCTAGCCGTCTGCGTGGCAAACACAAGCCAGAATACACCCCTCACGTTGACACCGGCGACTACATCGTCGTTATCAACGCCGAGCAGGTTCGTGTGACTGGTGCCAAGTCTTCCGACAAGATGTACTACTCCCACTCCGGTTTCCCGGGCGGTATCAAGGAAATCAACTTCGAGAAGTTGATCGCCAAGGCCCCTGAGCGTGTTATCGAAACTGCGGTCAAAGGCATGCTGCCGAAGAACCCGCTGGGTCGCGACATGTACCGCAAGCTGAAAGTGTACGCGGGTGCTGCTCACCCACACACTGCTCAGCAGCCTCAAGAACTGAAGATCTAACGGGATAGTTCATTATGTCGGCGACTCAAAACTACGGCACTGGCCGTCGCAAGACCGCAACCGCTCGCGTATTCCTGCGTCCGGGTACTGGTAACATTTCCATCAACAACCGTTCTCTGGACGTGTTCTTCGGTCGTGAAACCGCTCGCATGGTTGTTCGTCAGCCGCTCGAGCTGACCGAAACCGTCGAGAAGTTCGACATCTACGTCACCGTTTCCGGTGGTGGTGTCAGCGGTCAGGCCGGTGCGATCCGTCACGGTATCACCCGCGCTCTGATGGAATACGACGAAACCCTGCGTGGCGCTCTGCGTCGTGCTGGCTACGTCACCCGCGACGCTCGTGAAGTCGAGCGTAAGAAAGTGGGTCTGCGTAAAGCGCGTAAGCGTCCTCAGTACTCCAAGCGTTAATACCGCTTCGGCAGTCGAAAAAAGCCCGGTTCCTTGGAACCGGGCTTTTTTTATGTCTTGAACTAACCTGTCAGCATGTCAGTGACCACTTGTCGCATAGACGCAGATCAAGCAAAGCGTGGGTAGGCGTCCTTGGCCGGGGTAATCACCTTGTCAGTGTGTGGATTTGTTTCTTACCATGGCGGCCAATTTTTAGTGCCACTGACACAACCTAAGTACAGGTCTGGTTCAACAGGCCAAGCAAGCTGATGGGAGAGGACTGAATGAGCAATGACGGCGTCAACGCAGGCCGGCGCCGCTTCCTCGTAGCCGCGACATCCGTAGTCGGGGCGGCGGGGGCAGTGGGGGCTGCGGTACCGTTCGTGGGGTCATGGTTTCCCAGTGCCAAGGCGAAAGCCGCAGGTGCACCGGTGAAGGTCAATATCGCCAAGGTCGAGGCCGGGCAGCAGATGGTGGCCGAGTGGCGGGGCCAGCCTGTGTTCATCGTGCGGCGAACGGACGAAATCCTTGGCAACCTGAAGAAAGTCGCTGGTGATTTGGCCGACCCTGAGTCCAAGGCTTCGGTACAGCCAACCTACGTTGACCCGCAGGTTCGTTCGATCAAGCCGGAAATCCTCATCCTCGTCGGGCTGTGCACGCACCTCGGCTGCTCACCCACCTTCCGCCCGGAAGTCGCACCCGCCGACCTCGGCCCGAAATGGGTTGGTGGCTATTTCTGCCCATGCCACGGCTCCCACTATGACCTGGCTGGTCGTGTCTACAAGTCGCAGCCGGCACCTCTCAATTTGCCCGTGCCACCGCACTCTTACGAGTCGGACGAGATCGTCGTCATCGGCGTTGACCAGGAGAACGCATGATGAGCAAGTTCATGGACTGGATTGATGCTCGCTTCCCCGCCACCAAGATGTGGGAAGACCACCTGAGCAAGTATTACGCACCCAAGAACTTCAACTTCCTGTACTTCTTCGGCTCCCTCGCGTTGCTGGTGCTGGTCAACCAGATCGTCACCGGTGTGTGGTTGACCATGAGCTTCACCCCCTCGGCGGAAGAGGCGTTCGCCTCGGTCGAGTACATCATGCGCGACGTGGAATATGGCTGGATCCTGCGCTACCTGCACTCTACCGGTGCGTCGGCGTTCTTCATCGTGGTCTACCTGCACATGTTCCGCGGCCTGCTCTACGGCTCCTATCAGAAGCCGCGCGAGCTGGTATGGTTGTTCGGCATGCTGATCTACCTGGCGTTGATGGCCGAAGCGTTCATGGGCTACTTGCTGCCGTGGGGCCAGATGTCCTACTGGGGGGCCCAGGTGATCATCTCGCTGTTCGGTGCCATCCCGGTGATCGGGGGCGACCTCACCCAGTGGATTCGCGGTGACTACCTGATCTCGGGTATTACCCTTAACCGCTTCTTCGCCCTGCACGTCGTTGCCCTGCCGATCGTGATCCTCGGCCTGGTGGTGTTGCACATTCTTGCCTTGCACGAAGTGGGTTCGAACAACCCTGACGGCGTCGACATCAAGAAGAAAAAGGACGAAAACGGCATCCCGCTGGACGGTATACCGTTCCACCCTTACTACACCGTCAAGGATATTGTCGGCGTGGTGGTGTTCCTCTTCGTGTTCTGCGCCGTGGTGTTCTTCTTCCCGGAAATGGGCGGTTACTTCCTGGAAAAACCGAACTTCGAGCAGGCCAACGCCTTCAAGACCCCTGAGCACATCGCGCCTGTTTGGTACTTCACGCCGTTCTACGCGATCTTGCGTGCAGTGCCTGACAAGCTGATGGGCGTGATCGCCATGGGTGCGGCCATTGCGGTGTTGTTCGTACTGCCCTGGCTCGACCGCAGCCCGGTGCGCTCCATGCGCTACAAGGGCTGGATCAGCAAGCTCTTCCTGCTGGTGTTCTGCATTGCCTTCGTCATCCTCGGCGTGCTGGGCGTACTGGCGCCGACACCTGGGCGTACCTTGCTGTCGCAGGTGTGCACGGTGTTGTACTTCGCCTACTTCCTGCTGATGCCGTTCTATACAAGGCTCGAGAAGACCAAACCGGTTCCGGAAAGGGTGACTGGCTGATGAAAAAGTTGATTGCAGTATTTTTGCTGGCAGTGATGCCTGCCTTCTCCTTCGCCGCTGAAACGGGCCTGGAGCTGGACAAGGTCGACATCGACCTGAGCGACAAGGCCGCCATGCAGGATGGTGCGCGTACCTTTGCCAACTATTGCATGGGTTGCCACAGTGCCAAGTTCCAGCGTTACGAGCGGGTGGCCGATGACCTGGGCATCCCTCACGAACTGATGCTGGAAAAGCTGGTGTTCACTGGTGCCAAGATCGGTGACCACATGCAGATCGGCATGAAGCCCAGTGACGCCAAGACCTGGTTCGGTGCCGCACCGCCCGACCTCACCCTGGT
The DNA here is from genome assembly GCF_014269185.2 of Pseudomonas oryzicola. Classification (NCBI taxonomy): domain Bacteria; kingdom Pseudomonadati; phylum Pseudomonadota; class Gammaproteobacteria; order Pseudomonadales; family Pseudomonadaceae; genus Pseudomonas; species Pseudomonas oryzicola. Next base: position 1,147,853 of record NZ_JABWRZ020000001.1, read on the forward strand.
AGCCCGCGTGCGCGGCACCGACTGGCTGTACACCTACCTGCGCAGCTTCTATGAAGACCCATCGCGGCCGTACGGGGTGAACAACAAAGTGTTCCCGAACGTGGGCATGCCTAACGTGCTGGTCGGCCTGCAGGGTAACCAGGTGATCGGCTGCAAACAGGTGCAGACCGTGACTGATGGCAAGAAGCAGTTCGATCCGCTGACCGGCAGCCCGATCACCCATGAAGCCTGCGACCAGCTGACCATTACGTCGAATTCCGGTACCCTGACGACCGAGCAGTTCGACGAGAAGGTCAAGAACCTGGTGACCTTCCTGGCCTATTCGGCCAACCCGGTCAAACTGGAAAGCCAGCGCATCGGTACCTACGTGTTGCTGTACCTGGCTTTCTTCTTCGTATTCGCCTATTTGCTCAAGCGTGAATACTGGAAGGACGTGCACTGATCACGCAGTAGTTTCTGGTTGTTGAACGCGCCCGTGGAGGCCAGGCAGATCTGCCTGGCCTCCACGGGCGCGTTTTCATTTACAGTTTCACAAGCATCCCGTGCGAGGAGGCGCTACATGGGCGCAACCAACAGGTTAGCCTGCTATTCCGACCCCGCTGATCACTATTCTCACCGGGTACGCCTCGTGCTGGCCGAGAAGGGTATCAGTGTGCAGGTCATCGATGTCGACCCCGGCCGCCTGCCGCCCAAGCTGGCAGAGGTGAACCCTTACGGGAGCGTGCCGACCCTGGTCGATCGTGACCTGGCGTTGTATGAATCCACCGTGGTAATGGAATACCTCGAGGAGCGTTATCCGCATCCGCCGCTGATGCCGGTATATCCGGTGGCGCGCGGCAACAGCCGTTTGCTGATGCACCGCATCCAGCGCGACTGGTGCGCCCTGGCCGATACCGTGCTCGATTCGCGCAGCAGCGAGGCGGCCCGGACCGAGGCGCGCAAGGCCCTGCGCGAAAGCCTGACCGGGGTCTCGCCGTTGTTCGGCGAGTTCGCCTGCTTCATGAGCGAGGAGCAAAGCCTGGTCGATTGTTGTCTACTGCCCATACTCTGGCGTTTGCCGGTATTGGGTATCGAGTTGCCGCGGCAAGCCAAGCCGCTGCTGGATTACATGGAGCGGCAGTTCGCCCGCGAGCCTTTCCAGGCGAGCCTGTCGTCCGTAGAACGTGAAATGCGCAAGCTTTAAGGAGCCGTTGATGAACTCCAGTCGCCCCTATCTGGTTCGAGCACTGTACGAGTGGATCGTCGACAACGATTGCACCCCCCATATGCTGGTCAACGCCGAATACCCAAAGGTTCAGGTGCCGGATGGTTTCGCCAGTGATGGCCAGATTGTCTTGAATATCTCGCCAAACGCCGTGCGTAATCTGCACATGGACAATGACGCCGTCAGCTTCGAAGGTCGCTTCGGTGGCGTGGCCCACTCGTTGTTCGTGCCGTCTGGTGCCATCCTGGGTATTTATGCCCGGGAGAATGGCCAGGGTATGGTCTTCGAGCTGGAGCCGTCGCAGGATGACGTGATCGACGACGAGGACGATGTACAGCCAGATGATGACGGCCCACCGGAGGGTGGCGGGCAGCCGCCGCGCCCGAGTGGCCGGCCAAGCCTCAAAGTGGTCAAGTAATGAAAAAGGCGACCTGATCAGGTCGCCTTTTTTTGCCGCCAGTATCGGATTACAGGTCGCTGATGGTGCGGACCTGATCCTTGTTGATGCGGGTGCGCTTGCCATCGAGTTGCTGGAACTCGTAGAAGCCGGTATCGGCGTCGTACTCCGGTACGTCGACCGTCTGGATTTCACGGCCGTCGTTGAGGGTGATCTGGCTAGGGGTTGAGCAGCCGGCCAGGGTGGCGAAGGTGCCGATCAGCAAGGCAGGCAGCAGAAGCTTTTTCATGCGGTGTTTCCTGGATATCCGAAAGGGGTGGAGCATTGTTGTTGCCTGCCAGGGCCCTGTCGCCGGTTGCCGGTGAACAGGGCCGTGGCGGGCAATGAATCAGTCGATGTACTCGAACAGCTTGACGATCTTCTGTACGCCCGACACGCCCTGCACCACGGCGGTAGCCGAGTTGGCTTCCTGCTGGGTTACCAGGCCGAGCAGGTAGACGATACCGTTTTCGGTAATGACCTTGATGCGCGAGCTGGGCACGGCATTGTCGGTCAGCATCTGGGCCTTGATCTTGGTGGTCAGCCAGGCGTCATTGTTGCGTGCCAGGATGGAGGAGGGCTGCATGACCTGCAGCTCGTTGTGCACTTTCTTGACGCGCTGCACCTGGCTGGCGGTTTGCTCGGCGAGGTTCTTGAGGTCGGCGCGTGGGGTCTGGCCGGCCAGCAGCACGATACCGTTGTAGCTGCTGACCACGATGTGCGAGCCTTTGTCCAGGTCAGGGCTGGCCTTGGCGATGTTGACTGAGGCCTTGGTTTCGATCAGCGAATCGTCGATCTTGCTGCCGATGGTGCGCGTGCCGCGATCGTCTTCGATCGGCGAATTGCGGGTAGAGGTCAGTACCGAGCTGCAACCGGTGATGCTCAGGCACAGGGTCAGGGCCATCAGGCCGAGGCGCATAGGGGTCATTCTTCACTCCCGAACAGTTGGCTGTCGATCAGGTCGCACAGGCAGTGGATCGCCAGCAGGTGGACTTCCTGGATACGCGCGGTAACCATCGAAGGTACGCGGATTTCCACGTCTTCGGGCAGCAGCAGTGAAGCCATGCCGCCGCCGTCGCGGCCAGTCAATGCTACGACAATCATTTCGCGGTCATGTGCGGCCTGGATCGCCTGGATCACGTTGGCCGAGTTGCCGCTGGTGGAGATTGCCAGCAGAACGTCGCCGGGCTGGCCCAGGGCGCGGATCTGCTTGGAAAAGACCTCGTTATAGCTGTAGTCGTTGGCGATGGAGGTCAGGGTCGAGCTATCGGTGGTCAGCGCGATGGCCGGCAGGCTCGGGCGCTCGCGCTCGAAGCGGTTGAGCAGCTCCGAGGAAAAGTGCTGGGCATCACCGGCCGAGCCGCCGTTCCCGCAAGCGAGCATCTTGCCCTCGTTGAGCAGCGCGTTGACCATGACCAGGCTGGCCTGCTCGATGTGCGGTGCCAGGATGTCCATTGCCTGTTGCTTGGTATCGATGCTGGCCTGGAACAGCCGGCGAATTCGGGATTGCATGTCCATCTGGTGACCTTAAGTAGGGCGGTGGCCGGCGCGACGCGCAACAAGGACCAGCCCGCGAAACATAGAGCAAAAAAATCGAAGTGGGTTCAGCATTCGAAGGCGTTTTTCAGCCATTGCAAGGGCCTGCCTGCGTGGTGGCTGCCCTGCAGGGCGACTACGTCGAAGCGGCAGGGGTGGTTGCCCCAGTGGGCCTCCTGCTGCAGGAACAGGCTGGCGGCGAGCACCAGCCGTTTCTGCTTGCGCCCGTCGATACTGCCAAGGGCGCCACCGAAGCCCGCGTGCAACCGATAGCGGACTTCGACGAATACTACTGTATCGGCGTCGAGCATGACCAGATCAAGCTCGCCGCCTTTGCATCGCCAGTTGCGCGCCAGCAGCTGCAGGCCCTGCCCTTGAAGGTACGCAAGGGCCTGGGTTTCTGCCGCCTGGCCGGCGCTGGTGGGCGACGCTGCGACCATCAGCGAGGGGTGTCAGGCAGGCGCTTGACCTGGCCGCCGGCAAACTCGGCCCAGGGCAGCTGGCGCTCGACACGCTGGCTGGCGTTCATGCTCAGACTGCCCGAAAGGCCCATTACCCGGTTGTCCGGCAGCGCTTTCAGCTGGCCCAGGCGCGGTGCCAGGCTATAGGCATCGACGCCCATGGCATACAGACGGCCCAGGCTGCCGGCAGCTTGCGGCCATTGCTGCACCACCTGCTGGCGCAGGCTGTTGCTGGTGTCGAGCAGCCACGGCGTTTCGCAGAAGCGGATGCCGTTCATGTCGTTGTACTGATTGATGTCACCGCTGGCGCTGTACAGGTTCGAGGTGGCGTAGACCGGCACGTCACCGGCGTACTGGAAGTTCAGCGTCGGCTTGATCTGCTGCGCCTGTTGCGGGGTCGAGGCGAGGAAGATGAAGTCGATGTCCTGGCGGCGCGACGGTTGTGCAGCAATGCTGCCGCCAACCGTGCTCTGCAGGCTCTTGGCGCGGCCTTCGCTCTGGCGCAGCTGGAACAGGTCGGCAATCTGCTGGGCCAGGGCGACCGGCTGGGCGATGCGCTCGGCGGCGAGCAGGGTGCCACCGTTGCCTTCCCACTCCTGGCGGAAGGCGGCCAGCACGCGGTCACCCCACTCGCCACTCGGTACCAGGGCCACGGCGCGCATCATGCCATCGGCGCGGGCGCGGCGCGCCACTTCGCGGGCTTCGTCTTCGGCAGCGAGGCCGAACTGGAACAGTTGCGGCGGCGCCTTTTGCCCGGCGTCGGCGTAGTTCAGTGCCAGGGTGGTGATGGGCAGTTGCGGTTTGCTCGCCAGTTGCTTCACCAACGGTTTTTCCAGCGGGCCGATAACCAGCTGCACGCCAGCGGCCTGGGCCTGGCGGTAGAAGTCGTCGAGCGAGCCGATGCGCGAGCTGTCGAACACCTGCACCGCCGGTGCCGGCTGGCCGGCCTGCTGGGCCTGGAAGTGCGCGGCCATGAAGCCGTCGCGCAGGGCGCGGGCGACGCCGGCCAGCGGGCCGTCCTGAGGCAGCAGCAGGGCGATCTTGGTCAGCGGCTGGCTGGCCAGCTCCTTGAGCTTGGTCAGCGCCAGCGGCAGTTGCTGTGCCGCAGGGTGGCCCGGGTGCTGCTTGACCCAGGCGTCGATAGCAGCCTGTTGTTGCTCCAGGGTGCCGGCGCTTTTCACGGCGAAGGCCAGGCTGGTCCAGCCAGCCAGGGTCTGGTCGTTGACTGGCTGCTGCAGTTGCTCTGCCGGCAGCGAGGCGACCAGGGCCCAGATGGCGTCGTGGTTGGCGCTGGCGGCCGCGCCGCTGAGCAGCGGGGCCAGCAGCACGCGCTGCTGCGCAGCGGCCAGGGCCTGGCCATCGGCTTCGAGGGCGGCAGCGTACACACTGTAGGTGCGCACTTGCTGTTCTTCCGGTAGCTCGCCGACGCGCTGCAGGCTGGGGTGGGCCAGGGCGGTCAGGGCTGCCTTGGGCTGGTTGCGGCTCATGGCCAGCTCGGCGCCGAGGGTGCTGGCGAACACCTGCTGGGCCGGTTTGAGTGGGTCCAGCGGCACCTGCTCGAGAATGCGTGCGGCGCGCGGGAAGTCCTTCTGCTTGTAGGCCAGGTCGGCCGCGCTCAGGCGCAGCAGGGCTGCGTCTTCTGCAGACTTGCTGGATGCGGCCTTTTCGAGCAGTTGCTCGATGCTGGCGTCCGGGGTGCGTGGCAGTTCGCCCAGGCTGGATGAGGGCGAGCTGGCGCAGGCTGCCAGCAGGGCAGCCAGGCAGAGGGCTGTGAACAGCCGCAGGCAAGCGATCATGTAAAGGTCCTGTTACTCGATCAAGGTGGCCGGCAATTGTACCCAAGCGCTGGCCGGGGCGCGATGTTGCCGTGTCGATCCTTCACTATAGGCGGCCTGCCACTGGTCGCCGGCGAAGTTCTTTGCGCCCTGTTGCGGGCACTCGGGCTACAATGGCGGCTTTGATCCGGACGACAGGTGTATGCAGTGACTGATGTGGCAGGGGCTTCGAAATCCACCGTGGGGACGCTGTATGTGGTCGCCACCCCCATCGGCAACCTCGACGACATGAGTGCCCGGGCGCTGAAAGTGCTGGCAGACGTAGCTCTGATCGCGGCCGAAGATACCCGTCATTCGATCCGCCTGCTGCAGCACTTTGGCATCGACACGCCGTTGGCGGCCTGTCATGAACACAACGAGCGCGACGAGGGCGGGCGTTTCCTTGCCAAGCTGCTGGCCGGCGAGAACGTGGCGCTGGTTTCCGATGCGGGTACGCCGCTGATCTCCGATCCGGGCTATCACCTGGTACGCCAGGCGCGCGCGGCGGGGGTCAACGTGGTACCGGTGCCGGGTGCCTGTGCCCTGATCGCCGCCTTGTCGGCGGCCGGCCTGCCGTCGGATCGCTTCATCTTCGAAGGCTTCCTGCCGGCCAAGGCGGCGGCGCGGCGGGCGCGTCTGGAGCAGGTAAAGGAAGAGCCGCGCACGTTGATCTTCTATGAGGCCCCGCACCGTATCCTGGAATGCCTGGAGGACATGGAGGCGGTATTTGGTGGCGAACGCCCGGCGTTGTTGGCGCGCGAGCTGACCAAGACCTTCGAGACGCTCAAGGGCTTGCCCCTGGCTGAGCTACGGGCGTTCGTGGCCGGTGACAGCAACCAGCAGCGCGGTGAGTGCGTGGTGCTGGTCGGTGGCTGGAGTGCGCCGGAAGGCGAGCAGGTGATCAGTGCCGAGGCGCAGCGGGTACTCGGGCTGCTGCTGGCCGAGTTGCCGCTCAAGCGGGCTGCGGCGCTGGCTGCGGAAATCACCGGGGTGCGCAAGAACCTGCTGTATCAATTTGCCCTGGAAAAGCAGAAGGCCGAGTAGTGGCGTATTGATATATCTGCCGGTATTGCTTGTTCTTGGGCGCGCGTGCCGTTAATCTTGACGGCGGAGAGTCGATCGGACAGTCGCTGCCTGTTTTTGTTCCGCAAGGACAGGGGGAGGAAAGTCCGGGCTCCACAGGGCAGAGTGCCAGGTAACGCCTGGGAGGCGCGAGCCTACGGAAAGTGCCACAGAAAATAACCGCCTAAGCACTTCGGTGCCGGTAAGGGTGAAAAGGTGCGGTAAGAGCGCACCGCACGGCTGGCAACAGTGCGTGGCTAGGTAAACCCCACTCGGAGCAAGACCAAATAGGGTTCCATCAGGCGTGGCCCGCGTCGGAACCGGGTAGGTTGCTAGAGGCGTCCAGCGATGGCCGTCGTAGAGGAATGACTGTCCTCGACAAAACCCGGCTTACAGATCGACTCTCCACCTTCCTTCCCTGCTTGATTCGATAGCAGATGCTCCTTGGTAATACCGAAAAGATCTTACTCTTCATAAATCACTTTAACTTCCAACTCCATCAGCCTCTGTGGGTTTGATTTTTCTTGTGTTTTTTTCTCCTCGGCAGTCCTTCCCCCTTCCTTTAATGCGCTAAATCTCGGTCCTGTAAGGCTTTTCCTTCCGAACGTGCCTTGACGGTGCTGCGGGCGGATTCCTATAGTGTGCGCAAGTGGCAGAAAGTGGGATGAAGTGGGTTTTCTGGCACAAAAAAGATAACATTGTGGGGAATCGCAGCCGTGTTCCGCGGAGCCAACGCCGTCAGCCTCGATGCCAAGGGTCGTCTCGCCATGCCGAGCCGGTACCGTGACGAGCTCGATTCGCGTTGCAATGGTCAGCTGATCGTGACCATCGACGCCGTTGACCCCTGCTTGTGTGTTTATCCCCTCGATGAGTGGGAACAGATAGAAGCCAAGTTGCGTGCCTTGCCATCGTTGCGTGAGGAAAACCGCCGCCTGCAGCGCTTGCTGATCGGTAATGCGGTTGACCTGGAGCTCGATGGCAGTGGGCGCTTCCTGGTGCCGCCCCGTTTGCGTGAGTACGCCAGGCTGGACAAGAAGGCGATGCTGGTGGGGCAACTGAACAAATTCCAGCTGTGGGATGAAGATGCCTGGAACGCGGTTTCGGCAGCCGATCTTGCAGCTATTCAACAACCGGGCGCCATGCCCGACGAATTGCGTGACCTGATCCTGTGACCATAGATAGCGGCTTCAACCACATTACCGTCCTGCTCGACGAAGCTGTCGAGGCATTGGCCCTGCGCGCCGACGGTTGCTATCTGGACGGTACCTTCGGCCGTGGCGGGCACAGCCGGCTGATTCTCAGCAAGCTCGGGCCGCAAGGGCGGCTGCTGGGGTTCGACAAGGATCCACAAGCGATTGCCACCGGGCAAGCGCTGGCGGCCGAAGACGGCCGCTTTGTCATTGTGCAGCGCAGTTTTGCCGAGCTGGGCGCGGAAGTGGCCGAGCGTGGCCTGCATGGCAAGGTCAGCGGTGTGTTGCTGGACCTGGGCGTGTCCTCGCCGCAGCTGGATGACCCTGAGCGGGGCTTCAGCTTCCTCAATGATGGGCCGCTGGACATGCGCATGAACCCGGACCAGGGCATCAGCGCCGCCGAGTTCATCGCCACCGCGCCTGAAGAAGAAATCGCCCGGGTATTCAAGGAATACGGCGAAGAGCGTTTCGCCAAGCGCATGGCCCGCGCCGTGGTGCTGCGCCGCGAACAGCAGCCGTTCACCCGTACCGGCGACCTTGCCGAAGTGCTGAAGGTGGCCAATCCGGCCTGGGAGAAGGGCAAGAACCCTGCGACCCGCGCCTTCCAGGGCTTGCGCATTCACGTCAATAACGAACTCGGTGACCTCGAGGCGGGCCTGGAGGCCGCGATCGACGCGCTGGAAGTGGGCGGCCGCCTGGCGGTGATCAGTTTCCACTCGCTGGAAGACCGTATCGTCAAACTGTTCATGCGCAAGCTGGCCAAGGGGGAGGCGGACAACCTGCCGCGCAACCTGCCGGTGCAGCACAAGGTCTTCGAGCCGAAAATCAAGCTCATCGGCAAGGCCCAGTTCGCCTCCGATGCCGAGCTCAAGGCCAACCCGCGGGCGCGCAGCGCCGTGATGCGGGTCGCGGAGAAGCTGCGGTGAGCAGGTTGTTTGCCAAACCTTTGCCAGGCGGGAGCTTCCTGATGCTTCTGCTGTTCGTTGCCGTGCTGGTTTCGGCGATCGCCGTGTCCTACAGCGCGCACTGGAACCGCCAGTTGCTCAACACTCTGTATGGCGAACTGAACGAGCGTGACAAGGCCCAGGCCGAGTGGGGCCGACTGATCCTCGAGCAAAGCACCTGGACGGCTGCCAGCCGTATCGAAAGCCTGGCTTCCGAGCAGCTGAAAATGCGCGTGCCCTCCGCAGACGAAGTACGGATGGTGGCGCCATGATGAAGCTCGAAGGCGCACTGTACCCATGGCGCTTCCGCGTGGTGATCGCCTTGCTGGCGATCATGGTGGGTGCCATCTGCTGGCGCATCATCGACCTGCAAGTGGTCGACCGTGACTTCCTCAAGGGGCAGGGCGATGCACGCAGCCTGCGTCATATCCCTATCCCGGCACACCGCGGGCTGATCACCGATCGTAACGGCGAACCGCTGGCGGTCAGTACGCCAGTCACTACCCTGTGGGCCAACCCCAAGGAAATGCAGGCCTCCAAGGACCGCTGGCCGCAGTTGGCCGCAGCGCTGGGGCAGAACCCGCAGCAGCTGACCGAGCGTCTGACCCAGCAGGCGAGCAAAGAATTCATCTACCTGGTTCGTGGCCTGACCCCGGAGCAGGGCCAGCACGTGCTCGACCTGAAAGTACCGGGTGTGTATGGCCTGGAAGAATTCCGCCGCTTCTATCCGGCCGGTGATGTCACCGCCCACATGGTCGGCTTCACCGACCTCGATGACCATGGCCGTGAAGGGGTCGAACTGGCCTATGACGAGTGGCTGGCCGGCGTGCCCGGCAAGCGGCAAGTGATCAAGGACCGGCGCGGCCGGCTGATCAAGGACATCCAGGTCACCAAGAACGCCAAGGCCGGCAAGACCTTGGCGTTGTCGATAGACCTGCGCCTGCAGTACCTGGCCACCCGCGAATTGCGCAACGCCATTGCCGAACAGGACGCCAAGGCCGGCAGCCTGGTGATCATGGACGTCAAGACCGGTGAGGTGCTGGCCATGGTCAACCAGCCGACCTACAACCCCAACAACCGCCGCAGCATGTTCCCCGCTGCCATGCGTAACCGGGCGATCATCGACGTGTTCGAGCCGGGCTCCACGGTCAAGCCGATTTCCATGAGCGCGGCGCTGGAGAGTGGGCGCTGGAAGCCGACCGACAAGGTCGAAGTGTACCCGGGCAGCCTGCAGATCGGCCGCTACACCATCAAGGACGTGTCCAAGAGCGAGGGGCCGATCCTCGACCTGACCGGCATCCTGATCAACTCCAGTAACGTCGGCATGAGCAAGATCGCCTTCGACATCGGCGGCGAGGCAATCTACCGGGTCATGTCCCAGGTCGGCCTGGGCCAGTACACCGGCCTTGGTTTCCCTGGCGAACGCGTGGGTAACCTGCCCAACCACCGCGAGTGGCGCAAGGCCGAGACCGCGACCCTGTCCTATGGCTATGGCGTGTCGGTAACCGCCTTGCAGCTGGTGCATGCCTACGCGGCGCTGGCCAACGACGGCAAGATGGTGCCGCTGTCGATCCTCAAGGTCGACAAGGCGCCGGAGGCGGTGCAGGCCATTCCGAAGGAAACTGCCGAAACCATCCAGGGCATGCTGCAGCAGGTGATTGAAGCGCCGCGTGGCGTATTCCGCGCCCAGGTGCCGTTCTACCACGTGGCCGGCAAGTCCGGTACCGCGCGCAAGGCCACCGTGGGCTCCAAGGGCTACACCGAGAACGCCTACCGCTCGCTGTTCGCTGGCTTCGGGCCGATGAGCGACCCGCGCTACGCCATCGTCGTGGTGATCGACGAACCGGGCAAGGGCGGCTACTTCGGTGGACTGGTTTCGGCACCGGTGTTCAGCAAGGTCATGTCCGGCACCCTGCGCCTGATGAACGTGCCGCCGGACAACCTGCCGCCACCAGCCCCCGTCGAACAATCGCAAGTCAATGCCGCAGCAGCCGCCAAGGGAGGGCGTGGATGATGACAATGCCATTGAGCAAGCTTTTCGCCCACGCCAGCCGTGACCCGTTGATCCGTGAACTGACGCTGGACAGCCGCAATGTGCGCCCGGGCGATCTGTTCCTCGCTGTCCCGGGCGCCAAGGTCGATGGCCGCGAGCATATCGCCGATGCCCTGGCGCATGGCGCTGCCGCCGTAGCCTATGAAGAGCAGGGCGCGAGCGTCCTGCCAATCACCGATGTGCCGCTCATCCCGGTCAAGGGCCTGATTGCCCAGCTTTCGGATATCGCAGGTCGCTTCTATGGCGAACCAAGCCGCCAGCTGAACCTGGTGGGCGTGACCGGTACCAACGGCAAGACCAGCGTCACCCAACTGGTGGCCCAGGCGCTGGACTTGCTAGGCCAGCGTTGCGGCTTGATTGGCACCCTGGGTACCGGCTTCTTTGGTGAGCTGCAGAGTGGCCGCCTGACCACGCCCGACCCGATCGCCGTACAGTCGACCCTCAATGACCTCAAGAAAGGTGGCGCCAAAGCCGTTGCCATGGAGGTTTCCTCCCACGCCCTGGAGCAAGGCCGGGTCGCCGCGCTGGAATTCGACATCGCGGTCATGACCAACCTGTCCCGCGATCACCTGGACTATCACGGCAGCATGGAGGCCTACGAGGCCGCCAAGGCCAAGTTGTTCGCCTGGCCGAGCCTGCGCTGCCAGGTGGTCAACCTGGACGATGCCTTCGGCCGTCGACTGGCCGACGACTTCACCCGCCGCCCTAGCTTCGACCATGTCGAGACCCGGCTGCTCAGCTACAGCCTGGAAAACCCGGACGCCTCACTGTTCTGCCGCGAAGCGGTGTTCAACGATGATGGCGTGCAGGCCACCCTGGTCACTGCCCAGGGTGAGCGTAAGTTGCGCAGCCAGCTGCTGGGCCGCTTCAACCTCAGCAACATGCTCGCCGCCGTGGCCACCTTGCTGGCGTTGGACTATGCGCTGGACGAGATTCTCGAGGTCACCCCGCAACTGAAGGGGCCGGTGGGCCGCATGCAACGCCTGGGCGGCGGCGACAAGCCGCTGGTGGTGGTGGATTACGCACACACACCGGACGCCCTGGAGAAAGTGCTCGAAGCCCTGCGCCCGCATGCGCACGGCAAGCTGCTGTGCCTGTTCGGCTGCGGCGGCGACCGAGACCGCGGCAAGCGCCCGCTGATGGCCGAAGTGGCCGAGCGCCTGGCCGACCGCGTGCTGGTCACCGACGACAACCCGCGTACTGAAGACCCGCTGCGCATCTTTGACGACATCCGCCCGGGTTTCGCCAAGCCTGCCGAGGTTGAGTTCGTTGCCGGTCGTGGCGAAGCCATCGCACACCTGATCGCCACTGCCGCTGCCGACGATGTGATCGTGCTGGCCGGCAAGGGGCACGAGGATTACCAGGAGATCAATGGCCAGCGCCATGACTTCTCCGATTTGACCGAGGCCGAAAAGGCACTTGCAGCCTGGGAGGCTCCACATGCTTAAGCCGATGTCACTCAGCCAGCTGACCAAAGCGCTGGGTGGTCAACAAGTCGGTGCCGACGCCTCTTTCACCGGCGTCAGCATCGACAGCCGCAGTGTTGGCGCCGGGCAACTGTTCGTCGCCCTGGCCGGCCCGCGCTTCGATGGCCACGACTACTTGGCCGATGTGAAGGCCAAGGGCGCTGTCGCGGCGCTGGTCGAGCGCGAAGTGGCCGATGTCGACCTGCCCCAGCTGCGGGTGGCCGACTGCCGCCTGGCCCTCGGCCAGCTTGGCGCACTGAATCGCGCAGCTTTCGACAAGCCGGTGGTGGCCATTACCGGCTCCAGTGGCAAGACCACGGTCAAGGAGATGCTGGCCAGCATCCTGCGTACCCGTGGCCTGGTGCATGCCACACGCGGCAATCTGAACAACGACCTCGGCGCGCCGCTGACCTTGCTGGAAATCGCACCTGAGCACAGCGCCGCAGTGATCGAACTGGGCGCCTCGCGCATTGGCGAGATCCGCTATACCGTCGGCCTGACCCGACCGCAGGTGGTCATCATCAACAACGCCGGTACCGCCCACGTCGGTGAGTTCGGTGGCCCGGAGAAGATCGTCGAGGCCAAGGGCGAAATCCTCGAAGGCCTGGGCGAAGGTGGCACGGCCGTCCTCAACCTGGCCGACAAGGCGTTCGAGACCTGGCGCAAGCGCGCCGGTAATCACCACATTGTCAGCTTTGCCCTGGACAACCCGCAGGCCGACTTCCACGCCAGCGACATCGGTCGTGATGCCCGTGGCTGCCCTTCGTTCACCTTGCACGGGCCAGGCGGCAGCGTGCCGGTACAGCTGAACCTGTTGGGTACCCATAACGTCAGCAACGCCCTGGCCGCCGCCGCTGCCGCCCATGCCGTCGGTCTGAGCCTGGACGGCATCGCCGCCGGGCTGGCCGCGGTGCAGCCGGTCAAGGGCCGCACCGTGGCGCAGCTCGCGCCGAATGGCGTGCGCGTGATCGACGACAGTTACAACGCAAATCCCACCTCCATGTGCGCGGCCATTGATATACTCGCCGGCTTTTCCGGGCGCACCGTCTTGGTGCTTGGGGATATCGGCGAACTGGGGCAATGGGCGGAAGAAGGTCACCGTCAGGTGGGCGCCTACGCATGTGGCAAGGTCGACGCCCTGTATGCCGTGGGCGCCAACATGGTGCATGCGGTACAGGCATTCGGTGCCAATGGTCGCCATTTCGCTACACAAGCTGAGCTGATCGACGCGGTTCGCGCCGAAAACGCCAGCGACACCACTATCTTGATCAAGGGCTCGCGCAGCGCTGCGATGGAAAACGTCGTGGCGGCTTTGTGCGGTGCCAGCGGGGAGAAACATTAATGCTGCTGCTGTTGGCCGAGTATCTGCAACAGTTCCACAAAGGCTTCGCGGTCTTCCAGTACCTGTCCCTGCGCGGGATCCTCGGGGTACTGACCGCGTTGTCGCTGGCGCTGTGGCTGGGGCCGTGGATGATCCGTACCCTGCAAATCCGCCAGATCGGCCAGGCCGTACGTAACGACGGTCCGCAATCGCACCTGTCCAAGTCCGGTACCCCGACCATGGGCGGCGCGCTGATCCTGTCCGCCATTGCCGTCAGCACGCTGCTGTGGGCCGACCTGACCAACCGTTATGTGTGGGTAGTGCTCATCGTCACCCTGGCATTCGGTGCCATCGGCTGGGTCGACGACTACCGCAAGGTCATCGAGAAGAACTCGCGTGGCCTGCCGAGCCGCTGGAAGTACTTCTGGCAGTCGGTGTTTGGCCTGGCCGCAGCCGTGTTCCTGTACAAGACCGCGCCGACCAGCGTCGAGACCACGCTGATCCTGCCGTTCATCAAGGATGTCACCATCCCGCTGGGCATCGGTTTCGTCGTGCTGACCTACTTCGTCATCGTCGGCTCGAGCAACGCGGTCAACCTCACCGATGGCCTCGACGGCCTGGCGATCATGCCGACGGTGATGGTCGGCGGCGCCCTGGGCATCTTCTGCTACCTGTCGGGTAACGTGAAGTTCGCCGAATACCTGCTGATCCCCTACGTGCCGGGTTCCGGCGAACTCATCGTGTTCTGCGGCGCACTGATCGGCGCCGGCCTGGGCTTCCTGTGGTTCAACACCTACCCGGCGCAGGTATTCATGGGCGACGTCGGCGCACTGGCGCTGGGCGCTGCGCTGGGCACCATCGCGGTGATCGTCCGTCAGGAAATCGTGCTGTTCATCATGGGTGGCGTGTTCGTCATGGAAACCCTGTCGGTGGTGATCCAGGTCGCCTCCTTCAAGTTGACCGGCAAACGCGTGTTCCGCATGGCCCCGATCCACCACCACTTTGAACTCAAGGGCTGGCCAGAGCCACGGGTGATCGTCCGCTTCTGGATCATCACCGTGATCCTGGTGCTGATCGGCCTGGCAACCCTGAAACTGAGGTAGATGAGCGTGTCTTTGATCGCTTCCGACCAATTCCGCATCGTTGTCGGCCTCGGCAAGAGCGGCATGTCCCTGGTTCGCTTCCTGGCGAGCCGGGGCATTGCCTTTGCGGTCGCCGACACCCGCGAGCAACCGCCGGAACTGGACACCCTGCGCCGTGATTACCCGCAGGTGGAAGTGCGCTGTGGTGAACTGGACGTGGACTTCCTGTGCCGCGCCAGCGAGCTGTATGTAAGCCCCGGCCTGGCCCTGGCCACCCCGGCCCTGCAGCAGGCGGCAGCGCGTGGCGTGAAGCTGTCCGGCGATATCGAACTGTTCGCCCGCCATGCCAAGGCGCCGATCATTGCCATCAGTGGTTCCAATGCCAAGAGCACCGTGACCACGCTGGTCGGCGACATGGCGGCCAAGGCCGGCAAGCGCGTCGCGGTCGGCGGCAATCTCGGTACCCCGGCGCTGGACCTGCTGGCCGACGATGTCGAGCTGTACGTGCTGGAGCTGTCCAGCTTCCAGCTGGAAACCACCGACCAGCTCAACGCCGAAGTGGCGACCGTGCTGAACATCAGCGAAGACCACATGGACCGCTACAGCGGCCTGCCGGCCTACCACCTGGCCAAGCACCGGATCTTCCGTGGGGCACGCCAGGTCGTGGTCAATCGCCAGGACGCGCTGAGCCGGCCGCTGCCGGTGGAAGGCCGCCCATGCTGGACCTTCGGCCTCAACCAGCCGGATTTCAAGGCCTTTGGCCTGCGTGAAGTCGACGGCGAGAAATACCTGGCGTTCGAATTCCAGGTGCTGATGCCGGTGCGCGAATTGAAGATTCGTGGCGCCCACAACCAGAGCAACGCGCTGGCGGCGCTGGCCCTGGGGCACGCTGCCGGCCTGCCGTTCGCACCCATGCTCGAAGCCTTGCGCGAGTTCACCGGCCTGGCCCACCGTTGCCAGTGGGTGCGCGAGCGCAACGGGGTGAACTGGTACGACGATTCCAAGGCCACCAACGTCGGTGCAGCCCTGGCTGCCATCGAAGGCCTGGGCGCCGATATCGAAGGCAAGCTGGTGTTGATCGTCGGCGGTGACGGCAAGGGTGCCGATTTCGCCGCACTGCGCGAGCCGGTCCAACGCTTCTGCCGCGCCGTGGTCCTGCTTGGCCGCGATGCCGAGCGCCTGGCCGAGGCTCTGGGCGATGGCGTGCCGCTGGTGCGGGTCAAGACCCTCGACGACGCCGTGCAGCAATGCGCTGCGCTGGCCCAGGCCGGCGATGCCGTGCTGCTGTCGCCAGCCTGCGCCAGCCTCGACATGTTCCGCAACTTCGAAGAGCGCGGGCGCCTGTTCGCCCAGGCAGCAGGAGGCCTCGCATGATCTTCGGCATCCTCAAGCCCTATCCGTCGCCGCTGATCAGCGGTCGCGGCATCGACCTGGACTTCCCGATGCTTGCCGGCTGCCTGGCATTGCTGGGCCTGGGCCTGGTCATGATCACCTCGGCCTCTTCGGAAGTGGCGGCGGTGCAGTCGGGCAACCCGCTTTACCACATGTTCCGCCACCTGGTGTACGTGTTCCTCGGCCTGGTGGCCTGTGGCGCGACCATGATGGTGCCGATCGCCACCTGGCAGCGCATGGGCTTCACGATGCTGCTCGGCGCCTTCGGCCTGCTGGTGCTGGTGCTGGTGCCGGGTATCGGCCGCGAAGTGAACGGTTCCATGCGCTGGATCGGCTTCAGCTTCTTCAACGTGCAGCCTTCGGAAATCGCCAAGGTGTTCGTGGTCATCTACCTGGCCGGCTACCTGGTACGCCGGCAGACCGAGGTACGCGAAACCTGGATGGGCTTCTTCAAGCCGTTCATCGTGCTGCTGCCCATGGCTGCCCTGCTGCTGATGGAGCCTGACTTCGGCGCCACCGTGGTAATGATGGGTGCGGCGGCGGCCATGCTGTTCCTTGGCGGTGTGGGGCTGTTCCGCTTCAGCCTGATGGTGGTGCTGGCGGTGGTGGCAGTTTTCGTCCTGGTACAGGCCCAGCCTTACCGCATGGCGCGCCTGATCACCTTTACCGACCCGTGGTCCGATCAGTTCGGCTCGGGCTACCAGCTGACCCAGGCGCTGATTGCCTTTGGCCGTGGCGAGTGGCTGGGCGTTGGCCTGGGCAACAGTGTGCAGAAGCAGTTCTACCTGCCGGAAGCGCACACCGACTTCGTGTTCTCGGTGCTGGCCGAGGAACTCGGCGTGGTCGGCTCGCTGCTGACTATCGCGCTGTTCGTGTTCGTCACCGTGCGGGCCTTGTACATTGGCCTGTGGGCCGAAAAAGCCAAGCAGTTCTTTGCCGCCTATGTCGCGTTCGGGCTGGCGTTCCTGTGGATCGGCCAGTTCCTGATCAACATCGGGGTGAACGTCGGCCTGCTGCCGACCAAGGGCCTGACCCTGCCATTCCTCAGTTATGGGGGCAGTTCGCTGGTGATCTGCTGTGCCTGCGTCGGTCTGTTGCTGCGCATCGAGTGGGAAAGCCGCACGCACCTGGGCAGCGAGGAACACGAATTCAGCGAAAGCGATTTTGCCGAGGAGACCAGTCATGGCCGCTGACGGCAACAACGTACTGATCATGGCCGGCGGTACCGGCGGCCACGTGTTCCCGGCACTGGCCTGCGCCCGTGAGTTCCAGGCCCGCGGTTACAGCGTGCACTGGCTGGGTACCCCGCGTGGTATCGAGAACGAGCTGGTGCCCCAGGCTGGCCTGCCGTTGCACCTGATCCAGGTCAGCGGCCTGCGTGGCAAGAGCAAGCTGTCGTTGTTCAAGGCTCCGTTCACCCTGGTCAAGGCCGTGCTGCAGGCACGGCGCATCATCCGCCAGCTCAAGCCAGTGTGCGTGCTGGGCTTTGGTGGCTACGTGACCGGCCCTGGTGGCGTGGCCGCGCGGCTGTGTGGCGTGCCGCTGGTAATCCACGAGCAGAACGCCCGTGCCGGTACCGCCAATCGGTTGTTGGTGCCACTCTCGGCACGGGTCTGCGAAGCTTTCCCGAACACCTTCGAGGCCAGCGACAAGCGCCGTACCACCGGCAACCCGGTGCGCCCGGAGCTGTTCATGGACGCACAACGCGCGCCCCTGGCTGAACGCCGTGCCCGCCTGTTGGTGCTCGGTGGCAGCCTGGGTGCGGAACCATTGAACAAATTGTTGCCTAAGGCCCTGTCCGAAGTGCCCGCCGCCCTGCGACCAGAGGTGTTCCACCAGGCCGGCAAGCAACATGCGCCGATTACCGCCGAGCGTTACCGCGAGGCCGGTGTCGAGGCTCAGGTAGAGCCCTTCATCAAGGACATGGCCCAGGCCTATGGCTGGGCCGACATGGTGGTGTGCCGGGCCGGTGCCCTGACCGTCAGCGAGCTGGCGGCAGCGGGCCTGCCTTCGATGCTGGTGCCGTTGCCCCACGCCATCGACGACCACCAGACCCACAACGCCCAATATCTGGCCCGGGAAGGTGCTGCCTTCCTCATGCCGCAAGCGACAACTGGCGCAGCGCAGCTCGCTGAACGCCTGAACGAGGTGCTGATGCAACCCGAGAAACTCAACGTCATGGCAGGCACCGCGCGGCGCCTGGCCAAACCTGCTGCAACCAGCACCGTGGTCGATATCTGCCTGGAGGTGGCCCATGGTTGAGAGCCAGAAAGCCATGCCCCAGCCGAAAATGGGCCGTATCCGCCGCATTCATTTCGTCGGTATCGGCGGCGTGGGCATGTGTGGCATCGCCGAAGTGTTGCTGAACCTGGGCTATGAAGTGTCCGGTTCCGACCTGAAAGCCTCGCCGGTGACCGAGCGCCTGGAATCGTTCGGCGCCGAGATCTTCGTCGGCCACCGCGCCGAGAACGCCGCCACCGCCGACGTGCTGGTGGTGTCCAGCGCGATCAACCCGGCCAACCCGGAAGTCGCCACTGCGCTGGAGCGGCGCATTCCGGTGGTACCGCGTGCCGAAATGCTCGCCGAGCTGATGCGTTACCGCCATGGCGTGGCCGTTGCCGGTACCCACGGCAAGACCACCACCACCAGCCTGCTGGCCTCGGTATTCGCCGCCGGCGGCCTGGACCCGACCTTCGTCATCGGTGGCCGCCTGACGGCTGCCGGGACCAACGCCCAGCTGGGCACCAGCCGCTACCTGATCGCCGAAGCAGACGAAAGCGACGCCAGCTTCCTGCACCTGCAACCGATGGTGGCCGTGGTCACCAATATCGACGCCGACCACATGGCGACCTACGAAGGCGACTTCAACAAGCTGAAGAAAACCTTCGTCGAGTTCCTGCACAACCTGCCGTTCTACGGCCTGGCCGTGATGTGCCTGGACGACCCGGTGGTGCGGGAGATCCTGCCGCAGGTCAAGCGCCCGACCGTGACCTACGGCTTCAGCGAAGAGGCCGACATCCGCGCCATCAACGTGCGCCAGCAGGGCATGCAGACCCATTTCACCGTGCTGCGCCGCGATCGCGAGCCGCTGGAGGTGTCGGTGAACATGCCCGGCAACCACAACGTGCTCAATGCCTTGGCCACCATCGCCATCGCCACTGACGAAGGCATCACCGACGAGGCCATCGTCCAGGGCCTGTCCGGCTTCCAGGGCGTCGGCCGGCGCTTCCAGGTGTACGGCGAACTGCCGGTCGAAGGCGGCAGCGTGATGCTGGTCGACGACTACGGCCACCACCCGACCGAAGTGGCTGCGGTGATCAAGGCCGTGCGTGGTGGCTGGCCAAGCCGTCGCCTGGTGATCGTCTATCAGCCGCACCGCTACAGCCGCACCCGCGACCTGTACGACGATTTCGTCCAGGTGCTGGGCGATGCCAACGTGCTGCTGCTGATGGAAGTCTACCCGGCAGGCGAAGAGCCGATCCCCGGTGCCGACAGCCGCCAGCTGTGCCACAGCATCCGCCAGCGCGGCAAGCTGGACCCGATCTACATCGAACGTGGCGTCGAGCTGGCGCCGCTGGTCAAGCCACTGCTGCGCGCTGGCGACATCCTGATCTGCCAGGGTGCCGGTGATGTCGGCGGGCTGGCCCCGCAATTGATGAAAAGCCCGCTGTTCGCAGGCGCCAAGCAGGAGAAGTCGAAATGACCAGCGCCTACGAAAAACTGCATTCGACCCTGGACGTCAAGGCGTTCGGCCGCGTCGCGGTGCTGTACGGCGGCAAGAGTGCCGAACGGGAAGTGTCGCTGAAGTCTGGCGCTGCGGTGATCGACGCGCTGACCACCGCCGGTGTCGACGTCGTCGCCATCGACGTGGGTGACGACCTGCTCGATCGCCTGCAACGCGAGAAGATCGACCGCGCCTTCATCATCCTCCACGGCCGTGGCGGTGAAGACGGCAGCATGCAAGGCCTGCTCGAGTGCCTGGGCATCCCTTACACCGGCAGTGGCATCCTTGCCTCGGCGCTGGCCATGGACAAGTTGCGCACCAAGCAGGTGTGGCAGAGCCTGGGCATTCCGACCCCGCGTCATGCCGTGCTCGCGAGCGCAGACGATTGCCGCCTGGCCGCTACGGAACTGGGCTTCCCGCTGATCGTCAAACCTGCCCATGAAGGTTCCAGCATCGGCATGGCCAAGGTGAACAGCACCGAGGAACTGGTCGCCGCCTGGCAGGACGCCGCCAATTACGATTCCCAGGTACTGGTGGAGCAGTGGATCCACGGCCCGGAGTTCACCGTCGCGGTATTGCGCGGCCAGGTGTTGCCGCCGATCGCCCTGGGTACGCCGCACGTGTTCTACGACTACGACGCCAAGTACATCGCCAACGATACCCAGTACCGCATTCCGTGCGGCCTGGACAGTGTCAAGGAACAGGAACTGATCGACCTGACCGCGCGCGCCTGCGATGCCATCGGCATCGAAGGCTGGGGGCGGCTGGACGTGATGCAGGACGAGCAGGGCCGGTTCTGGCTGCTCGAAGTCAACACCGCACCCGGCATGACCGACCATAGCCTGGTGCCCATGGCGGCCCGCGCGGCCGGCCTGGACTTCCAGCAACTGGTGCTGGCGATCCTGGCCGAAAGCGTGGCGACGCGAGGTTAACAACCATGCAAGGCGCGATGATACGTCAGCAGCAACCCGTTACCGGCCGTAGCAAGCCGGTGCCGCGTGGTGCCAGTCGGCTGGTGGCCGACGAGCCTGTATCGGCGCGCCTGCCGCGGCCCAGCCTGGGTGGCCTCAAGCGCCTGCTGTGGCCGGTGGTGCTGGTGGCAGCCGGCTTTGGTGCCTATGAAGGCGCCATTCGCCTGATGCCGTACGCCGACCGGCCGATCACCAAGATCGATGTGCAGGGCGACCTCAGCTACATCAGCCAGCAGTCGGTGCAGCAACGCATTGCGCCCTACGTCGCGGCGAGCTTCTTCAGTGTCGACTTGCCGGCGATGCGTGCCGAGCTCGAGCAGATGCCGTGGATCGCCCATGCCGAAGTGCGCCGAGTGTGGCCGGACGAGGTGGTGATCCACCTGGAAGAACAGTTGCCGGTAGCACGCTGGGGTGACGAGGCCCTGCTCAACAACCAGGGCCAGGCCTTCACCCCGCGCGAACTGGCCAACTACGAGCACCTGCCGCAGCTGGCCGGGCCGCAGCGTGCGCAGCAACAAGTCATGCAGCAGTATCAGGTATTGAGCCAGATGCTGCGCCCCTTGGGCTTTTCCATCGCTCGCCTGGAGCTGCGCGAGCGAGGCAGCTGGTTCCTGACCACCGGTGCGAGCAGCGCCGGGCCGGGTATCGAGCTGCTGCTGGGGCGCGACCATCTGGTGGAGAAGATGCGCCGTTTCATTGCCATTTACGACAAGACGCTTAAAGAGCAGATCACCAACATCGCCCGCATTGATCTGCGATACGCCAACGGACTTGCCGTTGGATGGCGGGAACCGATTGCACCGACGACGGCCCAACCCGCCGTTGCGAAGAATTAGAGAGAGGCAGGACCATGGCAAACGCGCATAGCGGCAAAATGATCGTCGGGCTGGACATCGGCACCTCCAAGGTGGTGGCGCTGGTGGGCGAAGTGGGCGAGGACGGCACCCTGGAAATCGTCGGGATCGGTACTCATCCGTCCCGCGGCCTGAAGAAAGGCGTGGTGGTGAACATCGAGTCCACCGTGCAGTCGATCCAGCGCGCTGTCGAAGAAGCGCAGCTGATGGCCGGCTGCCGCATCCACTCGGCGTTCGTCGGTGTGGCCGGCAACCACATCCGCAGCCTGAATTCCCACGGCATCGTCGCCATCCGCGACCGTGAAGTCAGCCTGGCCGACCTGGAGCGCGTGCTCGATGCCGCCCAGGCCGTGGCCATCCCGGCCGACCAGCGGGTGCTGCACACCCTGCCGCAGGACTACGTGATCGACAACCAGGAAGGCGTGCGCGAGCCGCTGGGCATGTCTGGCGTACGTCTGGAAGCCAAGGTCCACGTGGTCACCTGCGCGGTCAACGCGGCGCAGAACATCGAGAAGTGCGTACGCCGCTGTGGCCTGGAAATCGACGACATCATCCTCGAGCAGCTGGCCTCGGCCTACTCGGTGCTGACCGACGATGAAAAAGAACTGGGCGTGTGCCTGGTGGACATTGGTGGCGGCACCACTGATATCGCCATCTTCACCGAGGGCGCGATCCGTCACACCGCGGTGATCCCGATCGCCGGCGACCAGGTGACCAACGACATCGCCATGGCCCTGCGTACCCCTACCCAGTACGCCGAAGAAATCAAGATTCGCTACGCCTGCGCCCTGGCCAAGCTGGCGGGTGCCGGCGAAACCATCAAGGTGCCGAGCGTGGGCGACCGCCCACCGCGCGAGCTGTCGCGCCAGGCCCTGGCCGAAGTGGTGGAGCCGCGTTACGACGAGCTCTTCACCCTGATCCAGGCCGAGCTGCGCCGCAGCGGCTACGAGGACCTGGTGCCGGCCGGCATCGTCCTGACCGGCGGCACCGCGAAGATGGAAGGCGCCGTGGAACTGGCCGAGGAAATCTTCCACATGCCGGTACGCCTGGGCGTACCGCACAGCGTTCGGGGGCTGAGCGACGTGGTGCGCAACCCGATCTATTCCACCGGCGTGGGCTTGCTCACCTACGGCCTGCAGAAGCAGACCGAAGACCTGCCCCTGACCGGTAACAGCAGCAACAACAGCTATGGCGATGAACCGAAGGCCCCGGTGCTTGAACGCTTCAAGCGCTGGGTCCAGGGCAACTTCTAAGTTTCAAAGCAGTAGTGGTAGGCGCGACAACTAGAGAACTGTAAGGAGAGGGAAAATGTTCGAGCTCGTAGACAACGTCCCGCAAAGTCCGGTCATCAAGGTGATCGGCGTTGGCGGTGGTGGCGGCAACGCCGTCAACCACATGGTCAAGAGCAGCATCGAAGGCGTGGAATTCATCTGCGCCAACACCGATGCCCAGGCGCTGAAGAACATCGGCGCGCGCACCATCCTGCAATTGGGCACTGGCGTGACCAAGGGCCTGGGTGCCGGTGCCAACCCGGAAGTCGGCCGCCAGGCCGCGCTGGAAGACCGTGAGCGCATCGCTGAAGTGCTGCAGGGCACCAACATGGTGTTCATCACCACTGGCATGGGCGGCGGTACCGGTACCGGTGCTGCGCCGATCATCGCCGAAGTGGCCAAGGAAATGGGCATTCTCACCGTTGCCGTGGTGACCCGTCCGTTCCCGTTCGAAGGCCGCAAGCGCATGCAGATCGCCGATGAAGGCATCCGCATGCTGGCCGAAAGCGTCGACTCGCTGATCACCATCCCGAACGAGAAGCTGCTGACCATCCTGGGCAAGGATGCCAGCCTGCTGTCCGCCTTCGCCAAGGCTGACGACGTACTCGCCGGTGCGGTGCGCGGCATTTCCGACATCATCAAGCGCCCGGGCATGATCAACGTCGACTTCGCCGACGTGCGCACCGTGATGGGTGAAATGGGCATGGCCATGATGGGTACCGGCTGCGCCAGCGGCCCGAACCGTGCGCGTGAAGCGACCGAGGCGGCCATCCGCAACCCGCTGCTGGAAGACGTCAACCTGCAGGGCGCCCGCGGCATCCTGGTGAACATCACCGCCGGCCCGGACCTGTCGCTGGGTGAGTACTCCGACGTGGGTAGCATCATCGAAGCCTTCGCCTCCGACCACGCCATGGTCAAGGTCGGTACCGTGATCGACCCGGACATGCGTGACGAGCTGCACGTGACCGTGGTGGCCACTGGCCTGGGTGCGCGCATCGAGAAGCCTGTGAAAGTGGTCGACAATACCCTGCAGACTGCCCAGCAGGCGTATGAAGCGTCCAACCCGGCGCCGGTTCGCCAGGAGCAGCCTGCGGTCAACTACCGTGACCTGGAGCGCCCGACCGTCATGCGCAACCAGGCCCATGCAGGTGCTGCTGCAGCGGCTAAACTCAACCCGCAGGATGACCTGGACTACCTCGATATCCCGGCATTCCTGCGTCGTCAGGCTGATTAATGGAATTTATCAGGGGTATAAAGGTGATTGGTATTCATCAAAGGTTGGGTCTGTTATCATCCCCAGCCTTTGTTGATACCTGTTCGCAATTTGCGCTGAAGCGGCCAATGCCATGATTAAACAACGCACCCTGAAGAATACCATCCGTGCCACAGGTGTCGGTCTGCACTCCGGGGAGAAGGTTTACCTGACCCTCAAGCCTGCACCTGTTGACACCGGCATCGTCTTCCGCCGCGCCGACCTCGACCCTGTGGTCGAAATTCCGGCGCGCGCGGCCAACGTCGGCGAGACAACCATGTCGACGACGCTGGTCAACGGTGACGTCAAGGTCGATACGGTCGAGCACCTGCTCTCCGCCATGGCGGGCCTGGGCATCGATAACGCCTACGTCGAGCTCTCCGCCTCGGAAGTGCCGATCATGGATGGCAGCGCCGGACCCTTTGTATTCCTGATTCAGTCTGCCGGCCTGGAAGAACAGGACGCAGCCAAGAAGTTCATCCGCATCCTGCGTGAGGTTACCGTGGAAGAGGGCGACAAGCGCGCCACTTTCCTGCCTTTCGACGGTTTCAAGGTGAGCTTCGAGATCGACTTCGATCACCCGGTCCTCAAGGGCCAGACCCAGAGTGCGGTCGTCGACTTCTCCAGCACCTCGTTCGTGAAGGAAGTCAGCCGCGCCCGTACCTTCGGCTTCATGCGTGACATCGAGTACCTGCGCAAGCACAACCTTGCGTTGGGTGGCAGTGTCGAGAACGCCATCGTGGTCGACGAGACCGGTGTGCTCAACGAAGACGGCCTTCGTTCCGATGACGAATTCGTCAAGCACAAGATCCTCGACGCCATTGGCGACCTTTACCTGCTGGGCAACAGCCTGATCGGCGAGTTCAAGGGCTACAAGTCCGGGCACGCGCTGAACAACCAGCTGTTGCGCAAGCTGATGGCCGAAACCGATGCCTGGGAAGTGGTCACTTTCGAAGATGCCAGCACGGCACCGATCTCGTACATGCGCCCTGTTGCGGCCGTGTAAGTTCGAACACTCTCTAGTTCATTAAGGCCACCTTCGGGTGGCCTTTTTTATGGCTTTTCCCGGGCGTGGGCGGCCAACCGTTCCAGTGCTGCGCGCAGCTTGGGGTCAGTGATGCCCTCGGCAGTATCACGCAGGCTCTCGGCTGCATTGCTCGACAGTTCTGCAGCTTGGCTACCGCGCTTGGCTGGCACCAGCGGGGGCTGGACTTTGTACAGGATGCGTCTGAGGTTGGCGAATGCCTCCATGGCCTGTAATGCCGACATCAAGCGTTTCTGCTGATAGCGCAGGCGGGTTGCCCAGTGGCCGTCGGTTACCACCAGCAACAATGTGCCATCCCGCCACGACGCCACATGGCAATGCTCGCGGGCGGCCGGTTGCAGCTGGCTTTCCAGCAGGCGCTGCAGGTGCTCCAGGCGTTCGGCCTGGTTCAGCAGCAGGCGCAGCGGGCGGACCTGGCGGAGCAGGGCCGAGGGCGGCTGGGCGGGGGAGGGTTTGTAGGCCATGGGTATGTGCATGAGGTTACAAGATCGGCAGTTTAACACCTCTTGTGGCCTGCACCGGCCTCTTCGCGGGCTTGCCCGCTCCCACAGGTATTGCGCAACACTTGAGACCTGTGGTGATCCTGTGGGAGCGGGCAAGCCCGCGAAGAGGCCGGCACAGGCAACCAAGGACAAGACTCATTCTCGATACGTTTCATCTTCCCGAACCTTGAACTCAGGGAAAATGCCCTTATCTAAAACGGGCCCCCGCCAAAGCGCTGTGCCAGCATCGTGGAAATCCACCACTTTCCTCACCATCGTTTCCGGGTAGAATGCTCGTTCGCATGCGGCCTCAGGGCTGCACGGGCGACTCATGGGGCCGCCCTCCATCCCTACGTGTGGAAGATCCTGCCGATATGTTTGCGCCTTTGTTAAAGAAACTTTTTGGAAGCAAGAACGAGCGTGAAGTCAAACGCATGCTCAAGACGGTGAACATCGTCAATGCTCTCGAAGAGAAGATGGTGGCCCTCTCCGACGAGCAACTGCGGGGCAAGACCGCAGAGTTCAAGGAGCGCCTGGCCAAAGGCGAGACACTGGACCAGTTGCTGCCGGAAGCCTTCGCCGTGGCCCGCGAGGCCGGCAAGCGTGTCATGGGCATGCGCCACTTCGACGTGCAGCTGATCGGTGGCATGACCTTGCACGAAGGCATGATCGCAGAAATGCGCACCGGTGAAGGCAAGACCTTGGTCGGTACCCTGGCCGTGTACCTGAACGCATTGTCCGGCAAGGGCGTGCACGTGGTCACCGTCAACGACTACCTGGCCCGTCGTGACGCCAACTGGATGCGCCCGCTGTACGAGTTCCTCGGTCTGTCCGTGGGCATCGTTTCGGCCTTCCAGCCGCCGGAAGAAAAGCGCGCCGCCTACGCGGCCGACATCACCTACGGTACCAACAACGAATTCGGTTTCGACTACCTGCGCGACAACATGGCGTTCAGCCAGGAAGAGAAGTTCCAGCGCGAGCTGAACTTCGCGGTGATCGACGAAGTCGACTCCATCCTCATCGACGAAGCGCGTACCCCGCTGATCATCTCCGGCCAGGCCGAGGACAGCTCCAAGCTGTACATCGAGATCAACCGCCTGATTCCGCGCCTGAAGCAGCATATCGAGGAAGTGGAAGGCCAGGTCACCCAGGAAGGCCACTTCACCATCGACGAGAAGAGCCGCCAGGTCGAGCTGAACGAAGCCGGTCACCAGTTCATCGAAGAGATGCTCACCCAGTCCGGCCTGCTGGCCGAGGGCGAGAGCCTGTACTCGGCGCACAACCTGAGCCTGCTGACCCACGTCTATGCCGGCCTGCGTGCGCACAAGCTGTTCCACCGCAACATCGAATACATCGTCCAGGACGGCCAGGTCCTGCTGATCGACGAGCACACCGGCCGTACCATGCCGGGCCGTCGTCTGTCCGAAGGCCTGCACCAGGCCATCGAAGCCAAAGAGAACCTGAACATCCAGGCCGAGAGCCAGACCCTGGCTTCGACCACCTTCCAGAACTACTTCCGCCTGTACACCAAGCTGTCCGGCATGACCGGTACCGCCGACACCGAAGCGTTCGAGTTCCAGTCGATCTACGGCCTCAACGTGATGGTCATTCCGCCGAACAAGCCGCTGGCGCGCAAGGACTTCAACGACCTGGTGTACCTGACTGCCGACGAGAAATACGCCGCGATCATCGCCGACATCAAGGAAAGCATGAAGCAGGGCCGCCCGGTGCTGGTCGGTACGGCGACCATCGAAACGTCGGAGCACATGTCCAACCTCCTGAAAAAGGAAGGTATCGACCACAAGGTGCTCAACGCCAAGTACCACGAGAAGGAAGCCGAGATCATCGCCCAGGCGGGTGCGCCAGGTGCCCTGACCATCGCCACCAACATGGCCGGCCGTGGTACCGACATTCTGCTGGGCGGTAACTGGGAGGCCGAAGTGGCCGCCCTGGAAAACCCCACCGCCGAGCAGATCGCCCAGATCAAGGCCGACTGGCAGAAGCGTCACCAGCAGGTGATCGAGTCGGGTGGCCTGCACGTGATCGCCTCCGAGCGCCACGAGTCGCGCCGTATCGACAACCAGCTGCGTGGCCGCTCCGGTCGTCAGGGCGACCCGGGTTCCAGCCGCTTCTACCTGTCGCTGGAAGACAGCCTGATGCGTATCTTCGCCTCTGACCGGGTGAAGAACTTCATGAAGGCGCTGGGCATGCAGTCGGGCGAAGCGATCGAACACCGCATGGTCACCAACGCCATCGAAAAGGCCCAGCGCAAGGTCGAAGGCCGCAACTTCGACATCCGCAAGCAATTGCTCGAATACGACGACGTGGCCAACGAGCAGCGCAAGGTGATCTACCACATGCGCAACAGCCTGCTGGCCGCCGAGAACATCGGCGACACCATCGTCGAATTCCGCAAGGAAGTGCTGGACGCTACCATCAGCCAGCACATTCCGCCGCAGTCGCTGCCCGAGCAGTGGGACGTGGCCGGCCTGGAAGCTTCGTTGGCCAGTGATTTTGCCATCAAGCTGCCGATCCAGCAGTGGCTCGACGAGGACGATCGCCTCTACGAGGAAACCCTGCGCGAGAAGCTGTTGAACGAAATCACCAGCGCCTACACCGAGAAGGAAGACCAGGCCGGTATCGAAGCGCTGCGTACCTTCGAGAAGCAGATCCTGCTGCGTGTGCTGGACGACCTGTGGAAAGACCACCTGTCGACCATGGACCACCTGCGTCACGGTATCCACCTGCGTGGATATGCGCAGAAGAACCCGAAGCAGGAGTACAAGCGCGAATCCTTCAGCCTGTTCCAGGAGCTGCTCGAGTCGATCAAGCGCGACACCATCCGCGTGCTGTCGCACGTTCAGGTTCGCCGCGAAGACCCGGCCGAAGAGGAAGCCCGCCTGCGCCGCGAGGCCGAGGAACTGGCCAGCCGCATGCAGTTCCAGCACGCCGCAGCCCCGGGCCTGGAAAGCGAGCAACTGAGCGAAGAGGGCGCCGAAGTGGCGGTTGCCTCGGCGCCGGTACGCAACGACCAGAAGCTGGGCCGCAACGAGCCGTGCTGGTGTGGTTCGGGCAAGAAGTTCAAGCATTGCCACGGGCAGATCGAATGATCTGACCGAGCTGTTTCAACCTGATGCATCCGGGGGCCGCTTTGCGGCCCTTCGCGACACAAGGCCGCTCCTACAGGAATCGCGACAGTTCTGTAGGCGCGGCCTTGTGTCGCGATGGGGCGCCAAGCGGCCCCGTCTTTGTAAATCAATCGATTTTTCTAGGAGCGCTCTAATGGCTGTTGGTCTTGGTCCTTTGCCCACCCTGCACCCGGTACCGGGTTTTGAACTCGGCATTGCTTCTGCCGGCATCAAGCGCCCGGGGCGCAAGGATGTGGTGGTCATGCGCTGTGCCGAAGGTTCCAGCGTGGCCGGCGTGTTCACCCTCAATGCCTTCTGCGCAGCGCCAGTGATCCTGTCCAAGCAGCGTGTACAGGGTACCGTGCGCTACCTGCTGACCAACACCGGCAACGCCAACGCCGGTACCGGCGCGCCAGGCCTGGCTGCCGCCGAGCGCACCTGCGCCAAACTGGCCGAGCTGGCCGGTGTACCGGCCGAGTCGGTACTGCCGTTCTCCACCGGCGTGATCGGCGAACCGCTGCCGGTCGAGAAGATCGAAGGCGCGTTGCAGGCCGCCCTCGATAACCTGTCGGAGAACCACTGGGCCGAAGCCGCCACCGGCATCATGACCACCGACACCCTGCCCAAGGGCGCCAGCCGCCAGTTCCAGCACGATGGCGTGACCGTTACCGTGACGGGCATCAGCAAGGGTGCAGGCATGATCCGCCCGAACATGGCCACCATGCTCGGCTACATCGCCACTGATGCCAAGGTTGCCCCGGCGCTGCTCAAGGACCTGATCCTCGACGGCGCCAACAAGTCGTTCAACCGCATCACCATCGATGGCGACACCTCGACCAACGACTGCTGCATGCTGATTGCCACCGGCAAGGCCAACCTGCCGGAAGTCACCGAAGCCAGCGGCGCACTGTTCGAAGCGTTGAAGAAGGCCGTGTTCGAAGTGTGCATGGAAGTGGCCCAGGCCATCGTCCGTGACGGCGAAGGTGCCACCAAGTTCGTTACCGTGCAGGTCAACGGCGGTGGCAACCACCAGGAATGCCTGGACGTCGGATACGCCGTGGCCCACTCGCCACTGATCAAGACCGCGCTGTTTGCCTCCGACCCGAACTGGGGCCGCATCCTCGCCGCTGTCGGCCGTGCCGGCGTGCCGGAGCTGGATGTGAACCTGATCGACGTGTACCTGGACAGCGTATGCATCGCCAGCAAAGGCGGGCGCAGCCCGAGCTACACCGAAGACCAGGGTGCCAAGGTCATGGCCCAGGAGGAAATCACCATCCGCATCGAGCTGGGCCGCGGCCAGTGCAGCGAAACCATCTGGACCACCGACCTGTCCCACGAGTACGTGAAGATCAACGCCGAGTACCGTACCTGATTCAAATGGGGCCGCTTTGCGGCCCTTTCGCGGATAAATCCGCTCCTACAGGGGCTATGCGGTCTTTGTAGGAGCGGATTTATCCGCGGAAGGGCTGCAAACAGCCCCAAAATCCCCAGATCCATGGAGCCGAACCATGAGCTACCAACTGATCATCGGCGACAAGCTGTATTCCTCCTGGTCGCTGCGCGGCGCGCTGGCCCTCGAACTGGCTGGCGTGCCCTACGAAGAAACCCTGATCAAACTCAACCAGCCTGACACCCGCCAGCGCATCCTGGCCTTTTCCGCCACCGGCAAGGTGCCGTTGCTCAAGACCGAGCACGGTGTGATCGCCGACTCGCTGGCTATCGCCGAATACCTCAACGAACGCCACCCTGACGCCCAGCTGTGGCCGGCCGACGTGGCAGCTCGAGCCCAGGCCCGCTCGGCCTGCGCGCAGATGCACAGCGGTTTCCTCGCCTTGCGCAGTGCCATGCCGTTCGATCTGTCGCGCGACCAGGCGCTGGACAGCGCGCCGCTGGAGGTACAAATCGATATCGACCGTATCGTTGCACTGTGGTCCGAATGCCGCCTGGTGGCCAAGGAAAGCGGTGGGTTCCTGTTCGGCAAGGCGAGCCTGGCCGATGCTTTCTTCGCCCCGGTGGCGGTGCGCCTGCGTACCTACCGCGTGGAAGTGCCCGCCGAGGCGGCGGCCTATATCGAGACCATTTATCAATGGCCGGCCTTCCAGGCCTGGCAGCGGGCTGGCCTGGCGGAGCGTGAAGGGTGAAACGGATTCATGTTGTAGCTGCTGTCATTCGCGGTACTGACGGCCGTATTCTGATCGCACGGCGCGCCGATACCCAGCACCAGGGCGGTCTGTGGGAATTCCCGGGCGGCAAGGTAGAAGAGGGCGAAGGCGTCGAAGCGGCGCTGGCCCGCGAACTGCGCGAGGAGCTAGGCATCGAGGTGAGTCGTTCGCGCGCGCTGATCAAGGTCAGCCACGATTACCCGGACAAGCAGGTGCTGCTGGACGTTCGTGAAGTCGAGGCGTTTACCGGCGAACCTCATGGTGCCGAAGGCCAGCCGCTTGCATGGGTTGCCCCGCGCGATCTGCCGCAATACGAATTCCCCGAGGCCAACAAGCCGATCGTTGCCGCCGCACGCCTGCCGGACCAGTACCTGATCACCCCGGATGGCCTGGAAGTGCCGCAACTGCTCAAGGGTATCCAGAAAGCGGTGGCCGGCGGCATGCGCCTGATCCAGTTGCGTGCCCCGGACATGTACGACCCCAAGTACCGCGACGTGGCGGTAGACGCGGTCGGGCTGTGTGCGGGCAAGGCACAGCTGATGCTCAAGGGGCCGCTGGAATGGTTGGGCGACTTCCCTTCGGCGGGTTGGCACCTGACCGCCGCGCAATTGCGCAAGTATGCGCCCAACGGGCGGCCGTTCCCCAAGGAGCGCTGGCTGGCTGCCTCCTGCCATAGCGCCGAAGAGCTGGCGCTGGCGGAACAGATGGGTGTGGATTTCGTGACCTTGTCGCCAGTGCAGGCGACCCAGACTCACCCCGACGCGGTACCGCTGGGGTGGGACGAAGCGCAGCGGATGGTTGCCGGGTTCAACAAGCCGGTCTATCTGCTGGGTGGGGTCGGCCCGGGTGAGCGGGACCAGGCCTGGGCTGCCGGGGCGCAGGGTGTGGCCGGGATCCGGGCGTTCTGGCCGGAGATTTGAGTCACCTGTAACTGGGGCTGCAAAGCAGCCCCAAAATCTCAGCCTTCAGATTTGGCAGCAGGCTGCCACAACACTTCGGCAACCCCCTGACGACGCCCGATGATCCGCGCCGCCACGAACAGCAGATCGGATAGCCGGTTGATATACGCCAACCCAACCCCTGCCAACGGTTCCACAGCATTCAACTGCTGACAACGCCGCTCCGCACTGCGCGCCAGACTGCGGCACACATGCGCCTGTGCCACCAGCGCCGAACCACTGGGCAAGATGAAGTTCTTCAGAGGCCCCAGCTCTTCATTCCACACATCGATCGCGGCCTCCAGGCGCTCCACCTCCGCCAGGTCCAGCGCCTGGTAGCTGGGCATGGCCAGCTCACCGCCCAGGTCGAACAAGCGGTGCTGGCAGGGCGCGAGTACCTGGCTCACTTCATCCAGCCCTTGTTCGGCCAGCCCTGCCAGCAGCAATCCCAACTGGCTGTTCAGGCTGTCCACCTCGCCGATCGCCTCGATCCGCGGGTGGTCCTTGGGTACCCGGCGACCGTCGCCCAGCCCGGTTTCGCCCTTGTCGCCAGTGCGTGTGTAGATCTTCGACAGGCGATAGCCCATGTCATGCCTCCGTCTTGGCCGGCGCCGTCGCAGCCGGCTGGCCAAGGGGCAGGCGCAGGGTGAAGCAGGTGCCCTGGCCGGGCGTGGACTGCACTTCCATCTGCCCCTTGTGGTTGTTGGTGATGATGAAGTACGAGACCGACAGGCCCAGCCCGGTGCCCTGGCCAATCTCCTTGGTGGTGAAAAACGGCTCGAAAGTGCGTTTGCGCACCCCCTCGGGCATGCCGACGCCGTTATCCTCGACCTGGATTTCCGCCCATGGCGGGTTCAGCCGGGTGCGCAAGGTGATACGCCCCGGCTCGCTGGGCTGCGGCCGTTGGTGGATGGCCTGGGCGGCGTTCTTCAGCAGGTTGAGCAGCACTTGCTCCAGTTCGTTGGCGGTGCAAGGCACCGGGCCCAGTTCGGGATCGAACTGGCGCACGATGGCCGTGCCCTTGAAGTCGAAGCCGATGGCCAGGTCGAAGTCGTTGCCGGCAATCTCCACCGCCTGGTCGATCAGTGCCGGCAGGTCGCACGGCGCCAGCTGGCGGTTGCTGCGGCGGCTGAAACTGAGCATGTGGGTGACGATCTTCGCCGCCCGGGCGCCGGCCTGCTGGATGCCGTCGAGCAATTGCGGTACATCGCGGCTTTCCAGATAGCGGTTGACCGTAGCCAGGTCGATGCCCAGCTCTTCGGCCTGCTCCAGGTTGCGTGGCAGCTCCGGCGACAGGCGCCGGCGGATGTTCTGCACGTTATGCAGAATCGCGCCCAGCGGGTTGTTGATCTCGTGGGCCATGCCGGCTGCCAGGCCGCCGACCGAAAGCATTTTCTCCGATTGCACCATCATTTCTTCCAGCGACAGGCGCTGGGTGATGTCGTCGATGCGGATGACCACGCCACGGCCACCGCCGCCGGTCAGCGGGTAGAAGGTCAGGGCGTAGTGGCGCAGGTCGTCGCCCTTGGGCCAGGTGACCCGCTCGATCTTCGCCACCCGGTGCTTTTCCACGGTTTCCTTCAGTTGCGGCAGGAACGGCTTGAGCGGTTCGAAGGCAATGAAGATCGGCTGGTTCAGCGCCTCGTCCAGCGGCGTGCCGGAAAGCACCGTGGCTTCGTGGTTCCACTGCGTTACGTAGAGCTGCTCGTCGAGGGCGATCAGTGCCGAGGGCATCGAGTCGATGATGCTGTTGAGGTAGTTCTGGAAACCGGTGAGCTTCTTCTCGATCTTGCTGCGCACCTGCACTTCCAGCTCCAGCTTGCGGTTGGTGTGGCGGGTTTCCTCGGCCAGGCCCTGGGCCTGGTCATAGGCTTCCTGGAACTCGTCGCGGGTACGCTTGAGCTGCTGCTCGCGGGCTTCGATGCGTGAAAGCATGGTGTTGAACGCTTCGGCCAGGCTGCCGATTTCGTCGTCATTGCCGCGCTGGGCGCGCAGGGCGTAGCTTTCTTCGCGGGTGACCTGGCGGCTGAGTTCCTCGAGCTGGTTGATCGGTTGGGTGATCAGGCGTTTGATCTGCCGGGCAATGAAGATCCACAGCAGGATGCTGAACACCAGGATGGCCAGGCTGGCGCTTAGGGTGCCGGTGTAGAAGGCAGTAGGCAGTTCGCTGCTGGCCACCAGCAGCAGGTGGGCCGGCGGGTTGGCCTCGCGTGGCATGCGGATCAGCTGGGTGCTGCGAAACTCCATCAGGCGCCAGCCATCGATGTTGCGAAAGCGCGTGGGCAGGGTCAGCGGCTCGCCATGCTGCAGCTGCGCCAGCATGCGGCCGTCGCCACCGTAGACGGCGGCGGCGCGCAGCGGTGTGTAGCTGTCCAGCTCCTTGAGCAGGGCGCTGGCGGCGTCTGGGTTGTCGCCGGCGCGGGCTGCCAGTTGTGGGTTGGCCACCAGCCGGCCGATGGTGTGCAGCGCCTGGGGCGCCATGCTCTCCTGGGTGATCCAGTAGGCGGCGCTGATGAAGGTGAGGTTGGCCACCAGCAGGATGGTCACCAGCAGTACCAGCAGGGCCGCCAGCAGCTTCTGCCCGACCGGGAGGTTTTCCAGGCGTTGGCGCAGGGTCATGGGCGAGGCAATGTCCTTATCCGGTTGAAAGGGCCGCGTCAGTCGCAGGGCAAACCACGCAGGCGCAGGTTATCGACCAGGCGCTGCTGCAGGCGTTCCAGCGCTGGCAGTTGCAGGCCATGCCGGCCGGCGGCGCGGCAGGCATGGCCGAGCAGGTAATGCACCTCGGTGCGGCGGCCGGCGCGAACGTCCTGGTACATGGAAGAGTAGTTGGCTGCGGTGGCGACGATCACCCGCTGGACTTCCTCGTTCAGTTCCACCGCTGCCTGCGGCTGACCGCAGCGGCGCAGCAGCTGGGCCAGCTCGGCGCACAGTGCGTCCACTTCGTCCAGGTGCCCCAGCAGCCCGCCGTTCTGGCAGTCGTGCAGCACGGTCAGCGGGTTGATCGCGCAATTGAGCGCCAGTTTGCGCCATAGGCGGGTGAGGATGTCCACCGTCCATTCGCCAGGGATGGCGGCTTCGTGCAGGTCATCGAACCAGGCCGGGACCGCGGGGTTGCGCGGGTCGCCCAGCCAGTTGAAACCGTGGCCGGCAAACCGTACCTGCCAGTCGCCCTCGCGAAACGCACCTTCGGTGCTGGAGGCGAAGATGCAGCGTGCGCGCGGGACCAGGTCGGCGACCTCGTCCTGGCTGCCCAGGCCATTCTGCAGCAGCAGTACCTCGGCGTCGTCGGCCAGCCGTGCGGCCACGCCGGCAATCGCCGCGGCGGCGTCGTAGGCCTTGCAGGCCACCAGCAGGCGGTGGATCGGGCCATGGGCCTGCGCGGTTTCGGCCGGGATGGCGTAGTGGCGCGGCTGGTCCTGTTCCACCAGGGTCAGGCCGCCAGCCTGCTGGTAGGCCTGCAACCGTTGCCCGTCGCGCAGGATCAGGCGCACTGCCTTGCCCGCGCGCGCCAGGCGGCAAGCCCACAGGCTGCCCAGGCTACCGGCGCCGAGAATATGCCAGGTGCTGCTCATATGCGTTTCGCAACCCGTTATAATGAGCCCGCATTTTAACCGTCAAACCCAGCGCGCTCCATCTTCAGCCTGAGCGCGCTTTTATTTTGGGAGAACAACCATGCCTTCGTTCGACGTGGTATCGGAACTGGACAAGCACGAAGTGCAGAACGCGGTCGACAACGCCATCAAGGACCTGGACCGCCGCTACGACCTCAAGGGCAAGGGCAGCTTCGAGTTCAAGGACAAGGAGCAGACCGTGATGCTCACCGCCGAGGAAGAGTTCCAGCTCGAAGCGATGCTGGAAATCCTGCGCCTGGCGCTGGTCAAGCGCAAGATCGACGTGAAGTGCCTGGAAACCAAGGACCCTTACGCCTCGGGCAAGGAAAAGAAACAGGAGGCCAAGTTCCGCGAAGGCATCGACAAGGACCTGGCGAAGAAGATCGTGGCCACCATCAAGGACGCCAAGCTGAAGGTGCAGGCCGCCATCCAGGGCGAGCAGGTACGCGTTACCGGCAAGAAGCGTGACGACCTGCAGGAAGCCATCGCCCTGCTGCGGACCAAGGAATTCGACATGCCGCTGCAGTTCAACAACTTCCGCGACTGATGCAAGTGCCACCCGGAACCCGGATGGCGAAATGATGTCCATGGGGCCCGGGCTGCGCAAACATGCGCGGCCTGTTCTACCGTGTACTTGCCGCTCGGCATCAGGAGATGAATATGGATTTGAACGCTGAAGTCGATCAGCTGGTCCGCCAATCGCAGACCTGGATTCCCTTGATCATGGAATACGGCAGCCGTGTGCTGCTGGCATTGCTGACCCTGGCGGTCGGCTGGTGGATCATCAACAAGGTCAGCGCCCGCCTGGGCAAGCTGGTCGGCCTGCGTAACGCCGACCTGGCGCTGCAGGGTTTCATCAGCACCCTGTCGAACATCGTGCTGAAGGTGCTGCTGCTGGTCAGCGTGGCGTCGATGATCGGTATCGAGACCACCTCGTTCGTGGCCGCCATCGGTGCCGCCGGCCTGGCCATCGGCCTGGCCTTGCAAGGCAGCCTGGCGAACTTCGCCGGTGGCGTGCTGATTCTGATGTTCCGCCCGTTCCGCATCGGTGACTGGATCGAGGCGCAGGGCGTGGCCGGCACCGTCGACAGCATCCAGATCTTCCATACCGTGCTGCGCACCGGTGACAACAAGACCGTGATCATGCCTAACGGCAGCCTGTCCAACGGCATCATCACCAACACCAACCGCCAGCCGACGCGCAAGGTGGTGTTCGATGTGGGCGTGGATTACGAGGCCGACCTGCAGAAGGCGCGCAACGTGCTGCTGAAGCTGGCGCGGGACCCGCGCGTGCTGCAGGACCCTGCGCCGCAAGCGGTGGTCGCTACCCTGGGCGACAGCGCCATTACCGTGTCGTTGCGCCTGTGGACCAAGACCGCCGATTACTGGGACGTGATGTTCATGCTCAACGAGCATGCGCGCGACCGGTTGAAGGCCGAAGGGATCGACATTCCGTTCCCGCAGCGGGTGATTCGTGTGGTGCAGGAGACTGCAGCGCAGTAACACCGTGTTGTCATCGACCGGGGCCGCAACAGCGGCCCCTGTCTTTTCTGCACCCTGGTTACACTTGTTCACAGCAACACCGGGTCATTTCTGGCATATAGCCTGACCCACCTGCCACACCCGATACGCCATCATGAAACCACTGCTGTACATCACTCCCCTGCGTGCCTTGCTGTTCGGCCTTACCTTGGCCCTGTTCGAGCTGCTCACCTACCTGGCCAGCGACGCGGTCATGCCAGCCATGCCGGTGGTGATCGGCGACCTGAACGCCAGCCCCGAATACATTCCCCACGCGCTCAACCTGTACCTGCTGGGTGGGGTGGTACTGCAGTGGCTGATCGGCCCGCTGGCCGACCGCTATGGCCGGCGCCCGTTGCTGCTGGCCGGCTGTGCCTGCTTTGGCCTGGCCTGCCTGGCAACCTTCTGGGTCGACAACATCGGCCTGTTCAACCTGTTGCGCCTGCTGCAGGGCATTGGCCTGGGCTTTGTGGTCACGGTCAGCTACCCGGCCCTGAACGAAGCCTTCAGCGAGGCAGACGCCGTGCGCATGATGGCGCTGCTGGCCAATATCGCATTGTTGTCGCCCCTGCTCGGGCCGCTGGTGGGTACCTTGTTGCTGCAGTGGCTGGATTGGCGCTGGCTGTTCGTCGCCTTTGCCGTGGGCGCGGTCCTGGCCTGGCTGCTGCTGTACCGGCTGATGCCGGAAACCCTGGGAGTGGAGCGCCGGGACGGTTCGCGCCTGGCATTCACGCCGATTCACCTGTTGCCGCTGCTGGCCGGCTACGGCCAGTTGCTGGCCAACCGCCGTTTTGTCGCTGGTAGCGCAGCCCTGGGCCTGGTCGGCCTGCCGTTGATTGCCTGGATCGGCTTGTCGCCGGTGCTGCTGATCCACGATGAGGGGCTGAGCACACTGGAATACGCCTTGTGGCAACTGCC
The DNA here is from genome assembly GCF_014269185.2 of Pseudomonas oryzicola. Lineage (NCBI taxonomy): Bacteria > Pseudomonadati > Pseudomonadota > Gammaproteobacteria > Pseudomonadales > Pseudomonadaceae > Pseudomonas > Pseudomonas oryzicola. Next base: position 1,185,694 of record NZ_JABWRZ020000001.1, read on the forward strand.
GGTATTTGGCGGGTTGATCCTGGGCAACCTGATCATCAACCGTATCGCCGAGCGTTACCCGCTAGCGTCGCTGGTGCGTGGCGCGCTGTGGCCATATCTGGCCGGCCTGGGCCTGATGGTGCTGGCGACCTGGTACTGGCCGAGCGTGAGCAGCGTGGTGGCAGGCATGTCGCTGTATGCGCTGGGGCTGGGCGTGGCCAATGCGGTGCTGTATCGCATGACACTATTCGCCAGTGAGCAGAGCAAGGGCCTGGTCTCGGCCATGCTGGGGATGATCACCATTGCCTTGCTGGGGTTGGGCGGCGCGCTGCTGGCAATGATTGGCGCCGGCGCCAGTTTGCTGCATTTTGCCCTGGCGGCAGGTGTGGCGGGGGTACTGGCGCTGTGGCCGTTGTGGTTCGTGGTGGGGCAGCGGCCTGGGGCAGGGGCTGTTGCCGAATGATCTTTTTGTCTGACCCGAGCTCCTCGCGGGTAAGCCCGCGAAGAGCTCGGGTCGGACTGTAGAGCTCTCTCAGGGCCGCTCGGCTGCTGAGTTTTCCGCTGCCACCGGTTTGCCCGGCCCAGCCTCCTGGCGCCACTGCAGCGCAATCAGGATCAGGGTCGGTACGCCCAGCAAGGCGGTGATCAGGAAGAAGTCGTGGTAACCGAACTTCTCCACCATGACCCCCGAATAGCCGCCGATCAGGCGCGGCAACAGCAGCATGATCGAGCTGAGCAAGGCGTACTGGGTTGCCGAGAACTTCAGGTTGGTCAGGCTCGACAGGTAAGCGACGAAGGCCGAGGTGGCCAGGCCGGAGCTGAAGTTGTCCAGCGAAATGGTCACCACCAGCATCTGCAGGTTCGGGCCCATGTCGGCCAGCATCAGGAACAGGATGTTGGTAGCCGCCGATGCTGCACCACCGATGAACAGGATCGGCATGATGCCGAAGCGTACGATCAGCAGGCCGCCAACCCCGGCGCCGACCAGGGTCATGATCAGGCCGAAGATCTTGCTGACACTGGCGATCTGGTCCTTGGTGAAGCCCATGTCGATATAGAACACGTTGGCCATCACGCCCATCACCGTATCCGACATGCGATACGTGGCGATCAGGCCGAGCAACAGCAAAGCCTGCCAGCGGTAGCGGGCAATGAAGTCGTTCACCGGGGTCAGGACTGGGGCCAGGCCGCGGCGGCCCAGGCTCGACAGGCATGCCCAGGTCAGCAGTACATAGAGGATCAGGCGCAGGAAGGCACGGTCTTCGAGCAGTAGGTCCAGGGGGCTGGCATCACCTGAGATGACGCTGGCCCAGCCGGTGTTGAACATCTGGGTGAAGCTGGCCGGTACCGATACCAGCAGGATGATCAGCACGAACACCGACGCCAGCTGGTGCACCAGCCCATAGCGCGCTGCCGACAACTGGGTACGCATGGGTACGGGCGGTTCGCGCATGATCAGGGTAGTGAATACTGCAGGCAGCATCATCACCGCGAACATGACGTAGGTGCCGGCCCAGGCCTTGTGCAGGTAACTGAAGCCGGTGGAGCCGAACCACTCGGCGAAGAACAGGGCGCCCGCCGTCGCCAGCAGGGCGGCTACCCGGTAGCCGGCCATGTAGCTGGCGGCGAGCGCAGCCTGGCGCTGGTCATCGGCGATTTCCAGGCGGTAGGCGTCGACGGCGATGTCCTGGGTCGCCGAAGCGAAGGCCACCAGTACCGCCAGGGCAATCAGCCAGGACAGGTGCTGCTGTGGGTCACACAGGCTCATGCCGACCAGCCCGATCACCACCAGCGATTGCGACAGCAGCAGCCAGGACCGACGACGCCCCAGGCTGCCGAGCAGGGGCAGGCGCCATTGATCGAGCAGCGGCGACCACACCCACTTGAAGGCGTAGGCCAGGCCGATCAGGCTGGCGTAACCAATGGTCTCGCGGGCCACGCCCGCTTCGCGCAACCACACCGAGAGGGTGGAGAACACCAGCATGTAGGGCAGACCGGCGGCGAAGCCGAGTAGCAAAAGTACCAAGGTTGACGGGCTGGCATAGGCAGCAAGCGCAGCGCGCCAGGTTTTACGGGGCATGGGCCAACATCTGCCTCAAGTTTGCGAAAACAAAACGCGCACTCTAACCGCTGTGCTCCATCGGGCGCCAGCCATGGCGCGTCATATCCACACGATTGTTGGTTACATTCACACCCTCCGCGCGCAGCCGCGCCCGTTGTTCATCCCCCGACGGGGTACCCAGTGCCAGGCTCAGCCTGCCGCCCGCACCGAGCACCCGGTGCCATGGCAGGCGAGTGTCCGAGGGCAGTTGCCCGAGGGTGCGCCCGACCCAGCGTGCCGCCCGGCCAAGCCCGGCCAGCTCGGCCAGTTGACCATAGCTCACCACCTTGCCGGCGGGTACTTGGCCCAATACCGAATACAGCGCCATTCGTCGGCCCTCGGCGTCGTCGAGGGCGTGCTCATATGCAACAGTCATCAGGCCCTCCTTGGGCGGCAGATGAAACCGGACCGACGGTGCGATAAATGAGAGTTGAACTCAACGGCAGGCTGCCGGTCTGTCCTTGCTCTGGTTGTCGGTATCTGGATAATGCCCGGCTTTTTTGTCAAATCGAACCCGTAGTGCGTTTATGTATTCTAGATCCTTGTTGTTTCTGCTTGCTGTTTCCCTGTGCGCCTCGCCGGTGTTCGCCGACACCGTGTGGATGAAGAACGGTGACCGGCTCAGCGGCAAGATCAAAGTCTTCGATGGCGGCAAGCTGCTGCTGGAAACCCCTTATGGCGGTTCCATCGCCCTGGACTGGAAGCAGGTCCAGACCCTGGAGAGTGACCAGGAGCTGCTGGTCAAACAGGACGCCTACAACGGTGAGCGGGCCAAGTCGCTGAAGGCTGCCGAGCCCGGCAAGGTAACCCTGGCCAATGGCGAGGCGCCGAAGACCGTGGAGCTGGCCAGCATCGAGCAGATCATGAAGCCCAAGCCGCTGGTCGAGGATTTCGTGTGGAAGGGCAACGTCGACGTGGCGCTGGACTACAAACGCGCGGAGAACGATACCGACGACTATGACGTCGGCTTCAAGACCAGTGCCCGCCACGGTCGCTGGCGGCACAATGCCGAAGGCGAATACAACCGCGAGACCAAGGACGACGTCACCACCACCAATAACTGGAGCGCCGAGTACGCCCTGGACCGCTTCCTCACCGAGAAATGGTTCTGGCAAGGGCGCATGGAATACAAGCGCGACCACGTCGAAGACCTGGCCCGCCAGCGCACCGTGGGTACCGGCCCGGGTTATCAGTTCTGGGATGATGAACTGGGTGCGTTCTCGCTGGGTTCACTGATCAACCGCACCGACTTCGAATACCAGGATGGGGCCAAGGACAACTTCTATTCGGCGGCGCTGAAGTGGGACTACACCCGTTACCTGATCGGCAAGAATGTGCAGCTATTCACCAACGGCGAGTTCGCCAAGCCGCTGGGCGGGGTGGCCGATTATGCGCTGGATGCCGAGGTTGGCCTGCGCTACAAGGTGACCGAGTGGGCCTCGCTCAACCTCAAGGCAGAGAAGGACATCATCACCGGTACGCGTGAGAGTGACCTGGACAAGACCCGCTATACAGCAGGCTTCGGCGTGACCTGGTAAATCGCCGGGGGCGCAGTGCAGCAGGCACGCGGTCCCCTTGCAGGTGCGGGCTTGTATCGCGATGGGTTGCGCAGCAGCCCATTGGCACGGGACCTGAAAATGCTATCGTGTGGCCACCCAACCTGCCGCCAGGAGCCCGCCCAGTGAGTACCACCGCCATCCGCCCCGCCCGGGAACTGCTGCTCAAGGAGTACCGCGGCGTGCTCTCGACCCATTCCAGGTCGATGCCTGGTTACCCGTTCGGCTCGGTCGTGCCGTACTGCCTGGACGCCGAGGGCAACCCGCTGATCCTCATCAGCCGCATCGCCCAGCACACCCACAACCTGCAGAAAGATCCTAAATGCTCGCTGCTGGTCGGTGAGCGCGAGGCCGAGGACGTACAAGCGGTGGGGCGCCTGACGGTAATGGCCGAAGCGCACAAGCTGGAGGACGAGGCCGTCATCGAGGCCGCCGCCGAACGCTACTACCGTTACTTCCCGGACGCAGGCAACTACCACAAGGCCCACGATTTCGATTTCTGGGTGCTGCAACCTGTACGTCACCGCTACATCGGCGGCTTCGGCGCGATCCACTGGCTTGACCAGGTAACCCTGGCCAACCCGTTCGCCGGCAAGGCCGAGGCGAGCATGGTCGAACATATGAACAGTGACCACGCCAACGCCATTGCCCATTACGTGGAACTGACCCACTTGCCCCGCCATGCACCGGCGTCACTGGTCGGTGTGGACAGCGAGGGCATGCATTTGCGTATTGGCCAGGCGGTGTACTGGTTGCCTTTCCCGGGCACCTGCAACACGCCGACACAAGTCCGCGAAGCCCTGGTTTTGCTGGCGCGCGCCGACCAGTGGCCGGTTGTGATGGGCGCCGAGGGTTGAAAAGCCGAGCGCACGCATCCATCTGTTGGTCTTACAGGAAGGTTCTCTTCCGCCGAGGAATGCTTTGATGCGTGCTTTTCTACTGCTGTTTCTCCTGTTTCCCGTGCTGGAGCTGTTCGTTTTCGTGAAGGTCAGCGCCGCCATTGGTTTCTTCCCGGCGCTGCTGTTGATCATCGCCGGTTCCGCTCTGGGAGTACTGGTGATGCGGGTGGCCGGGCTGGCCACTGCGTTGCGCGCGCGGGAAAGCCTGCAGCGTGGCGAATTGCCCGCCGAGGACATGTTCCAGGGCATGATGCTGGCCGTCGGTGGTGGCCTGTTGTTGTTGCCAGGCTTCATCAGCGACGTGTTGGGCCTGCTGTGCCTGCTGCCATTCACCCGTCACTTGGCCGCCCGCAAGATGCGTGAGCGTGCCGAGGCTCAGGCCATGCGCCAGCGCGCCTTCCAGGACGACCCGTTCCAGGCCCGACCGCGTGATGGCGACCACCGCCCGAATGTGATCGAAGGCGAGTACGAGCGCCGCGACAAGTAATGACCGGGGGCCGCAAAGCGGCCCCAGCTTTTTGCGGGCCAAGACGCTAATGAAAAATTTTCTGAAGCAAGCCTTGTAATTGAATATGGCGGCCTCATGTATGTGGTCACCGCAAGGTTTCTGGTGGCAACACCAGACATTACTCAGGCGGTTCGCCCTGCGCGAGCTGCCTTCCGGCTACGCCGGACAGCATCAACCCGCCGGTGTCGACACCGGCCGATGAAAACCACAATTTGGGAGAGATCGACAATGAAGCTTCGTCCTCTGCATGACCGCGTCGTTATCCGTCGCAGCGAAGAAGAATCGAAAACCGCTGGCGGTATCGTCCTGCCGGGTTCGGCCGCTGAAAAGCCAAACCGCGGCGAAGTAGTCGCCGTCGGCACCGGTCGCATCCTGGACAACGGCGAAGTTCGCGCGTTGGCAGTGAAAGTGGGTGACAAAGTGGTTTTCGGCCCTTACTCGGGCAGCAACACCGTGAAAGTCGATGGCGAAGACCTGCTGGTCATGGCCGAAAACGAAATCCTCGCCGTAATCGAAGGCTGATTTCCCCCGACTTCCCGTTACTCCAGAATTTCAAGGATTAAACGATCATGGCTGCTAAAGACGTAAAATTCGGCGATTCCGCTCGTAAGAAAATGCTGGTTGGTGTCAACGTTCTGGCTGACGCAGTAAAAGCCACCCTGGGCCCGAAAGGCCGCAACGTGGTGCTGGCCAAGAGCTTCGGCGCGCCGACCATCACCAAGGACGGCGTTTCCGTCGCCAAGGAAATCGAACTGAAGGACGCCTTCGAGAACATGGGCGCCCAGCTGGTCAAGGAAGTTGCTTCCAAGGCCAACGACGCTGCCGGTGACGGCACCACCACCGCTACCGTCCTGGCTCAGGCCATCGTCAACGAAGGCCTGAAGGCCGTCGCTGCCGGCATGAACCCGATGGACCTGAAGCGCGGCATCGACAAGGCCACTGCTGCCGTCGTCGCCGAGCTGAAGAACCTGTCCAAGCCATGTGCCGACTCCAAGGCCATCGCCCAGGTAGGTACCATTTCTGCCAACTCCGACAGCTCCATCGGTGAAATCATTGCCGAAGCCATGGAAAAAGTCGGTAAAGAAGGCGTGATCACCGTCGAAGAAGGCTCGGGCCTGGAAAACGAACTGTCCGTCGTTGAAGGCATGCAGTTCGACCGTGGCTACCTGTCGCCGTACTTCGTGAACAAGCCGGACACCATGGTTGCCGAGCTGGAAGGCCCGCTGCTGCTGCTGGTCGACAAGAAGATCTCCAACATCCGTGAGCTGCTGCCAGTACTGGAAGCCGTTGCCAAGGCCGGCCGTCCACTGCTGATCGTTGCCGAAGACGTCGAAGGCGAAGCGCTGGCTACCCTGGTGGTCAACAACATGCGCGGCATCGTCAAGGTTGCTGCGGTCAAGGCTCCGGGCTTCGGCGACCGCCGCAAGGCCATGCTGCAGGACATCGCCGTCCTGACCGGCGGCCAGGTCATCTCCGAAGAAATCGGCCTGTCCCTGGAAACCGCTACCCTGGAGCACCTGGGTAACGCCAAGCGCGTCATCCTGTCCAAGGAAAACACCACCATCATCGACGGCGCTGGCGCCGACGGCGAGATCGAAGCACGCGTCAAGCAGATCCGTGCCCAGATCGAAGAAACTTCCTCGGACTACGACCGTGAGAAGCTGCAAGAGCGTCTGGCCAAACTGGCTGGCGGTGTTGCCGTGATCAAGGTTGGTGCCGGCACCGAAGTTGAAATGAAAGAGAAGAAAGCCCGCGTTGAAGACGCCCTGCACGCTACCCGTGCAGCCGTTGAAGAAGGCGTGGTGCCTGGCGGTGGTGTGGCCCTGGTTCGCTCGCTGGCGGCCATTGCCAACCTCAAAGGCGACAACGAAGACCAGAACGTCGGTATCGCCCTGCTGCGTCGCGCTGTCGAAGCGCCGCTGCGCCAGATCACTGCCAACGCCGGCGACGAGCCAAGCGTTGTCGCTGACAAGGTCAAGCAAGGTTCGGGTAACTTCGGTTACAACGCTGCTACCGGCGAATACGGCGACATGATCGAGATGGGTATCCTGGACCCAGCCAAGGTCACCCGTTCGGCGCTGCAAGCGGCTGCTTCGATCGGCGGTCTGATGATCACCACCGAAGCCATGGTTGCCGACCTGCCGGAAGACAAGCCAGCTGCTGGCATGCCTGACATGGGCGGCATGGGTGGCATGGGCGGCATGATGTAAGCCAGCCTTTCCCCCTGCACCAACAGAAAGCCCCGGTTCGCGAGAACCGGGGCTTTTTTTTTGCCTGTGAGGGCCATGGTGCCGCAAGGCGGCCCCGGTTCAGGCGACGCTGCGCTCCACGGCAGGCACCTCGGCCGCCCCCCGCCGATACAGGACCAGGTAATACGACCCCAACCCGATCAACCAGCAGAACACCGCCGTCCAGACGTTGTGCGACAGGAAGTGCGCCCCTTGCATCATCCGTCCCAGCGACAGTACCGACCCGGCCACGAAGGCCAGCGCCAATGCTGCCCGGGCCAACCGCGGTTTGCGGTCACGCAGCATGAAGAACAGGCCGAACAGGCAGAACCCGGTCGCTGCATGCCCGCCCGGCCAGCACAGCCCGGGCTTGTCGGTCGCCGGACGGGGTTCCAGCAGCTTGCTGTAGGTTTCGCTGCCGCCAAACTGGGTCAGGCTCCACGGGCATTGCACCTGGGTCACCTTTTTCAGTGGCGTGACGAACGCCGTGGACAGGCCCAGCGCCAGCACCAGACAGCCCAGTTCGCGACGCCAGCCGAACAGGCGCTTCCAGAAGAAGCTTGCGGCAAAGGTGACCAACGACAGCACTCCAAGCAGGATCACCCCCTGCTTGACCCGGTCATGCAGGATATTTTCCAGCAGATAGCTGTGGCGACCGATGAACTGCCCGGCAATGGGGTCGAAGAACAGGTTGGCGATGTCCATGTCGACCGAGGTCAGTTCCAGCAGGATCAAGCCCAGCGCGGTTGCCAGGGGCAGGCCCAGGTACAGCCAGAAATTGATGGGGCGAGGATGGCTTCGATGCTGCATGGCGGCTCCAGGACGCGAAAAAGATCGGGCATTGTCGGCTGCCCGCTATCCTGTGTCCGTGAAGGATCAGTGAAAAAACCGTCAAGGTCGGTGAATTCTTCGTAGGGCTGGCACCCTGCAGGCATAGGCCTTAAGCTGCGCCTGCCGCGCCACAGCGAGAAGCGCCGCACAGGAGAAACCGATGCGCATTCTTTTGGTTGAAGACAACCGCGATATCCTGGCCAACCTGGCCGATTACCTGAGCATGAAAGGCTACACCGTAGACTGCGCGCAGGATGGCCTGTCCGGCCTGCACCTGGCCGCCACCGAACACTACGACCTGATCGTGCTCGACATCATGCTGCCCGGCATCGACGGCTATACCCTGTGCAAACGTCTGCGCGAAGATGCCCGTCGCGACACGCCGGTGATCATGCTCACTGCCCGCGACCAGCTGGATGACCGCCTGCAGGGCTTCCGCTCCGGCGCTGACGATTATCTGCTCAAGCCGTTTGCCCTGTCGGAGCTGGCCGCACGCATCGAAGCGGTGCTGCGCCGCGCCCAGGGCGGTGGTCGCCGCACCCTGCAGGTGGCTGACCTCAGCTACGACCTCGACACCCTTGAAGTCACCCGCCAGGGGCGCCTGCTCAAGCTCAACCCGGTGGGCCTCAAGCTGCTCGCGGTATTGATGCAGAAGAGCCCGCACGTATTGCGCCGCGAAGTGCTGGAGGAAGCCCTGTGGGGCGATGACTGCCCCGACAGCGACAGCCTGCGCAGCCACGTGCACCAGCTGCGCCAGGTGATCGACAAACCGTTCGAAAAACCGCTGCTGCACACCGTCCATGGCGTCGGCTACCGCCTCGCCGAGGGCCGCGATGGAGTTTAAGCAAAGCCTTGCCCAGCGCATCATCATCGCCTTTGCCCTGATGAGTGCTCTGGTGGCCGGGGCCTTCGCCTTTGGCATCGTCGGTACCGTGCATCTGGTCGAGGAACGGCTGATTTCCTCTGTTCTGGGCGGTGACCTGCAGCGCCTGCTGCGCATGGACAGCGTCAGTGACTGGAGCCACCGGCCGCGGCCCGACCAGCTGTTCTACTTCAGCGGCGGGCGTGACGACTTCGAGCTGCCCAAAGACCTGCGCCACCTCGACCGGGGCTTCCACGAGGTGTTCCGCGACCAGCTGTCGTACCACGCCATGGTCGAGATCGTCGATGGCCGCCGCTACGTCCTGCTGCAGGACCAAAGCGACTTCGAAGAACGCGAGCGCTTGCTGTTCGCCGTGGTGGTGGTGGGCTTCGTGCTCAGCCTGGTACTGGCAGTGATCCTCGGCTGGCTGGTGGCGCGCCGGGTGATGGCGCCGGTGATTCGCCTGGCGCGCCAGGTGCGCCATCGTGACCAGTTGCTGGGCCTGGCCCCACCACTGGCGCCGGACTATGCGGCCGACGAAGTCGGCCAACTGGCGGTGGCGTTCGACGATACCCTGGGCCGCCTGCGTGACGCGTTGACCCGGGAAAGGCTGTTCACCAGTGATGTCAGCCACGAGCTGCGCACGCCATTGATGGTGCTGGCCACTTCATGCGAACTGCTGATGGAAAACCCCAACCTCGATGCCCGCTCACGCAGCCAGGTGGAGCGTGTGGCACGGGCTACAGAGGAAATGCGCGAACTGGTCAAGACTTTCCTGATGCTGGCTCGGGCGCAGCGCGACGAAGGCGCGGTAGCGTCGCGCGCGACCCTTCATGAAGTGGCTGACGAACTGGTCGGAGTGTGGCGTGACACCATCGAGCAGAAGGGCCTGGCCCTGTATTTCGACGGACGCGTCAGTGCCAGCCCGGTGCTGTACAACGCCACCTTCCTGCAGTCGGTGATGGGCAACCTGTTGCGCAATGCTGCGCACTATACCGACAGTGGCTATATCCGCCTGAGCCTCGAAGCCAACGGTTTCAGTGTCGAGGACAGTGGCGTGGGCATTCCCGAAGAGCAGCGCGAAGCCATGTTCCGGCCATTCGTGCGCGGCGATGAGCGGCGTGGCGAGGGCCTGGGCCTGGGCCTGTCGCTGGTGCAGCGGATCTGCGACGACCAGGGGTGGCAGGTCACCCTGACCTCGACCTTGCCGCATGGCTGCCGGTTCCACGTGGACCTGAGCAATACCGCGGCAAAGGGCGACCCTGAGGCAGAGTAAACCTTTGTAACAGCTCCATCGGCAAATGACGTTTTTTTCACATGGGTATGACCTGATTCCTACGCTCGCTTGCCTAATGTGGGTGGAATGGAGTCAGGAGATGCCCAATGCGTAGTCCCATCAAGCTTGAATTTTCCGAGAAGTACGACAAAGAACACGCCCGTGAGTACTTTCTCAAACATCAGGATGGCTTGGCGCGACGCCTTTCCCACAAGCGAGATGAGCAACTGGCGCGTCGCGCCCTGGCACTGGCGGGTGAGCCTGGCCTGGTCCTCGACCTGCCATGCGGTGCCGGCCGTTTCTGGCCATTGCTGGCCGAAAAGCCCAACCGGGTAATCATTGGCGCCGACAATTCCGAGGCGATGATCGAGACAGCCTGTGCCGCGCAACCGCCAGAGGTAGTGGCTCGGGTACGCCCCTTGCAGACTTCGGCGTTTGCCATCGACCTGCCGGACAACTCGGTAGACAGCATTTTCTGCATGCGGCTGTTCCACCATATTGGCGAAGCGGCCCACAGAAAGACCATTCTTTCGGAATTTCAACGGGTTAGCCGTGATAGTGTGATCCTGTCATTGTGGGTGGATGGTAATTTCAAGGCCTGGCGCCGGAAAAAGCTGGAGCAGCGCCGCAGGGCCCGCAAAGCCGAGCAGGACAATTACCAGAACCGTTTCGTGTTACCGGCCGACACGGTCGAAGAAGAATTCAAGGCCGCCGGTTTCAGAATCCAGGAACGCCTCGACTTCCTGCCGTTCTATGCCATGTGGCGAGTGTATGTATTGCGTAAGGGGTAGTGTTTGATGGCTGTAGCCCAGAAAGGGGAGTCGCGGTTCGATTTTTACTGGCGCCAGCAAGGCGAGTGGGTCGAGGAGCCAAACCAGCGGCGTGGTGGTGAAAGTGGCGTGCAACGCCTGAACGATGCCGATGGCAAGCTGCTGTATGCCAAACGCCAGGTCGGGCATATCTACCGCAGCTTGCTGCACCCTTTCGGCCGGCCGACCGTATTGCGCGAACTCGATGCGTTGAACAGTTTCGAGCAGTTGGGTGTGCGCGTGCCGCGCATCGTCTTCTGTGGTGCCGAGCGCGATGCCGATCATCAATGGCGTGCGCTGTTGGTAAGTGAAGCACTCGACGGTTTCGTCGAACTCGACACCTGGCATGCCGAAGGTGCCCGTGAGCGTTATCCACAGGTGGTGCATGAGCGCATGCTCAAGGACCTGGCGGACAACCTGGCGCGCATGCACCTGGGCCACTGGCAGCACGGTTGCCTGTATGGCAAGCATGTCTTCGTCAAGGTGATTGGCGAGGGCGAGCAGGCACGGGTCGAGGTCGCGTTGCTGGACCTGGAAAAGTGCCGGCGGCGCATCAGCTGCCAGCGTGCAGCGGGCAATGACCTGCGCCAGCTGCGCCGCCATTCGTCGTTGAACGACGCGGAGTGGCAAACCTTGCTCTATTTTTACCAGATGGCGTTTGGCAGCGCTGTCAAAGGGTTAGAGCAATGAAACTAGAAATTACTCGAGCTTTGTTTCTGGTAGCTGGCCTGGCGGTGACCACCGTGGCGGTGGCTGCATGGGAAGAGCCGAGGCCGACAGTGTTCAGCAAGGCCGAGATGGCCGACCAGTGCGTGTTGCCGCGGGAAGTGAAACCGCAGCAGCAGGCCAAGGTCGCGCCGGATCAGGACCTGCTGTTGTTCCTGTTCGGTATGCGCCAGGGGTTGCGGCCGTTTGGTTGAATCCCGGCAGTAGATAGAAATGCCAGAGGCCCCGCGATTGCGGGGCCTCTGGCATTTGTGTATCTGCCTTGCCCGCGAAGAGGCCGGTTCAGGCAACCGATGGCTCCCTGGCCACCTCCTTGTGCGCCAGCAAGGTGTAGATGCAAGGCAACACGAACAGGGTAAACAGCGTACCGATCGACATGCCGGTGGCAATCACCGTACCTATGTCAAAACGGCTGACTGCTCCCGCCCCGGTCGCCAGAATCAGCGGCACCATGCCAAACACCATCGCCGCCGTGGTCATCAACACCGGCCGCAGGCGAATCGCCGCGGCTTCCTCGATCGCCTCACGTACGCTCAGGCCCATTTCTTCACGCAACTGGTTGGCGAACTCGACGATCAGGATGCCATGCTTGCTGATCAGGCCGATCAGCGTCACCAGCCCGACCTGGGTGTAGATGTTCATGCTCGATACGCCGAGGAACAGCGGCAGCAATGCGCCGCAGATCGACAACGGTACCGTCACCAGAATTACCAGCGGGTCGCGGAAGCTTTCGAATTGCGCCGCCAGCACCAGGAAAATGATCGCCAACGCCAGGCCGAAGGTCACCCACAATGCGCTGCCTTCCTGCACGTACTGGCGAGCTACCCCGGCATAGTCGAAGGCGAAGCCCTCCGGGGCCTCCTCGCGGGCGATACCCTGCACGGTCTGCAGTGCCTCGCCGAGGCTGACCATCGGCACACCCTGGATTATCGCCGAGTTCAGTTGCTGGAACTGGTTGAGCTGGCGCGGGCGGGCGCGATCGCTGAGGGTGATCAGGGTCGACAAGGGCAGCAACTGGCCCTGGTCGTTCTTCACATAGTAGTTGTTCAGCCAGCCGGGGTTGTCGCGGTAAGGCCGTTCGACCTGGGCAATCACCTTGTAGCTGCGACCTTCGAGGGTGAAGCGGTTGATTTCCCCCTCGCCCAGCAAGGTCGCCAGGGTGCCGCCGAGGGTGTCCATCGACACCCCCATCTGCGCCGCCTTGGCGCGGTCGATGTCCACCACTACCTCGGGTTTGTCGAACGCCAGGTCGATGTCTAGGAAGGCGAACTTGCCCGACTCCTGGGCGCGGGCCTTGATGCGCTGGGCAACTTCCAGCAGGGCAGGGTAGTCACCGGCACTATTGATCACGAACTGGAACGGCAGGCCTTCGCCGGTGCCGGGCAGCGATGGCAGGTTGAAACCGAAGATCTGCAGGCCGCCGATTTCCTCGAGCTTGGCTTGCACCAGCGGCAGCAGTTCCATTTGCGTGCGCTCGCGCTCGTTCCACGGTTTCAGCAGGAAGCCACCGATACCGGTCTGCACGCCATTGAAACCATTGATCTGGAACGACGAGTAATACTCGGGGAAGGTCTTGAACAGCGGGGTGAACGTGTCGGTATAGGCGTTGAGGTAATCCAGGTTGGCCGTTTGCGGCGAGCTGCTCATCATGAAGATCACCCCCTGGTCCTCGTTGGGCGCCAGTTCGTTCTGGGTGAACTTCAGCAACACCGGGATCAGGCACAGGATGATCACGGCAAAGACCAGCACGACCGGCCGGCTGTCGAGAGTGGCGTGCAGCAGGCGCTGATAGCGCACCTTGAGGCGCTCGAACAGCACGTCGAGGCGATGCGCCAGGCCGCTGGGGTTCTGTTCCTGGCGCAGCAGCAGCGCGCACATCATCGGCGACAGGGTGAGGGCAACGATACCGGAGATGATCACCGCACCGGCCAAGGTCAGGGCGAACTCCTTGAACAGTGCGCCGGTGAGCCCGGTAAGGAAGCCGATCGGCGCATACACCGCCGCCAGGGTGATGGTCATCGACACCACGGGCATGGCGATTTCGCGGGCACCCTCGAGGGCGGCATCGAACGGCGACTTACCCTCTTCCATGTGCCGGTGGATGTTCTCCACCACGACAATGGCATCATCCACCACCAGGCCGATGGCCAGCACCATGGCCAGCAGGGTCAGCAGGTTGAGCGAGTAGCCCATCATCTGCATGAAAAACAGCACGCCGATCATCGACAGCGGGATGGTCACCACCGGGATCAGCACCGAACGCAGGGCGCCGAGGAACAGGAACACCACCACGATGACGATCAGCACCGCTTCGCCGAGGGTCTTGATCACTTCGTCGATGGAGGCCTGGATGAACAGCGTGGCGTCGTAGGCGATCGATACCTTCAGCGCCGAGGGCAGCTGGCTTTCCAGCTCGGGCATGATGCGCCGTACTTCCTTGATCACGTCCAGCGGGTTGGCCGCCGGGGTGGCCTTGATGCCGATGTACACCGACGGGGTGCCGTCGAATGAGCTGACCGTGTCGTAGTTTTCCGCCCCCATCTCGACCCGCGCCACATCGCCCAGCAGTACGCGGCTGTCACCGCTGGTCTTGACTGGCAGGGCCGCGAAGGCCTCGGCCGACTTCAGCTCGGTGCTGGCGTTGATGCTGGTGACCACATACTCGCCCTTCACCTCGCCGGCGGCGGAGAGGAAGTTGTAGCGGCGCACGGCAGTGGTCACGTCGCTGGTCGACAGGCCGTAGCCTGCCAGTTTCACCGGGTCGAGCCAGATACGCATGGCGAACACCTGGTTGCCGAGGATTTCTGCCTCGGCCATGCCCGGCAGGGTGGCCAGCTTGGGCTGGATGACCCGCGACAGGTAGTCGGTAATCTGCGGGTTGCTCATTTCCTTGCTGTAGAAGCTGATGTACATCAGCGCCGAAGCATCGGCGGCTTCCTTGCTCAGGACCGGATCCTCGGCATCCTGAGGCAGCTTGTTGCGCACCTCGTTGGCCTTGGCCAGCAACTCGGTGAACAGCCGGTCGCTGTCGGCGCCGATGCGCGCGTAGATGGAGATGACCGAGAAGTTCTGCCGGCTCACCGAGGTCATGTAGTCGATGCCTTCGGCGCTGGCCAGGCTTTGCTGCAATGGTTGGGTGATGTAGCCCTGGATGGTTTCGGCGTTGGCACCGGGGTAGGCGGTGGTGACCGTGATCAGGGCGTTTTCCATTTGCGGGTACTGGCGGATCTGCAGCTTGTTCCAGGCCTGGAAGCCCAGCAACAGGATCAGCAGGCTGACCACGCTGGCCAGCACCGGGCGACGGATGAACGGGTCGGTGAATGCCATGCCAGCCTCCTGTCAGTCCTTGCCCGGCGCGCCCGCTACGGGCTTGAGGGCTTTGTCCTCGCCGATGCGGATCGCGGCCCCGGGGGTCAGTTTCAGTTGACCGGCGGTGACCACCTGCTCCCCGGCCTGCAGGCCCTTGCTGACCACCACCACACCGTCACGGCGCTCGCCGGTCTGCACCGTGCGTTGCTCGGCGGTAAGCTGCGGCTGGCCCTTGTCGTCGTTTACCGGCCTGCCGTCCTTGTCCTTCTTCGGCGTCGCGACATACACCGAATTGCCGTACAGGGTGTAGGTGATGGCGCTTTCCGGCACCACCACTCGTGGCTGCGGGTTGGGCAACAGGATCAGCAGGTTGGCGAACATGCCCGGCAACAGCTTGCCGTCCGGGTTGGCCATGGTTGCGCGCACCAGCAGGTTACGCGTGGCCTCGTCGACCTTAGGGTTGATGGCGCTCAGGCTGGCAGGAAAGGTCTGGCCGGGGTACGCGGCCACCTGCACCAGCACCTGCTGGCCTACGCTCAGGCGTGGCAGGGCCTGCTCCGGTACGTTGAAGTCGACGTAGAGGCTGGACAGGTCCTGCAGGGTTGCGATCACGGTGCCAGCGGCCAGGTAGTCGCCGACATCCACCTGACGAATGCCGATGGTGCCGCTGAACGGGGCGCTGATGCTCTTCTTGGTCTTCGATGCCTTGAGTTGATCGACCAGTGCCTGGTTGCGCCGGTACTGCGCTGTGAGGCGGTCGAACTCGCCACGGGAGATGGCCGCGTCACCGACCAGTTGGCTGCCGCGACCGAAATCCACCTTGGCCAGGCCCAGGTCGGCCTGGGCGGTACCGAGCAGGGCGGTTTCCTGGTCGTCATTGAGCTGCAGCAACAGTTGCCCGGCCTTGACCTGCTGGCCGGAGTCGAAGTGCAAGGCCTTGACGATGCCCTCCACCTCCAGGCTCAGCTCCACACCCTGCAGCGCCTTGAGGCTGCCAACGGCGGGCAGGCGCTCTTGCCACGGGCGCTGCTCGGCCAGGGCGGCAGCCACGGTGATGGGGGGGCGTGGGGCAGTGAACAGCTGGATCTGCTGGTAGATCGAGAAGGCTTTGTAGCCCCCCAGGGCCAACACGATCAGCAGAACCACGGCCAACATGATGAGCATGCGGCGGCGCAGCATAGGTCCGTTTCCTTGGATGCAGTTGTTATTCGCTTGGACACGACAACGGGCGTTCCTGCCCACGTGTGGATGGGGGGATTATCGACTGTTTTCTGCAGGAAGGGGAGTGAAATGCCTGTGCTGGCCTCTTCGCGGGCACGCCCGTTCCCACAGGAACCGCGCAATCAGCGGGTTACGCGGCCCCTGTGGGAGCGGGCGTGCCCGCGAAGAGGCCGGTGCAGGCAGCAGAACGATCAGACCAGATGCAGGTGGTTGTCCCAGAAACCGGACGGCAGGTTCAGCGGCTGGCCGACCAGTTCGGCTTTGCGGCAATCATAGAAGCGGCAACGGCCCTGACCGGAGGTGACCACGAAACCGTCCTGTACCGCGCCGACCCCGGCGCAATCGGGCATCGGTGCGTCCAGCCGCACCGCGCCGCTGTCCAGGTCCCAGACGAACAGGCGGTTGGCCCGTGGCGCGGTCAGTGCGACCAGCCGCAATTCGCTGTGGATGGCGACACTGGCGGTGTACTGGGCCATGGCCTGCAACTGCCGCTCCGCTACCGGGAAGGCCCGGAACGGCTCGCCTGGGCGCTTGATCGCCAACAGCTCGGCGGTTTCGTCGGCAGCGCCCATGAATTGCTGGCATGCGGCGATTGTGCCGTCGCTACCCACCGCCAGGTGGCGCACGCTGTTCATCTGCTGGGCCAAGGTTTCCTTGCTCAGCAGGGTGCCGTCGCGCTGCATCAGCACCAGGCTCGGCTCCATGGCGTCGAGGTTCATCTCCACCCGGCTTTCGGCTTCGGTGCGGATACCACCGTTGGCCACCACCAGCGTCTCGCCGTCCGGCAGCCAGGCCAGCTCGTGCGGGCCGATGCCGTGGGTCGGAAGCTCGCCGCTGTGCACCAGGCATTCGCCTTCGAAGCGGTATACGCCGAGGACGCCACGCCCCGGGTCGGTGGTGTCGTTCTCGGTGGCGTACAGCCATTCGCCACTCTTGTGCACCACCGCATGGCCGTAGAAGTGCCGGTTCGGTTGCGCGTGGACAGTCTGCAACAGGCGCCCGTCGCGCAGATCGACCAGGTAGCTTTCGGTACCGGGGCGGCGGGCGACGAACAGGGCGATCGGCAGCTGCGGGTGATGGATGATGGCATGGCAACGCTGGGCGACCTGGGTGCTGAACACCTGGGTGCCGTCCAGGCGGAACCCGACCGCATAGTGCTTGCCATCGCCGTCGTCACGCGCCGACAGCAGCAGCGGTTCGCTGCCTTTGTTGCGGAACAGGCTCCAGCCGCCCAGGGTGAGGGCGCTGAGCAATACGCTACCGAGTTTGAGCGCCTGGCGTCGCAGCATGATCAGTCACCGTCGTTGGCATTGAAGCCCAGCTGGATGTTCAACGCCTTGGCCAGGTCGCCTTCGTGCAGGCGGTGGACGACGTTGAGGCTGTCGTAGATCTGGTTGAGGGTTTGCTGGCCGGCGTCGTCGGCCAGCAGTTCGCCCAGGGTCTTGTGGTTGTCGGCCAGCAGTTTGAGCGCGGTCGCGTAGGCATCGTCGATCTTGGCTGCCAGCGCTTTCTGGTCGCTGGGCAGCAGGCCTCGCAGGCCCTGGTTGTCGACCCCGACCCACACCGCTTCGGCGGCCTTGAGGCTGGCCTGCAGGCTGTTCAGCGAGTTGTGGCTGCGCCAGGCTTCGGCCTGCAGCGGCTGCGGGATGCCTTTGCTCTGGCGGCCCATCGGCGCACCAAGCTTCTTCTTCAGGCTGTCCAGCGCGGTGACCTGGGCACGCAGCAGGTCGGCAATGGCCTCATGGGAGTCGGCGTAGCGCTGGTTGGGGAACTTGGTCATCTGCGAAAGCATGCCGTCGGTGCTGTTCCAGCTCTTGAGGATGTCTTCGGCCAGCGCCTTCTGGTGTTCGCCAATGGCCACCAGCAGCGGGCAGTAGCGGGCCTTCTGCTCGGCCGTGGCGATGTCCGGCTTGCTATCGAACAGGATGTACTCGTAGGCCGAGAGACCACGCACCACGACGCTGGCCTTGCCCAGGGCTGCGGCATCGACCGGAGTCTCGGCGTTGACCAGTTGCTCGACTTGGCGACCGACCAGGTTCTTCTTGTCGGGCCAGAACTGTACCTGCCAGGCGCGGTTGCCTTCGGCCAGCGGGCCGACCAGCAGCGGTTGCAGTTCGGCCCAGGCTTTTTGCGCGTTGAGGAAGTCGGCACGGGCCTTGTCCAGGGTTTCCTTGCCTTCGCAGTAGGCCAGGGCGCTGGCGGCCAGCATGCGGTCGGCTTCGACCCAGCGGCTGTAGGTGGGCAGGATCACCTGCTTGGCGATGGCAGCGGAGGTCACGGCTTGCGGATCCTGCGGTGAGCAGGCGCCGAGGGCGAGTGCGGCGAGGCTGGTGAACAACAGTTTGGGTCGGAACATGCCCGGCTCCTTTGCGCTTTTTTAAAGTGAGTTCAGGAACGCCAGCAGCGCGGCGCGCTGCCCGGCATCGAAAGTGAGGACGAAATTGCGCGCTGCCTCGGCCTCGCCACCGTGCCAGAGTACGGCTTCGAGCAGGTTGCGGGCGCGGCCGTCGTGCAGGAACTGGCTGTGGCCACTGACCGTTTCGCTCAGGCCGATGCCCCATAATGGCGGGGTACGCCAGTCCTGGCCGTTGGCGGCGAATTCGGTGCGTTCATCGGCCAGGCCCGGGCCCATGTCATGCAACAGCAAGTCGCTGTAGGGGCGAATCAGCTGATTGGCCAGCTCGGGCTCGGCGGCATTGGCCGCAGTGGTGAACTGCGGTGTGTGGCAGCCTTGGCAGCCGGCCTGGTAGAACAGGTTCTTGCCTGCCAGTACCTCAGGCGTGCCCACATCGCGGCGCGCTGGCACGGCCAGGTTACGGGTGTAGAAGGTGACCAGGCGCAGAATGTTGTCGCTGACTTCCTTCTCGCCGCCGGCGCCATCGCCGTTGGCTGCGGCCAGGCAATCAGCCTGGGCCGGGGTGCAATCGTCGTTCGGTTGCAGCGCGCTGGTCAGGCCCATGTCGCCGGCAAAGGCGTGCACGTTCTGCTGGTTGACGTTGGGCTGCCCGGCCTTCCAGCCGAAGCGGCCGATCACAGTCTTGCCCTGGGCATCGTCCCATACCCGGTTGGCGCGCCCGCGGATGCCGTCGTGGTTGCGGTCGTCAGGGTCTTCATTGGCCAGCAGGTCGGCTTCGGGAATGGCTTCGAGCAGACCAAGGCCGATCATCGGCGGTGCCACGCGTGCCGAAAAGCGCGTGTCGGGGTGCATCACGCCATAGCCTAGCTGGGTGATCTGCAGGGCCGGCTTGCGCAGCTCGACCTGATAACCATCCTTGAACGCCAGCGTCTGGTGGGTGTAGCTGACCCGTACCTTGCCTTCTGGTGCCACGCCGGGAATGGCCATGTCCTGTAACTGGGTGCCATAGACCGGCTCCGGCACCACGCCGAGGCGCTCGACCACCTTGGCCAGGTACGGCTGGTCGGGGATCGACAGGCGCACCAGCATCGACACTGCGTTGCTGTCGCCCGGCTCTGGCGGGTGGCCGCGACCGTCGCGCACGTGGCAGTTCTGGCAGGCATTGGTGTTGAACAGGGGGCCCAGGCCGTCACGTGCAGTGGTGGTGGACGGCGCGATGACCCAGGGGTTGCGGAAGAAACTGTTGCCCACGGCGAAGTCCAGGCGCCGTTCGGGCGAGAGGTTGGCCGAGGGCAGGGAATAAGCGTTGCGGTCATTGCGCTGCACGGTCGCCTGGCCAGCCGACAATGCTTCGCCGGGCTCGGCCTGGGTGAAACGCGGGGCGTCGTCACAGGCGGCGAGGGCAAAGGCCAGCAGCAGGGGAGAGAGTCGAAACAGCGACGAGGACATCGAGGATCCTGGGCGTGAGCGAAAAACCGGCGTGCAAGCTTAGCAGGCCCAGGATCTTTGAATAAGAGCAATTTGCGTTTGCTTGATGAAATCGTCGCCGCATAAAACAGGTCAGGCCATGTCCAGCTCGAATTGTCGGTTGACCGGGCTGACGATCAGGTTGTCGTTGCCACCATTGCGATTGCCAGGCAAACGAAAACGCCCGGCACAAGGCCGGGCGTCTGGGTGAAGCGCCGTTGGCCGATCAGAACTCGTGATCTGCGGTATCCGGGTTCAGGTTGGCAATGCCCAGCTTGCCGGCGGCCTGTTCGATCGCACCCGTCTGTTTGACCAGGGCGGCGATGGCGTCACGCACGATCTGGTTGCCGGCAGCGTTGTCGGCGGCGATCAGCTGGTCGTAGTGTTCGCCCTTGAGGGCGTGATCGACGATTACCTGGATCTTGGCTTCGGTGGCTTCCAGATCGGCCTTGAGGGTGGCGTCGGTGGCCGGGTCGACCTTGGCCACCAGCGATGACAGGCTCGGGCCGGTCACCTTGCTGCCGTCCGGGCGGGTGTACTCGCCCAGGTAGACGTTACGGATGCCCTTGGCGTCGTAGAAGTGCGAGTAGTGGGTGTTGTCGCTGAAGCAGTCGTGCTCGTCTTCCGGCGAATTGGCTTCCAGCGAAACCTTCATGCGTTCGCCTGCCAGTTCACCCAGCGACAGGCTGCCCATGCCGAACAGCATCTTGCGCAGGCCATCGTTGACTGGCTCGCCTTCCAGCTTGGCGCGGTAGTTGTCGGCGACGTTCGGTGCCCAGTTGCCGACCATCTCTTCCAGGTCCTTGACCAGCAGGTCGGTAACCGCTTTCAGGTAGGCCCGACGGCGGTCGTTGTGGCCGCCGGTGGCACCCTTGCCTTCCAGGTAGTCCGAGGCCGGACGATTGCCCGCGCCCGGGCCGGTGCCGTTCAGGTCCTGGCCCCAGAGCAGGAACTCGATGGCATGGTAGCCGGTGGCGACGTTGGCTTCGGAACCGCCCAGCTCGTTGAGGCTGGCCAGCTTCTCGGGGGTGATCTGTTGGACGTCGATCTTCTCTTCGCCTACCTGGATCTCGGTGTTGGCAATGATGTTGGCGCTGGCCGCCGGGTTGCCCAGGGCGTGCTCGTAGCTCTTGTCGACGTAGTCGATCAGGCCTTCGTCCAGCGGCCAGGCGTTCACCTGGCCTTCCCAGTCGTCGATGATGGTGTTGCCGAAGCGGAAGGCTTCGCTCTGCAGGTACGGTACGCGCGAGGCGACCCAGGCTTCCCGGGCGGCCTTCAGGGTTTCGTCGTTGGGTTTGGCCAGGAACGCGTCGACAGCGCTCTGCAGGGCCTTGGCGGTGCTAAGGGAGTCGCTGTACACGGCGTACACCAGCTCGGCGTAATGCTTGACTACGGCCTTGCCGGCGGCTTCGTCGACAGCCCCGGGCGCTGCAGCGGCGGTGCTGGCGGCAGCCGGTGCCTGGGCTTGCGGCGCGGCGGCCTTGTCGTCCTTGCCTTCACCGCAACCGGCGAGAGCGATGGCGATGGCCAGCAGACTGGCGGAGGCCAGAGGCATTCGAATCATTGTTGGTTTCCTGCGTCGTGTGGTTGGACCAAGGGGGAGACCGTGCGCCGTGGCACGCGAAACTACAACATCATGCGAAAGATTTGCATTTGCTGTAAAGGGGCGGGTATGTAAATTGCGCGAATGTCACTCACGGCCTGCGGATGCCCGGGGTAACTTCAGGACATCGAGACCTGGTTGCGCTGCGCCTGTTTGAGGAAGTTGGTCAGCTCTCGGGCCGACAGCGGTTTGCTGTAGTGATAGCCCTGGCCCTCATGACAACCCTGGGCAACGATATAGGTTTCCTGCTCGGCGGTTTCCACGCCTTCGGCAATCACCTGCATACCCAGGCTTTTGCCCAGCTGGATGATGGCGCGAACGATGGTGGCGTCGTCATCATCGTCCAGCAGGTCCTGAACGAAGCTCTTGTCGATCTTGATCTTGTCCAGCGGCAGCGATTTCAGGTAGCTGAGCGACGAGTAGCCGGTGCCGAAGTCGTCGATGGCAATCAGCGCCCCGGAGCGGCGCAGGCTCAGCAGGTGCTGCGCGGCGGTGCTGATGTCTTCCATCAGGCCGGTTTCGGTCACCTCCAGCTCCAGGCTGCGCGGGGGCAGGCGGTAGGCCTGCAGCAGGTTGTTGACCACCCGCGGCAGTTCGTTGTGGTGCAGTTGCACGGTGGACAGGTTGACCGCCATGCGCAGGTCACTGAAGCCCATGTCATGCCATTCGCGCAATTGCCGGCAGGCCTGGTCGAGCACCCATTCGCCAATGCCGATGATGCTGCCATTCTGTTCGGCCAGGGGAATGAACTGGTCTGGTGGCACCATGCCCAGCTCCGGGTGCTGCCAGCGCAGCAGTGCCTCGACACCGACCACCCGGTGGTCGCGGTAGCTGATCTGTGGTTGGTACACCAGATATAGCTGGTTGCGCGGCAGCGCTTCGCGAAGGTCCTTTTCCAGCTCGCGGCGTCGGCGCATCTCGCTGTCGACGCTGGCGATGTAGAACTGGTAGCGGTTACGCGAACGGGCCTTGGCCAGGGTCATGGTCTGTTCGGCTTTCTGCAGCAGCTTTTCGGTGCTGTCGCCGTCTTCGGGGAACAGGGTGATGCCGATGGTGGCGCGCAGGCGGATCTGCTGATGGTGGTCGAGGTCGAACGGTACTTCCAGGTCATCGAGGATGCTTTGCGCCAGTTCGGCCGCCTCGTAGGGTTGCTCGATGTTGGCCTGCACCAGGGCGAACTGGTCGCCGCCCAGCCGCGCCAGGGCACCCAGGCGGCCACTGTGGGCGCGCAGGCGGTCAGCCAGGGCCAGCAGCAGTTGGTCGCCGACCTGGTAGCTGAACTGCTCGTTGATACCCTTGAAATCATCCAGGCCCACACACAGCACTGCCACACGGTGTTGCAGACGGCCGCCGTCGACAAGGATCTTGTCCAGTTGCTGCTGCAACTGCTGGCGGTTGGGCAAGCCCGTGAGGAAATCGTACTGGGCCATGCGTTGCAGGCTGTTTTCTGCCTCGTGGCGCAAGTGGGTGTTGCGCTCGATCGAGGCCAGCAACTGGTTGGCGGTATTCACCCACAGGCCCAGTTCGTTCTTTTCGTGGCCCTTGAGCAGCGGCAACTGGTGCTGACTGGGGCGGTCGGGGTTGATCTGGGTGAGGTGCTCGATGAGCTTCGACAGTGGCTTGGTCAGCAGCCAGTGGTAGACAAGGTACAGCACCAGGCCCATGGCCAGGGCCCGCAGCACGCCGGAGATGAAGATGATCACGGCGTTGATCAGGAAGTCCTTGCCATAGGACGAGGTGTCGAGGGTGATGCTGAGGTCACCGTAGTATTCGCTGTAGGGGCCGCGGCCGACCAGTTGCGTGGTGTAGGTGCGTTCCTGGCCGAGGATCAGGTCGGTCAGCCAGCGCATGGCCATGTCCTGCAGCGGGCGGGACTTTTCGGCCAGCATGGTTTCGTTGGGGTGGCCGATGGAAGCCATGCGCACCGACTCATCCTGGAACAGGCCTTCCATTACCTGCATACCCATTTCGCGGTCGAGGCTGTACACCGCCTGGGTCGAAGGGTCGCGGAACATGTCGAGGATGCGCTGGGCATCGTTGTTCACGGACTGGCGGGTCTTGTAGGTGTCATAGATGATTTGCGCACAGCTGAGCACGACGCCGACCGCCAGCGCCGACAGCAACACGACCCTGAGCAACTTGACCGACAAGCTGTTCCGCAATTCCAGCTTCAATGGGGTTTCCTTAATCCATGCGCATGGCATCATTTTGCCATCAACGATGACGATACACTACCGGCCGATCATGAGCAGTGTATCGGTTGCCCGACCCCGCAACTTGAATGCGCTGTATCAATCTTCCAGAGGTTTGATGTTAGCGTGGTATGCGGGCTGAGCAAGCGTTTTGCGGGTGGCGCGACTCAGCCTTTGAATCAACGAACGTTTTTTCCAGGATGGATGTGTACGCATGCTCAAGTTCAATGCTCACCTTGGCTTCCAGTTCAACGAACTGCCTTTTCTGCAGCGTGTCGAAGCCGCCGCTGCTGCTGGATTTCGCGCGGTAGAATTCCCCTCGCCCTACGAGTTCGATGCGAGCCTGCTGGCTGATCAACTGGCGCAGCATGCTTTGCCATTGGTCCAGTTTGCTGCACCGGCTGGCGTTGCCAAGGGCCTCGCTGCGGTGGCGGGCAAGGAAGCCGAGTTCCGTGACGGGTTGCGGCAGGCGGTCAGCTATGCCCGCACATTGGCGTGTACGGATGTACACCTGATGTCCGGCATAACCCATGATGAGGACGCCGGCAAAGTGTACGCGAGCAACCTGGACTATGCCGTGAAGTACTTCGAGGACCAGGGGCTGCGGCCGTTGATCGAGGTGATCTGCGCGCAGGAAATGCCCGGATACTACATGGCCGACTTCAGCAAGGCACAGCAGGTGCTGGAGGCGCATGCGAGTGTCGGGCTGATCTTTGATCTTTACCATGCGCAGGTGCTGACCGGGAATGCTGCCGATATGCTGGAGCAGTTCTTTGCGCGGACGGTGCATGTGCAGGTAGCCGATTGTCCGGGGCGGCATCAGCCGGGGACAGGGCAGATGGACATTGCCGGGTTGTTCACGATGCTGGACCAGCGCGGCTATGCGGGGTGGGTCGGGTGTGAATACCGGCCTGCGGGGGCTACTGCGGATAGCCTTGGCTGGCTTGATCAGTACGTGTCATGACAGCCCTGCGCGCCGAGCCCCTGCCAACGCCCTGAAAAAAAACCGATGCCAGGGAGACTGGCATCGGTGTCTGGCAAGAGGCCCGGCGCAGATGCCGGGCTTCTCGCTCAAGGCTGGATGATTCAGGCCTTGAAGGTCTTGCCTTCGAACTGTTCGGCAACGAAGGCCCAGTTGACCAGGTTCCAGAATGCCTCGACGTACTTGGGGCGCAGATTGCGGTAGTCGATGTAGTAGGCGTGTTCCCAGACGTCGCAGGTCAGCAGCGGGGTGTCGCCGCTGGTCAGCGGGCAGCCGGCGCCGATGGTGCTGGCCAGGGCCAGGGAACCGTCAGCCTTCTTCACCAGCCAGCCCCAGCCGGAACCGAAGGTGCCAACCGAAGTCTTGGTGAACTCTTCCTTGAACTTGTCGAAGGAGCCGAAAGCGGCATTGATGGCGTCAGCCAGGGCACCGGTCGGCTGGCCGCCACCGTTTGGCGACAGGCAGTTCCAGTAGAAGGTGTGGTTCCAGACTTGAGCGGCGTTGTTGAAGATGCCGCCCGAAGAGCTCTTGACGATCTCTTCCAGGGTCTTGCCTTCGAATTCGGTGCCTGGGACCAGGTTGTTCAGGTTCACGACATAGGTGTTGTGGTGCTTGTCGTGGTGATACTCCAGGGTTTCCTTGGAGATGTGCGGCTGCAGGGCATCGTGGGCGTACGGCAGCGGCGGCAATTCAAAAGCCATGGTGGATCTCCTGATTCAGGTCTGTTTGCGGTTTGCGCAAGGCCGATCACGGGCGGCCCGATCAGCGTCAGCGAGATTGTACTCTTTGCGACGCAAGGGCTGGATCATAGCACCGGGCCCGGCGCATAACCACGCAACAAAGATAGGGAATAGAGGTTCCAGAGCGGTTGGCGGGTGCTGACCGGCGGTGGTCGTTTCCAGGCTGGCAGCCCTGCGCGGGGCCCTGTAGCGGCAGGGTCAATCGAAGATCAACTGCGCCGCCACCGCGAACATCATGACGGCGACCATCAGGTCGAGCATGCGCCAGGTCGCTGGCCGTGCCAGCCACGGCGCCAGCCAGGCCGCGCCGACCGCCAGGGTCGAGAACCACACCAGCGAGGCGCTGGCAGCCCCGGCCACATAGGCGCCAGGCGCGGTCTGCTGGGCTCCCAGCGAGCCGATCAGCAACACCGTGTCGAGATACACATGCGGGTTCAACAGGGTCACCGCCAAGGCGCTGAGCAGTACCGCGCGGCGTGAACGCGTGCCCTGGCCCTGCTGGTGCTGCAGGCTCTGCCTGGAACAGGCGCTGCGCAACGCCTTGGCGCCATACCAGACCAGGAATACCGCGCCGCCCCAGCGGGCGACCGCCAGCAAGGTCGGATTGTGCGCCAGCACGGTTGCCAGGCCGAACACCCCGGCAGCCACCAGGATCGCATCACACAGGACGCACAGCGCCGCCACCGGCAGGTGATGCTCACGGCGCAGGCTCTGGGCGAGGACGAAGGCGTTCTGGGCACCGATGGCCATGATCAGGCCGAAAGCCACCAGCATGCCGTTGAGATAGCTTTGCCACATGGGCCCGCTCTCCATGTATGTCGAGAAAAGATGCTGGCAATTGTGTGGAAACGGGCTGTATAAGAAAAACAAATAAAGCTGATCCGCCATTAGGAAAATCGATGTTCGACTACAAACTGCTGGCCGCCCTCGCGGCGGTGATCGAACAGGGTGGTTTCGAGCGCGCGGCGCAGGTGCTGGGTTTGTCGCAGTCGGCCATATCGCAGCGCATCAAGCTGCTCGAGGCACGGGTCGGCCAACCGGTGCTGGTGCGGGCCACGCCGCCGAGCCCGACCGAGGTCGGCCGCCAGTTGCTCAACCATGTACAACAGGTGCGCCTGCTCGAGCGTGACCTGCAGCGCCAGGTGCCGGCGCTGGACGAGGAGGGCATGCCGGAGCGCCTGCGCATTGCCCTCAACGCCGACAGCCTGGCCACCTGGTGGGCGGCAGCGGTGGGCAACTTTTGTGCGCAGCACAAGCTGCTGACCGACTTCGTCGTGGAAGACCAGGAGGTCGGCCTCAAACGCATGCGCGCCGGCGAAGTGGCGGCCTGCCTGTGCAGTAGCGAGCGGCCGGTGGCTGGCGCGCGTAGCCTGCCGCTGGGGGCCATGCGCTATCGGGCGCTGGCCAGCCCCGGGTTCATGGCGCAGCATTTCCCGCAGGGTTTTGCCGCCAGCCGCCTGGCCCGTACCCCGGCGATCGTCTATGGCCCGGACGACTTCCTGCAGCACCGCTACCTGGCATCGCTGGGCATCGAAGGCGGTTTCCTGCACCACCTGTGCCCGTCCTCGGAAGGCTTCCTGCGTATGACCGAAGCCGGCCTGGGCTGGGGCCTGGTGCCCGAACTGCAGGCCCGGGAGCAGCTCGCGACCGGGCAGTTGGTGGAAATCTGCCGCGATACTCCCATCGATGTGCCGTTGTACTGGCATCATTGGCGCAACGGCGGGCAACTGCTCACGCAACTGACCGAGCACCTGCGCCACTGCGCAAGGCAATGGCTGGTGCCCTTGTAGCCACGGCTGGCGTCAGTTGCATCTGAAATCTGGCAAGACGGAGTCTTACATGCGAATTCTGGTCACCGGCGCGAGCGGCTTCATTGGCGGGCGCTTTGCGCGCTTTGCCCTGGAGCAAGGCCTGGACGTGCGGGTCAGCGGCCGCCGCGCGGAAGGGGTCGAGCACCTGGTCAAGCGCGGCGCCCAGTTCATCCCCGGCGACCTGGGCGATGCCGAGCTCGCTCGCCGCCTGTGCCAGGGGGTCGAGGCCGTGGTGCACTGTGCTGGCGCGGTGGGCAATTGGGGGCGTTATCAGGACTTCTATCAAGGCAACGTGGTAGTCACCGAGAACGTGGTCGAGGGCTGCTTGAAGGAGCACGTAAGACGTCTGGTGCACCTGTCCTCGCCGTCGATCTATTTCACTGGCCGCTCGCGCCTGGGCATTCGTGAAGATCAGGTGCCACGTCGCCTCCATGACCACTACGGGCAGACCAAGTACCTGGCCGAGCAGAAGGTGTTCGGCGCCCAGGAGTTCGGCCTCGAGGTGTTGGCGCTGCGTCCTCGTTTCGTCACCGGGGCTGGCGATGCGAGTATCTTCCCGCGGTTGCTGCAGATGCAGCGCAAGGGCCGCATGGCGATCATCGGCAACGGCCTGAACAAGGTCGATTTCACCAGCGTGCACAACCTCAACGAGGCGCTGCTCAGCGCCCTGTTCGCTGACGAGCGGGCGCTGGGCCAGGCCTACAACATCAGCAACGGTCAGCCATTGCCGCTATGGGACGTGGTCAACTATGTGATGCGTAAGATGCAGCTGCCGCAGGTCACTCGCTACCGTTCCTACGGCCTGGCCTACAGCCTGGCGGCGCTGAACGAGGCGGCTTGCCTGCTATGGCCGGGGCGCCCGCAACCGACCCTGTCACGCCTGGGGATGCAGGTGATGAGCCGCGATTTCACCCTGGATATCAGCCGCGCCCGGCAATACCTGGACTACCAGCCCAAGGTCAGCGTGTGGACGGCGCTGGACGAATTCTGTGCCTGGTGGCAGCACCTGCCGCCAGGGCAATGAAGCCGCCGGGCCGACGACGGTCATCAACGCGCCGCGCGGGCGGTTTATACTCGTGCCTCTTTGCGACTACCGCGGTTGAATGTATCCATGCGTAACCATGCCCACGATGACTACGATGAAGTGCCTGGCTTGCGGGCCGGCACCCATGACGATGACGAACTGATGCCGGCGCACGTGGTGCGCAGCCGTCAGAAAGCCGCCCGCGGGGCCAGTACGGCACCGCTGTGGGCATTGCTCGGCGCCTCGTTCATCGCCTTGGCGGGCCTCGGCTGGTGGAGCTTCCAGCAGATTTCCCTGATGGAGCAGCAGCTGGTGGCAACCCAGGAGAGCTTTGCCCGCATCAGCGAGGAAGCGGCCGGGCGCCTGCAGGCCATCAGCGGCAAGGTGGCGGCCAGCGAGTCGGGTGCCATGACCAATAGCGAGGCGCTGAAGCTGCAACTGCGCCAGTTGCAGCAGGGGATGGCCGGACAGACCGGTGACCTGGGCAAGCGCCTGGAGCAGGTGCTGGCGGATACCCGTGAACAGCAGAAGGCTGTGACCGAGCTGCAAGGCCAACTGCAGGCGCAATTGAAGCAGGTGAACGGCGAGTTGGCCGCGTTGCGCTCGGGCCAGGTCGATGGGGGCAAGCTGGATACCCAGCTCAAGGGCCTGAACGAGCAGGTTGCGGCACTGAAGGCCGCGCAGGCCGACGGTGGCAAGCTTGATGGCCAGCTCAAGAGCCTGAGCAGCGAGGTGGCAGCGCTGAAGAAGCAAGGTAACCCGAGCGCGGCTATCCAGGATTTGGAGCAGGACATCCTGGTGCTCAAGAGCCAGATCGACAATCGCCCGGCTGCGGCGGCCTCCAGTGGGGCTTCGGTGCAGGAGTTCGATGCCTTCCGGGCGCAGACGACCCGCAACCTGAATACCTTGCAGAGCCAGATCCAGAACCTGCAGCAGCAGATCAACGCCCGGCCCTGAAATCACCTGAGTCTTCTTCGCGGGCTCGCCCGCTCCCACAGGAACAGCACAATCTTCAAGCTTGTCGCCGTACCTGTGGGAGCGGGCGAGCCCACGAATAGCCCTCAATCACAACCGTGGATAGTCGATGTATCCCACCGGGCCCTTGCCATAGAAGGTCTCCGGCCGGGCCTCGTTCAACGGTGCGTCTGCCGCCAGCCGCGCCGGCAGGTCGGGGTTGGCGATGAACGGCACGCCGAACGCCACCGCATCCGCCTTGCCACTGGCCAGGGCCGCATTGGCACTGGCCTTGTCGAACCGCTCGTTGACGATGTACGGGCCGCCGAACGCTTGCTTGATCAATGGGCCAATGCTGTCGTCGGCTTCCCGTTCCCGTGAGCAGATGAAAGCAATGCCCCGCTTGCCCAGCTCCCGGGCCACATAGGTAAAGGTTTTGGCGCGGTCGGCATCGCCCATGTCATGGGCATCGGCACGCGGCGCCAGGTGCACGCCAACACGGCTCGCCCCCCACACCTCGATGGCCGCATCGGTCACCTCCAGCAGCAGGCGCGCACGATTTTCCAGCGAGCCGCCGTAACGGTCGGTGCGCTGGTTGGTACTGCTTTGCAGGAACTGGTCGAGCAGGTAGCCGTTGGCACCGTGGATCTCCACGCCATCGAAGCCGGCTGCCTTGGCATTCTCGGCACCGCTGCGGTAGGCCTCGACGATATCGGCGATTTCTTCGGTCTCCAGCGCCCGCGGGGTGGGGTAGTCACTGAGCGGGCGAACCAGGCTCACATGGCCCTTGGGCTGGATTGCGCTGGGGGCTACGGGCAGTTCGCCGTTCAGGTAGCTGGGATGGGAGATGCGGCCAACGTGCCACAGCTGCAGGAAGATGCGCCCGCCCGCAGCGTGCACGGCTTTGGTTACATTGTTCCAGCCCCGCACCTGCTCATCGTTCCAGATGCCAGGGGTATCCGGGTAGCCGACGCCCATCGGGCTGACCGAGGTCGCCTCGCTGAGGATCAGCCCGGCACTGGCGCGCTGTACGTAGTATTCGGCCATCAGTGCATTGGGCACGCGGCCTTCATCGGCGCGGCAGCGGGTGAGTGGGGCCATGATGATGCGGTTGGGCAATTGCAGGTCGCCCAGGGTGATTGGATCGAAAAGCGTGGTCATGACGGTTACCTGCCTGTTCAGAGTGCTTGGCGCAATTGTTCGAGAAACGCCTGGATGGTGGTTTCGTTGCGTTTGAAAAAGTGCCACTGGCCAATCTTCTGGCTGCTGACCAGCCCGGCGCGTTGCAGGGTGGCCAGGTGGGCGGAAACGGTCGACTGCGACAGGCCGCAGCGTTGGTCGATCTGCCCGGCGCAGACACCGTTCTCGGTGCTGTGGTACTGGTCCGGGAACTGCGTTGCCGGGTCTTTCAGCCAACCGAGGATTTCTCGCCTGACCGGGTGGGCCAGCGCTTTTATGATTTCGTCGAGATCGAGAGGCATGGGTTGAGGCTCGTGGTAGCGGTATATCGCGATAGGACGAAATGTAAATCGTGAAATGCCGATATACAAATACCAAGAGGTTCTGAGCTGAGTGCGAATCGCTATATCGCGTTATAACGATACAGCGGCGGACGGTGCTAGACTGCGGCCATGAACTACCTCGCACACCTGCACCTGGGCGGCCCGGCGCCGCAACAACTGCTTGGCAGCCTGTATGGCGACTTCGTCAAAGGCTCGCTGGAAGGGCGCTTTCCGCCAACGCTGGAGGCGGCCATCAGGCTACATCGCCGTATCGACAGCTATACCGACCAGCATCCGTTGGTACTGGCGGCACTGGCACGCTTTCCACGGGAGCGGCGGCGCTTTGCCGGCATCGTTCTGGATGTGTTCTTCGATCATTGCCTGGCCCGGCATTGGCAGGATTATGCCGAGCAGCCGCTGGCGCAGTTCACCGAGGCGTTTTATCGGGTGCTGCTGGCGGAACCCGAACTGCCCGGGCGGCTGGCGCGGATTGCGCCATTCATGGCGGCGGATGACTGGCTCGGTGCATATGGTGATTTCGCCACGCTGGAACAGGTGTTCAACGGCATTGCCCGAAGGCTGTCGCGGCCGGAGGGGATGGTTGGGGTGATGGATGAGCTGGCGCGGCTGTATGAGCCGTTGCTGGCGGATTTTCGCGAATTCTATCCACAGTTGCAGGCGTTCGCGGCGTTGGGGCGCACCTAAGACACTTAGAGCAGTCCGGAAAAAGCAGCAGCTCAGGCTGCCCGCGCCTGCCGCCGAGTCCCCACTTCAACTTCTGCAGCCCCGAACAACGCCAGCTGAATGGCCTGTTGCGCCTGCAACGCCAGCACCGCCCGCTCCTTGCCTACGCTGCCGATCGGCTGCAACAGGTGGATGCACACTTCACTTCGCGGCTGGGAGAACAGGCGCAGCAGATGCGACACCAGGTCATCCTCACCGATGAAGGGCGCAATCGGGTCGATCTGGCCGTTGCGCAAGTACTGGATGGCCACCGGTTGTACTGCCACACCACGGTCGATGGCGCCTGCCAGCAGGCGGCCATGGAAGGTGCGCAGGGTTCGTCCGCTGGTGGTGGTGCCTTCGGGGAAGATCAGCAGCGGGCGGGCCAGGCCCAGTTGCCCGGCGATCTGTTCGCGCAGGCGCTGGCTGTCACCACCACCTCGGCGGATGAACAGCGTGCCGGCCTTTTCCGCCAGCCAGCCGGCCACCGGCCAGTGGCGCACTTCGGCCTTGGACAGGAACGACAGTGGCAGCAGCATGCCGAGCAAAGGGATGTCGGTCCACGACACATGGTTGCTGACCCACAGCATTGGCCGCTGCGGCAGCTCGCCGAGCACCCGCACGTCGAACGGCAGCGCCGCGACCAGGCGTTTCATGAACAGGCAGGTCCAGCGCTGGCGGCGCTCTATCGATGGCTTGAAGCCCAAGCGTTCGCCCAAGGTGATCGCACTGGCCAGCAGCATGCCCAGCAGCAGTACCAGCAGCAGTCGTGTCAGGCGGGCCAGTACCCGCAGCTTCGGCATCAGACCGCCGCCTTGAAGTGGCGGGCATAGCGCGGGCATAGCTCGTCGCGCTTCAGCAGGATGAACACGTCGGCCACCTGGAAGTCTTCGTCCCAGCACGGCTCGCCGCAAATCTTCGCGCCCAGGCGCATGTAAGCCTTGAGCAGGGGCGGCATTTCGGCAATGACGTTGCTCGGCAGGGCCAGCTTGGGCAGCGGGTTTTTCGGTTCGGCGCGCAGATGCTCGGTGCACAGGTAGCGATCGCGCAGGCGCTGCATCACTGCATGGGCCTGTACTCCGCCGTCCTGCATGGGGATGCTGGCGCAGCCCATCAGGTAGCTGTAGCGGCCTTCATTGAGAATCTCCGCCAGTTCGCTCCAGAGCACGGCGATGGTGCCACCGTTGCGGTAATCAGGGGCCACGCAGGTGCGGCCCAGTTCCAGGATCGGCCCCTGCAACTGCAACAGGCCATGCAGGCTGAATTCTTCTTCGCTGTAGAACCGGCCCAGGCTGCTGGCGGCCTGGTGGTCCAGCAGGCGCGTGGTGGCAACCAGTTCGCCGGTACTCAGGTCGCGTACGCCAATGTGCCGGCAATGCACGTCATAGTCATCCATGTCCAGGCCGTGCTCGGCTCCTTTGAGCCTGGCTTTGAATTCGGCGCTGAACACCTTGTAGCGCAGGGCCTGGGCCTCTTGCAGGGCCGCGGCGCCAACCAGGCGTTCGGCTTGCAGACGGCGTTCGGTGCTGTTGTCGCCAGCGTGAGCGATCCGAGTCATTACGAGTCTCCATAAGCCAGCCATGAAAGGTTGCGGCCGGTCGGCTTTGTTGTGCAAAGTCAGCCTAGGTAGACGCGGTGTCACCCCTGTGAAGCTTTGGTGATGCTTGCGTGACATCCCGTGCGTTACCCGAAAGCCCTAGCAAGGAGCCGCTCCATGGCCTGGTTGCAACGACTCAATGACCCGCTTCGCCAAGCGCTGACGGGCACCCTTGGCGAAACCTATGCCGCGCTGCTCGAGCGCCTTGGTCCGGTTGCCCCGTTCGAGCTGGCGGTACTTGGCGGGCGGGCGATGGCCACGCCGGGGCTGGCGTTTCTGGTTGGCTACCAGGCCGCCCTGCGCGTGCTGTGGCCTAGTGCTCCGCCCAGCCTCGGTGCCCTGTGCGCCAGCGAGCGGCGTAGCGTGCGGCCGGCGGACATGCGTACACGCCTGGACGGCCTGCGCCTGACCGGCAGCAAAGACTTCGTCACTGCCGGCCTGGAGGCGGAGTGGCTGTTGGTGGCGGCGCGCAGCGAGGCGACGGGCGCGGCACCGCAGTTGAACCTGGCGGTGGTTTACCCCGGCGAACCAGGGGTGACGCTGGAAGCGCTGCCGACCCTGCCACTGATGCCGGAGGTGGGCCATGGGCGATTGGTGCTGCAGCACGCGGCGTGCGAGCTGCTGGCGGGGGATGGCTGGGATGCCTATGTAAAACCGTTCCGCTCGCTGGAGGACCTGTATGTGCTCACGGCCCTGACGGCCTGGCTGTATGGCGTGGGCCAGGCGTGTGCCTGGCCGCAGGCCTTGCGCCTGCAGTTGCTCGGGCTGCTGGCCGGTTGTGCCGAGGGCAGCCGGCAGTGCGCCGATACGGTCGGTTGCCATTTGTTGCTGGGTGGGTTGTTTGCCCAGTTCCAGGCGCTACGGGGGGGAATCGATGCGGCGTTGGCAGCTGGGCCGGCGCATTGGGCAGAGATCTGGCAGCGCGACCAGGGCGTGATGGCGCTGGCGGCAGCGGCGCGAGAGAAGCGGCTGAACAAGGCGTGGGCGGCCGCGGGATTGTCATGAATGCCTGTCAGGCTTGCGTGAACCGATGAACCCTGGGGCGGCAAGGCAGCCCCGAAAAAAGGCCATCCCGATGAAGGCATTGTTCGTCATTCTGGCAGTGGTCACGGGGTGTGCTTGGGCCGAGGACTGGGCGCAACCCGACTGGCCGACCGATAACGTCAATCTCGACTGGCAGGCTGTCGACGCCTACGCCTTCCCTACCCGCACTACTCCGGAACGCACGGGCATTCGCACCGACGCCCTGCTGATCATCCGCGACGGCCGTATCCTTCACGAACGCTACACGGCACCCACCACCGCAGCCACTGCCCACCTCACCTGGTCGGTCAGCAAAAGCGTGCTGGCCACGCTGCTGGGCGTGGCACAGGGCCAGGGGCGCTTCCAGTTGCACGACCCGGTCAGCCGTTTTTATCCACTCATGCGCACCCACCCCGGCGTGCGCATGGCCGACCTGCTGCACTGGGCCAGCGGCCTGGACTGGCAGGAAGACTACGAATACGCCCCGCTCAAATCCTCGGTAGTGGCCATGCTCTATACCCGCGGCCGCGGGGACATGGCGGCGTATACGGCGGCGCGAGCTACGGCAGCCGAACCAGGCCGGCGGTTTCTCTATTCCAGTGGCGACAGCAACCTGCTGGCCGCCGCGCTACGCGGCATGCTCGGCGCCGATCAGTACCCTGACTACCCTTGGCACGCGCTGTTCACTCCGTTGGGCATCACCAGCGCGGTATGGGAGCGTGACCGGGCCGGTACCTATATAGGCTCTTCCTACCTGTACCTTACGGCGCGCGACCTGGCACGCATCGGCCTGCTGATGCAGCGCGACGGGCGCTGGCAGGGTCGGCAGTTGCTGCCCGAAGCCTGGGTGGCCTTCAACCGCACGCCGTTTGCCCATGCCGACGCCGTGGCGGACGAGGCCAACCCCGGCGGCCACTGGTGGCTCAACCAGCCGTTGGCCGGTGCGGCAAGGCCCTGGCCACATGCGCCTGCAGACACCTATGCGGCCCTTGGTCACTGGGGCCAGGCGCTGTACGTGCTACCCACGCAAAAGCTGGTGATCGTGCGTTATGCCGATGACCGCGACGGCAGTTACCGGCACGATGAACTGCTCAAGCGGGTGCTGGCGGTGCTGGCCGGGGAGGGGGCATGAAGCGGGTCGTGCTGCTGGTAGTGCTGGGCCTGTCGTACTGGGCCTGGCACGAGCGCCAGGCCCTGGCAGACTTCCCCGACATCCTGGCGGCCTACTCGGCCAAGGAGTATTGCTCGTGTCGCTTCGTCATGGGTTTCGAGCCGGGGTATTGCCAAGGCTACGTGAAACAATGGCTGGCACTGAGCCTGCTGGAGGAAGACAGCCAGCAGCGGCTGGTGACCGCCGAAGGCCTGGGGCAGCGCCACCAGGCCGCCTGGCAAGGCCCGCGCGAGGGCTGCCGCTTGCTGCCGTGAAGGCGGGCGGGTAAGGTTGGCGGCCTGGTTTCACGAGATCCGTCATGTTCAAGCTGCCCCGTCTGCTACCCACCTTGCTGCTGGCTTTTTGCCTACCTGCCCACGCCAACTGGCACCTCGATGGCGAGTCGTCGCGTCTGTCGTTCATAACTGGCAAGAACGGTGACAGCGCCGAAGTGCATCGTTTTCTGGTGCTGCATGGCACCGTCGACCGCAAGGGCGTGGCTGGGCTCAGCATCGAGATGGATTCGGTGAGCAGCGGCATTCCCCAGCGTGACGAACGCATGCGCGAGGACCTGTTCGAGGTCGAGCGTTTCGCCGAAGCCAAGGTGCAGGCGCAACTGGACCTGCGGCCGATAAACGACCTGGCCAATGGCGCCCAGGTCGAGTTGCGCTTGCCGCTGAGCGTGACCTTGCACGGCCAGTCCCACAGCTACAACGCCCTGCTGCTGGCCACCCGCCTGGACGAGCGACGCTTCCAGGTGGTGACCCTCGAGCCCCTGGTGCTGCGCGCCGAGGATTTCGGCCTGCTGCCAGGGCTGCAACGCCTGCGCAAGTTCGCTGGGCTCAAGTCCATCAACCCGTCGGTACCGGTGAGTGCGGTGCTGATCTTCACCGCCCGCTGACATGGCCGGGCCAGTCTTCCCCTGGCGGGATGGCAACCACTTCGAACTGCTGATCGACGGGCCCGAGTTCTTTCCGCGCATGCTCCTGGCGATCATGCGCGCCGAGTTCCAGATTGACCTGGAACTGTACCTGGTCGAGGCCGGCGACTGCGCAGATACGGTGGTCGAAGCCCTTGAGCGGGCGGCGCTTCGCGGTGTGCGGGTACGCTGCCTGTTCGACGACTATGGCTCGTTGGCCTTCAACAGCAAGTTGCGCCAGCGCCTGCTGGATGCCGGTGTGTATCTGCGCTGGTACAACCGCCTGCGCTGGAAGCGCGGCCTGCGCAACCTGTACCGCGATCACCGCAAGCTGCTGCTGGTAGACCAATGTTGGGCAGTGGTGGGTGGCACTGGTGTCACCGACGAATTCTGGACGCCGGGCGAGGCGACCAGTGAATGGCACGAAGTGATGGTGCAGATGCAGGGGCCGGTGGTGCACGACTGGCAGTTGCTGTTCGACCGCCAGTGGCACGCCAACAACCGCCGCACCGCCTGGCGCCCTGCCGAAGGCTTTGGCCTGCCGCGCCTGCCCAAGGTACCTGCGCAGGGGCAGGGCATGGGGCGGGTGGCCTATGCCGACGCCCGCCAGCACCAGGACATCCTCCATTCGCTGGTACGCGCGATCAACAGCGGCAAGCGCCGGGTGTGGCTGGCTACGCCTTACTTCCTGCCAACCTGGAGCGTGCGCCGCTCGCTACGCCGGGCCGCTGGCAAGGGGGTCGATGTGCGCTTGCTGCTGACCGGTCCACGCACCGACCACCCTTCGGTGCGTTACGCAGGGCACCGCTATTATCCTCGGCTGTTGCGCGCCGGGGTGCGCATCTACGAATACCAGCCGTGTTTCCTGCACCTGAAAATGGTGCTGATCGACGACTGGGTCAGTATCGGTTCGTGCAACTTCGATCACTGGAACCTGCGCTTCAATCTCGAGGCCAATATCGAGGCTCTCGACCCGCCGCTGACGGCTGCCGTGCAAGCCAGCTTCGAGCGCGACTTCGCCTTGAGCGAGGTGGTCGACCTTGGTCACTGGCATGCCCGGCCGCTATGGCGCCGGGTGAAGCAACGGGTGTGGGGTTGGCTGGACCGCTTGGTGGTGAACTTGCTCGACCGTCGCGACTGAGACCGGCTATCGTGCAGTGACTGTCTCTAGGCAATCGAAGGAGTGGGTGCGATGACGGCTAAGAAAATTCTCATGTTGGTCGGCGACTACGTCGAAGATTACGAAGTCATGGTGCCGTTCCAGGCGCTGAGCATGGTCGGGCACACGGTGCATGCGGTATGCCCGGAAAAGGTCGCGGGGCAGACGGTGCGTACCGCGATTCATGATTTCGAGGGCGAACAGACCTACAGCGAAAAGCCGGGGCACAACTTTGCCTTGAATTATGACTTCGTGCGTGTACGGCCCGAGAGCTACGACGCGCTGCTGATCCCGGGTGGTCGTGCGCCAGAGTACCTGCGCCTGGATGAAAAGGTGCTGGAGCTGGTACGCGCATTCAACCAGGCCGGCAAGCCGATCGCGGCGGTATGCCATGGTGCCCAGTTGCTGGCGGCGGCCGGCGTGCTGGAAGGGCGCGAATGCAGTGCGTACCCGGCGTGTGCCCCGGAAGTGCGCTTGGCGGGCGGGACATTCATCGATATCGCGGTGGACCAGGCGCATGTGGACGGCAACCTGGTGACGGCACCGGCATGGCCGGCGCATCCGGCGTGGTTGGCGGCATTCCTCAAGGTGCTTGGTACCCGTATTGCCTGACAGGGCCTCTTCGCGGGCATGCCCGCTCCCACATGTACCTCACTGCTCTCAAGTTGTGTGGGATCACGGTGGGAGCGGGCGAGCCCGCGAACAGGCCAGCACAGGCAATACACCCTAATCAGGCCACCTGCTCAACCCAGTCATTGAGGTTGTAGTAGTTGGTCACCCGGGCAATCTTGCCGCAGTGGATATAGAAAAACGCCCCCGCCGGCAGCACGTAGGTCTGCCCGTTGGCCGGCGGCAAGCCTTCGTCATCGGCCAGGTATTCGCCATGCACGGTGAACTCCGCCGCCGCCCGGCTGCCGTCGGCGTTCTGCATCACCACGATGTCGGCCAGGCGTTCGCGGTAGCAACGGTTCATCTTGTCCATGAACGCGGCAAACCGTGCCTTGCCCATCTGCCGTTCACCCTGGTTGATGTCGTGGATCACGTCCTCGCTGAGCAGGGCGAGAAAGGCTGGCATATCGCCGGCGTTGAAAGCCGCGTAGTACGCATTTACCAGTTCGGTAGCGGTCATGGAACAATACCTGTCGTTGAGGGAAAAGGCGGGTCGTGGGTCCGGATGATAGGGTTTCCCCTCAAGCCCGGCTTAGCCGAGCGCGTCATCCACATCGACAAAACGACCGCCAAGCATGGAAATACGCCTGTTGCACGGCGCCGCTATCGCGCCTTACATCGATGACCTCGCTCGCCTGCGCCTGACCGTGTTTCGCGAGTTTCCCTACCTTTATGACGGCACCCCGGAGTACGAGGCCGACTACCTGGCCACCTATGCCCGGTCCGGGCGCAGCCTGGTGGTGCTGGCGCTGGACGACGGCAAGGTGGTGGGCGCCTCCACCGGCCTGCCGCTGGTGGATGTCGGCGCCGAATTCCAGCAGCCATTCCTGGCCCAGGGGCGCGACCCGGCCAGCGTGTACTACTTCGGTGAGTCGGTGGTACTGCCGGAGTACCGTGGCCAAGGCCTTGGGGTGCGCTTTTTCATCGAGCGCGAATCCTACGCGCACAAACTGGCCGAGTTCGATTACTGCGCGTTCTGCGCGGTGGAGCGGCCCGGCGTGCACCCGCGGCGACCTGCGGACTACAAACCCCTGCATGGCTTCTGGCGTAATCGCGGCTTCCTGCACGACCCGTCGCTGCGCACCCGCTACGCCTGGCGTGACCTGGACGAAGCAGAAAGCTCCGACAAACTGATGTCGTTCTGGCTCAAGGAACTGCCGATATGATCCGCCTGGCGGCCTGCCAGTACGCGATCGAGCTGCATGAAACCTGGGACGCCTACGCCGAGCACCTGCGAGGCCTGTGCGCCGAGGCCGCAGCGGCGGGGGCGCGCCTGCTGCTGTTGCCGGAGTACGCCGGGCTGGTGCTCAGTGGGCAGTTGCCGGCCGAGCAGCGGGGCGACCTGAAGGCCTCGATTGCCGGTATCCAGCCGCTGATCGAGCCGTGGCTGGCGCTGTGCGAGGGCATTGCCCGGCATTGGCAGATCTATCTGCAGCCCGGCAGCCTGCCGGTGCATGATACCGATGGGCAGTACCGCAACCGTGCCTGGCTGTTCGGCCCCGAGGGCGTGCTGGGTTACCAGGACAAGCTGATGATGACCCGTTTCGAGCGCGAGCAGTGGGACATCGCCGCAGGCCAGGGGGTGCAGGTGTTCGATACCGAGCTGGGGCGCCTGGGAATCCTGATCTGCTACGACAATGAGTTTCCGATGCTGGCCCGGCGCCTGGCCGAGGAAGGGGCCGACCTGATCCTGGCGCCGAGCTGTACCGACACCGAGGCGGGTTATCACCGGGTGCGCATTGGTGCGCAGGCGCGGGCACTGGAGAACCAGATTGCGGTATTGCAGAGCCCCACGGTCGGGCTGGCACCCTGGTCGCCGGCGCTGGACGAGAATATCGGCCGGGCAGGGTTGTTCGTGCCACCGGATCATGGCATGCCGGGGGACGGGGTGGTGGCGCTGAGTGAGGAACTGAGCCCGGCCTGCAGCCAGTGGCTGCTGTGCGAGGTGGACCTGGAAGAGGTACGGCGGGTGAGACGGGAAGGGCAGGTGTTTACCCGCAGGGACTGGCCCGAGCAGTTTGCCAGAGTCCAGTGAAAACAGTGCCGGCCTCCTGGCGGGCGAGCCCGCGAGGAAGCCGACACGTCTACATCAGGCTTACTTCACTTCGACTGCCAGGCTCTCGGCAATCTTGCTCTGCCACAGGGCAGGGCCAGTGATGTGTACCGACTCACCGTTGCTGTCCACGGCGACGGTCACCGGCATGTCCTTGACCTCGAACTCGTAGATCGCTTCCATGCCCAGCTCGGCGAAGGCCAGGACCTTCGACTTGCGGATGGCCTGGGCCACCAGGTAGGCGGCGCCGCCGACGGCCATCAGGTACACGGCCTTGTTGTCCTTGATCGCTTCGATGGCGGCAGGGCCGCGCTCGGACTTGCCGATCATGCCCAGCAGGCCAGTCTGTTCGAGGATCTGGCGAGTGAACTTGTCCATGCGGGTGGCGGTGGTCGGGCCGGCCGGGCCTACCACTTCGTCACCCACCGGGTCGACCGGGCCGACGTAGTAGATGAAGCGGCCTTTCAGGTCTACCGGCAGCTCTTCGCCACGGTTGAGCATCTCGACCATGCGCTTGTGCGCGGCATCGCGGCCGGTCAGCATCTTGCCGTTCAGCAGGATGGTCTCGCCCGGTTTCCAGCTGGCGACTTCTTCCGGGGTGATGGCGTCGAGGTTCACGCGACGGGCGCTCGGGCCGGCTTCCCAGACGATTTCCGGGTAGGCGTCCAGCGACGGCGCTTCCAGCTCGGCCGGGCCGGAACCATCGAGCACGAAGTGGGCGTGGCGGGTGGCGGCGCAGTTGGGGATCATGCACACCGGCAGCGAAGCGGCGTGGGTCGGGTAATCCATGATCTTGACGTCGAGCACGGTGGTCAGGCCACCCAGGCCCTGGGCGCCGATGCCCAGCTGGTTGACCTTCTCGAACAGCTCCAGACGGATTTCTTCCAGGCGGTTCTGCGGGCCACGGGCTTTCAGTTCGTGAATGTCGATGGATTCCATCAACACTTCCTTGGCCATGACTGCGGCCTTCTCGGCGGTACCGCCGATGCCGATGCCGAGCATGCCAGGTGGGCACCAGCCAGCGCCCATGGTCGGCACGGTCTTCAGGACCCAGTCGACGATCGAGTCGGACGGGTTGAGCATGGCCATCTTCGACTTGTTCTCCGAGCCGCCGCCCTTGGCTGCGACATCGACCTCGACCTTGTTGCCGGGGACGATGGAGTAGTGGATCACTGCCGGGGTGTTGTCCTTGGTGTTCTTGCGGGCACCGGCCGGGTCGGCCAGGATCGAAGCGCGCAGCACGTTTTCAGGCAGGTTGTAGGCGCGACGCACACCTTCGTTGATCATGTCGTCGACGCTCATGGTGGCGCCGTCCCAGCGCACGTCCATGCCCACGCGGATGAACACGGTGACGATACCGGTGTCCTGGCAGATCGGGCGGTGGCCGGTGGCGCACATGCGCGAGTTGATCAGGATCTGGGCGATGGAATCGCGCGCGGCGGGCGATTCTTCACGCAGATAGGCCTCGTGCATGGCCTGGATGAAATCGACGGGGTGGTAGTACGAAATGAATTGCAGGGCGTCGG
Organism: Pseudomonas oryzicola; assembly: GCF_014269185.2. Classification (NCBI taxonomy): domain Bacteria; kingdom Pseudomonadati; phylum Pseudomonadota; class Gammaproteobacteria; order Pseudomonadales; family Pseudomonadaceae; genus Pseudomonas; species Pseudomonas oryzicola. The sequence goes on from NZ_JABWRZ020000001.1 coordinate 1,227,449, forward strand.
CGACGCTCTGAATCAGGTCGTCTTGCTTGATCACGGTCATGCAGCGCGCTCCTCTTAAAGACGGGAACATTCATAGAGACGCTCGACGGTGCCGACCAGCATGTCGAAACGCCTTGCAAAGGCGCGCCGGCGGCATGGCCGACGCAAAAAAGGCGCGGCAGTATAGCGTGCCTCTCGGTGTGAAACACCTGCGTGTGGTCTGGACCATGGTCGGCCGTGGATAGGCATCGCTTTTGCTGACGTTGGCTGGTGTGGATGTGGCCCTGGCGCTTGATGCTTTCTGTCACGATCAAAAGAAAGAGCCCTGAGAGTTTCGTCAAAGGGCTCAAGTCAAAAAACGTATTGCAACCTTACTGGTTGGTGCGCAGGCGTACTACGAAAGGTTGTGTGGGGCTATCAAGTTGGGCAATTCCACACGCCAGCACTGCCCCAGTGTCATCGCGTTCGCAGCCAAGCGGCAAGGTGAATCTTTGCACGGTGACTGTGCCATAGCCGTCCTCGGCAAAGCTTAGGTCGATCCGCCCTTTCGTATCGTAACGAGCGATGAGCATAGGGAAGTTATTGTCTTTGGATAGCACACCGATAGGGACCAAGTTGGGTGAAGGTTGGTCACTATAGGTGATGCATTCCCATTTAACGGAGCCGCCTGGGTTGAGGGGGGATGAATCAAAACTCTCATCAATTTCTCCGCACGGAGTCAAGGCGACGAGCAAGTTTTGAAGGGATGGGCCGTTGCCGCAGGCAACCAAAGATTTGTCAGGCAGCACTACGAAGTCGGCAAGGCTGGTGAGCTGATCAGTAAAGAATCCGAACCCTTTTTCGCCGAAGGTTTTATCATATTCGCCATCATGCGTTAATTTAATGGCAAGTGCATTAACGTTGCCTTCAAGCCCTTGCTGAAGGTGACCGCCTACTAAAATGCATGTTTCGTCCACATGCAGCGTGGTCGCATGGCTGAAATCGAGAGCACTGCGTATGAGATACCTGTAGCCTGTCTTGTTGAAAGATAGGTCAAGCTTCCCATTTCTCAGGTATTTCAGGATGATGGCCAGGCCTCCTCTTGAATCGTTTGCTAGAACATAAAAAGAGCCGTCGGCTCCGTGGGCGGTTACTTTTGCAGCGTGTTTTGGCGCCTCAACGGACTGCTGACTGTTGAAGAGATCAGGGGCGCGAACGCGTGGCGGGGCAGGTGGGGTGCCTGGAACAAGCTCGGTTGGTTCTATCACGACAAAGCCATTGCTACCAAATTGATCATCCAGTACTCCGTCGTTGGTGAAACACGCCAAAGCTGCTCTGGAACCATAGAAAGTGTTATCGGTTGTCGACCCGACGAGCAGGAGTCTATCGTTGTCCAGTGCCAGGAGGTGTTCGCTGCGTGATAAATATTCTTCTTTGAAAGTTCCCGTTACCAAACCCGTGCCGTTGCTGCCGAAATGCTTGTCCAGAAGATTATTTTGATCAAGCCTGAACAGGGCAAATTCGCCAGAGGTACTGGCTGCAAAAATTCGCCCTTTCGTTGTCTTTAATGACGCGTGAACTGAAGTAATTGGGGAGGGCGGGGTGAAAATACCGCCCTCGGCAAACTCAGGGTCGAGGAGCTTGTTTGTCTTGATCATTATGTTCTCCGTAAAGAGTGGTGGTTGAACATAATTTACGGATTATTTCGCTGGTATCTACTGGCAAAAATGACAGGTGACCTTTGAAAGGGCTGAGCCTAAGGTGCGGGGGGGAAAAGGAATTGACGTATTTTGCTGCATTCGAATACTTGGCGTACAGTTGTAGCCCGACACTTACAGAATAATCAATCATGCCCGAACTTTACGTGGGCGAGCGCCGCTGGACGGTGCCGACCGGCAGCAACCTGCTCGATGCCCTGAACGGGGCAGGGTTGAACGTGCCTTACAGTTGCCGCGCCGGCAGCTGCCATGCCTGCCTGGTACATTGCCTGGATGGTCAGCCGTTGGATGCCCGGCCCGAGGCCCTGGCGCTGGACAAGCATGCCCAGGGGTGGCGTCTGGCGTGCCAGTGTCGGGTGGTCGAGGACCTGCGTGTGGCGCTGTTCGACCCGCAGCAGGATGGCGTGGCGGCCGAGGTCTGTGCGCTGGATTGGTTCGGCGATGTGCTGCGCTTGCGCTTGCGCCCCGAGCGGACGGTGCGTTACCAGGCCGGGCAGCATGTGGTGCTGTGGCTTGCTGCGGTCGCGCGGCCCTATTCGCTGGCCAGCCTGCCGGGTGAGGACGATTTCCTCGAGTTCCATATCGACTGCCAGCGCCCTGGCGCCTTTTGTGACAAGGCTCGCGGCTTGCAGCTGGGTGATGTGTTGCGCCTGGGGGAATTCCGGGGCGGCGCCTTGCATTACGACCCGGACTGGCAGGACCGGCCACTGTGGTTGCTGGCGGCTGGCACCGGGCTGGCGCCGTTGTGGGGCATCCTGCGCGAAGCGTTGCGGCAGGGGCATCGGGGTGAGATTCGGCTGTTGCATGTGGCGCGGGATCAGTCAGGGCACTACCTGGCGGAGCCGTTGTTGCAGTTGCCTGGAGTTGATGTCGAACTGGTGCTGGCGGAGCAGCTGGAGGAGGTTCTGGCCGGCTTGCGGCCGTCATCGCGGCAGACGCTGGCGCTGCTGTGCGGGGCGCCGGCGAGTGTCGAGCGGTTTGCCCGGCGGCTGTTCATTGCCGGGGTGCCGCGGGGGCAGGTGTTTGCCGATGTGTTCGTCGAGCATGCCTGATGCTTTTTTGTGGATTGTGCCGCCCCTTTCGCGGGCACGCCCGCTGCCACAGGTACAGCGCTAGCCTCAAGCTTGGCGCGCATCCTGTGGGAGCGGGCGTGCCCGCGAAAGGGCCGCAAAGCGGCCCCGTGGAGCGGATCAACCGACCAGCGGATCACCCACGTGCAGGATCTTCATGCCATTGGTGCCACCGATGGTGTGGTAGCTGTCACCCTTGGTCAGGATCACCCAGTCACCTTGTTCGACAAGGCCACGCTTGAGCAGCTCGTCGACCGCCGCCTGGCTTACCTTGTCGGCCGGCAGCGAAGCCGGGTCGAAGGCGATCGGGTACACGCCACGGAACATCGAGGCGCGAGCCTGGGTGGCGCGGTGCGGCGACAGGGCGAAGATCGGCACGTGCGAACGCAGGCGCGACATGATCAGCGGAGTGTAGCCACTCTCGGTCAGGGCGATGATCGCCTTCACGCCGGGGAAGTGGTTGGCGGTGTACATGGCCGCCAGGGCGATGCTTTCGTCGCAGCGCTCGAAGGTGGTGTGCAGGCGGTGGCTGGACTTCTGGCTGGTCGGGTGCTTTTCGGCACCCAGGCAGATACGGGCCATGGCCTGAACGGCTTCGATCGGGTAGGCACCGGCAGCACTTTCTGCCGACAGCATCACCGCGTCGGTGTTGTCCAGCACGGCGTTGGCCACGTCGGACACTTCGGCACGGGTCGGCATCGGGTTCTGGATCATCGACTCCATCATCTGGGTCGCCACGATCACCGCCTTGTTGTTGCGGCGGGCGTGCTGGATGATCTTTTTCTGGATGGCGATCAGCTCGGCGTCGCCGATTTCCACGCCCAGGTCACCACGAGCGACCATCACGGCGTCGGAGGCGGCGATCAGCTTGTCGAGGGTCTCGTCGTCGGCAACGGCTTCTGCGCGTTCGATCTTGGCCACCAGCCAGGCGCTGCCGCCGGCCTCGTCACGCAGCTTGCGTGCATATTCCATGTCGCTGGCGTCACGCGGGAAGGACACGGCCAGGTAGTCCAGGTCCATTTCCGCGGCCAGCTTGATGTCGGCCTTGTCTTTTTCGGTCAGAGCCGGTGCGGTCAGGCCGCCACCTTTACGGTTGATACCCTTGTGGTCCGACAGCGGGCCGCCGATGATCACCACGCAGTGCAGGGCGTCTGCGGTGGCGGTTTCGACGCGCATGACCACGCGGCCATCGTCGAGCAGCAGTTCGTCGCCGACGCCGCAGTCCTTGACCAGGTCGGGGTAGTCGATACCGACGATGTCCTGGTTGCCTTCGGTCAGCGGGTGGGCGGTGGAGAAGGTGAACTTGTCACCGATCTTCAATTCGATGCGCTTGTTGGCGAACTTGGCAATGCGGATCTTCGGACCCTGCAGGTCACCCAGCAGCGCGACATGGCGGCCATTCTTGGCGGCGATGTCACGGATCAGGCGGGCGCGGGCCTTGTGCTCGTCCGGGGTGCCGTGGGAGAAGTTCAGGCGTGCCACGTCCAGGCCGGCGAGGATCAGCTGTTCGATCACTTCCGGCGAATTGCTGGCGGGGCCAAGGGTGGCGACGATTTTGGTACGGCGGATGGTCATGCACAGACTCCTATAGTGAAGCGCAGCGAAAGGCTACTCCTGAATCTCGCTGTAGTCATTGTTCCGTTGCACTACCTGCGACTTCCTGGGTAGGGCAGCTGCAAGCTAGCAGCGGCAGGCTACAGATTGAGGCGCGGGCGCAACGGGCGCTGATTTTCCTGGTGCTGAAGAAAAACCGGCCGCGGCCGATATACTGGCCATCAAAGGAGATCCCCATGCGCGCCCTGATCGTTTTTGCCCTGGCTGCCAGCGTCGTCGGCTGTACCCGCTGGTCGATGGACCATCACCTGAACAACGCCTACCGCGCCTACGACCGTGGCGACTGCCAGCGGGTCATGCTCGAGTTGTCGCAAGTCGACCGCACCAGCCGTGCGCGGCCGTTCATCCACCCCGAAGTGTCGCTGCTGCGTGGCCAGTGCCTGGAGCGCCAGGCGCTGTACGTGGATGCTGCGCAGACCTACCAGTACCTGATCCAGCAGTATCCGGGCAACGAGTATGCCTATCGCGCCCAGGCGCGCCTGCAGACCCTGGAAAAACTGGGCCATCTGCGCGGTGAAGCGGCTGTGGCCAGCCCGGTGAAAACCGCACCTTGGCGTTAACACCAAGGTGTGATTTATTTCACGAGATTTGCTGCGTGCACTGCGCTAATCTGTAAATCAGCTGTTACAACAACCGCCAGTTCATCGTATTCCTGGCCCCTGGGTACGGACTGCACTGCGATCATGTTCACCAAGCGCTACATAGAACGTCATCAGCTGCCATGTGTTCTCAAGGTGTTCAACCGTTTTACCGGCCAGGTCATCGGCCAGCTGGGTAACGCCTCCGAAGACGGGCTGATGCTGATCAGCCAACTACCTGTGCTGGTAGGGCCCGACTACGAATTGCAATTGCGCTTGCCGTTGGTCGGCGGCGGGCTTCAGTTCGTCAACCTGACTGCCAGTTGCCTGTGGTGCCGCGAAGACCAGACGCCCGGGCACTACGATTCGGGTTTCATGCTGCTGCAAACGCCCCGCGAGTACGATGAGTTCGTCAGGTCGTTGCGCGACTATTTCAGTTTTCTTCCCGCCAACGCTTCGGTCTGAGGCTGCGCTAGAATCGGTCGACCTCGATACAGGACGACCCCGTGACCTCCAGCATTTTCTGGCACGACTACGAAACTACCGGCATCAACCCCCGCTGCGACCGGCCGTTGCAGGTGGCCGGTGTGCGCACCGACTTCGACCTCAATGAAATCGACGAGCCGATCAGCCTTTATTGCCGGCCCTCCGACGACATCCTGCCGCACCCGGCCGCCTGTCTGGTGACCGGCATCACGCCGCAGCAACTGGCTGAACAAGGGCTGTGCGAAGCCGAATTCATGACCCGGGTGCATGAGCAGCTGGCCCGACCAGGCACCTGTGGCGCTGGCTACAATACCCTGCGCTTCGACGACGAAGTGACCCGCTACAGCCTGTACCGCAACTTCTTCGACCCCTATGCCCGTGAGTGGCAGGGCGGCAACAGCCGCTGGGACCTTATCGACATCGTGCGCACGGCGTACGCCCTGCGCCCTGATGGTATCGAATGGCCGCAGCAGGACGGGCGCGTCAGCCTGCGCCTGGAACTGCTGAGCAAGGCCAATGGCATCGACCATGGTCATGCCCATGAAGCGCTTTCCGACGTGCGGGCAACCATCGCCCTGGCCCGGCTGATACGGCAGAAACAGCCGAAGTTGTATGACTGGCTGTTCCAGTTGCGCAGCAAGCATAAAGTCATGGAACAGGTCCGTTTGCTGCAGCCACTGGTACATATATCCGGGCGCTTTTCGGCGGCACGCAACTACCTGGGTGTCGTATTGCCACTGGCATGGCACCCGCGTAATCGCAATGCACTGGTTGTCTGCGACTTGCATCAGGAAACCCTACCTTTAATACGGGAAAGTGCTGAAGTTTTACGCCAGCGCTTGTATACCCGTCATGAACAACTGGCCGAGGGCGAACTACCCGTGCCGTTGAAGCTGGTGCAGATCAACCGCTGCCCGGTACTGGCGCCATTGTCGGTACTGCGCCCGGCCGATCAACAACGGTTGGGCCTGGACTTGGCCTCGTTGCAATTGCGCGGCGAAGAACTGGCCAGGCAACAGTTGCAATGGCAAGACAAACTGGAACACATCTACGGCCAGGAAGACTTGGCCCCGAACGATGACCCGGAACAACGGTTGTATGAAGGATTTCTCGGCGACCGTGACCGCCGCTTATGCGAGCAAGTTCGTGCGCTGGAGCCTGCGCAGTTGGGCCGTGGGCACTGGATGTTCGACGACCCGCGCTTGCCGGAACTGTTATTCCGCTACCGCGCGCGCAACTTCCCCGACACATTGAGCAGTGAAGAGCGGCAACGCTGGTTCGGCTTTTGCCAGCAGCGCCTGAGCGACCCGAAATGGGGCGCGCCGAATACCTTGGGCGACTTCGAACAGGCGCGACAGCAGGCCTGGGTGAGCGCTGACGAGGCCGGGCGGCGTGTGCTGGAGGCCTGGCGTGAGCATGCCCGGCAGTTGCAGGCCCGGTTTGCAATTGGCTGAGTGCCAGGGAAAACGCAGGAAAACAAAAACGCCGGCAGGTGCCGGCGTTCTTGATGCGATAAGCAACAGGCGTATACGGACAATCAGTCCAGCAGGGTCGCCCAGCTTTCAACCACATCGCCACCCCATTTGGCTTTCCACTCTTTCAGCGTCTTGTGGTTGCCGCCTTTGGTTTCAATCACTTCATTGTTGTGCGGGTTTTTGTATTGCTTGACCTTGCGCGCACGCTTGGTGCCGGTAGTCTTGACTGCGCCGCGAGGCGCCTTGCTCAGTTTCGAGTCGGGGTCGAGCAGGGCAATCACGTCGCGCAGCGACTTGGAGTATTCGCCCATCAGGTTGCGCAGTTTGCCTTCGAACTCCAGTTCTTTCTTCAGCTTGTCATCCTGCGACAGATTGGCCAGGCGAGCTTGAAGTTCCTTGATGGCCTCTTCGGTGGCGCGGTACTCGTTGATCAGGGACATGGAGTGTTCCTTAATGCGTGTTCAGAAATGTGTGGCTCAATAATAGACAGGCGATACGCTCAAGTAAATATATTATTGAGCCGTTAACTGTTAATTAAGCTGTGACAACATTTCTCCAGGTGAACAAAAATTTACAATTAGCCCCTGCATTTGTCCTGTTTGTCAGATGCTGCGCGGGCACGCAGGGGCAGGCTCACAAGCCCGGGCGGCTGCGATCATTACTGCGTTTTTTCTGGCGGGCCGCTAGAATGAACGCCTTTGCGAAGTTCTGGAGTCTCATTCATGCGCACCTATCGTCTGGTGATCGCCTGCCCCGACCGTGTTGGCATCGTGGCGAAAGTCAGTAATTTCCTGGCCTTGTACAATGGCTGGATCAACGAAGCCAGCCATCACTCCGATGAGCAGAGTGGCTGGTTCTTCATGCGTCATGAAATTCGCGCCGAATCGCTGCCGTTCGGTATCGAAGCCTTCCGCGAGGCGTTTGCGCCGATCGCCGAAGAATTCTCCATGACCTGGCGCATCACCGACTCGGCGCAGAAAAAGCGCGTGGTGCTGATGGCCAGCCGCGAATCGCACTGCCTGGCCGACTTGCTGCACCGCTGGCACACCGATGAGCTGGACTGCGAGATCCCCTGTGTGATCTCCAACCACAACGACCTGCGCAGCATGGTCGAGTGGCATGGCATTCCGTTCTTCCATGTACCGGTCGACCCCAGGGACAAGGCACCGGCATTCGCCGAAGTGTCGCGTCTGGTGCAGGAGCACGCTGCCGATGTGGTCGTGCTGGCTCGCTACATGCAGATCCTGCCGCCGCAACTGTGCCAGGACTATGCCGAGAAAGTCATCAACATCCACCACAGCTTCCTGCCGTCGTTCGTCGGCGCCAAGCCTTACCACCAGGCCGCATTGCGCGGCGTGAAGCTGATCGGCGCGACCTGCCACTACGTCACCGAGGAGCTCGATGCCGGCCCGATCATCGAACAGGACGTGGTGCGCGTCAGCCATGCCGACAGCATCGATGACATGGTTCGCTTTGGCCGTGATGTGGAGAAGATGGTGCTGGCCCGTGGCCTGCGCTATCACCTGGAAGACCGCGTGCTGGTGCATGGCAACAAGACGGTGGTGTTCGACTGATACAGTTGGGTTGCCGTGAGGTCCTGGGGCTGCTTTGCAGCCCCCCGGCAATCTTGAGGGGGAAGACCCATGACCAGGCAGCGCAACCAACCCACCGCCGCATCCCCACCCACCCTCGGCGAAGGCTGCCTGGCCCGCTACGACCCCGAAGCCCTGGCCGATACCGACGGCACCGATTTCCCCGGTGCCGCCGAACTCTGGCAGCTGCTCAACCCGCCTGACGCCGTCGCCAGCGCTCCAGCAACGGACGCGCCAGCAGGCATAAGAATACCGGGCCGCCCGCCAACAGGTAGAAATAGTAGGTAACCGCCCGCCATATCACGATCGCTGCTGCTGCGGTCGAACTGCCCACCAATGGTGTCAGCAGGCTCGCCGAAGTCAGCTCGGCGGCACCGGCACCGCCCGGCAGCAGGCTGAACTGGCCGGCACTTAGCGATAGCATCTGCACCAGAAAGCTGGGTATCCACGCCAGGTTCACCCCCAACCCCTGCAATACCAGGTACAACACGCTGTAGCGCAGCCCCCAGTGCACGCAGGTCAGGGTGAAAACCAGGATCAGCGTGCGTTTCGGCAGGCGCCAGGTTTGCGCCAGTGCATCGATGAAGTGCAGCAGTTTGCGCGCCCAGCGGCGTTTGCGCCGCGGGCTCATGCCCAGGTGGCGCAACAGGCGGCCATTCAGGCGCATTACCGTGCGTCGGTAGCGCAGCAGCCCGAGTACCGCGGTCAGCGCCGTGCACAGGAGCAACGCGCTGCCCAGCAGCATGCCTTGCTGGCTGCGTCCCAGGCTGTGGAACAAGGCGTAGCCGGCAATCGCCAGCATGGCGCAGAAAAAGAACACCAGGTCGTTCAACTGGTCCATGGCGAACACCGCGCCGCTGCGCGCCGGGCCGATGCGGTCGCGGGCCAGCAGGGCCATCAGGGCCAAGGGGCCGCCGCTACCGCCTGGAGTGGTGCAGATGGCGAACTCGGTAGCCATCACCACACCCAGGCTGCGCAGGCGCCCGAGCCTTGCACCTTGTTGGCCGAGCAGCAGGCGCAAGCGAAGGGTATTGATCACCCAGCACAGCAGGATCATGCCAAACAGGGTCAGCAGCAGGCTGGGGTCGAAGCGTTGCAACCTCGGCAGCAGCCCGCTGCCACCGAGCAAGGCCGGCACCAGCAGCGCGCCGAGCAGGGCCAGGCCCAGCCATGCCAGGCGGTTCATGCGCCGACCTTGCGGTCCAGCCAGGCCGACTTGGTCAGCGGTTCGCGGCCCTGTGCCAGGAGGTTGCGCAAGGTGTTCAACCAGTAGTCGCGGGAACTGCGATGGCGCATGTCCACCGGGTGCAGGCCCAGGCGCAGGGTTTCGGCCTCGCGCCAACGCCGACATTGCCAGTCGCACACCAACCGTGACAGGCCGCGGCGCCAGGCGCTGCGGGCACTCCAGACCAGGCCTGGCGCCTCGACCGCAGTGAACTCCGGCAAGCGATACAGGTGCTGCGGCGTGCTGGTGTAGCGCAGTGGCAGGTGACGCAAGGCCTGGCGTGTACCTTCGCTCATCAGCCAGGCGGGTGCGACGAACCCGGCCACTGGCCAGCCCTGCTGGCCGAACAAGGCCAGGCCCTGCTGCAGGCGCTGCAGGGCCTGTTGCTGGTCAAGGGCGTAGAACTCGCCTTCATGGGTATAGATGCGCCGCATGAAGTACTCGCCGGGGGTTCGCGGGGGCGGGCCGTCATCGGCATGGTAATAGCCGTGCAAGGCCAACTCATCGCCCTGTGCCAGGCGCCGTTCGAGCAGGCGGCAGAAGGCGGGTGAGCCCAGCAGCGGGTTGCGCTGGTGAAAGTCCGGTACCACCAGCCAGGTCATGGGGACGCCGCCCATGCCGTCGATCGCCTGGACGAAGGGCTGGTAGTCCGGCCAGGTCTCGGGGGCCACATCGTGCAACACCAGCATCAGGCTGCGCGCACTCGGCAATGGCTCAACCATGGGCGCGTGCCTGCGGCTGGTGGCCGAGCACGGCCTGGTAATGCTGCAGCAGGCCGGCAACCACGTTGTCCCAGGAATAATGCTGTTCGACATGGCGGCGGGCCTGGGCCCCCAGTTTGCGCACGCCGGCCTCGAACACCTCGCGCACGGCGCTCGCCATCGCCTGGCCGTCGTTGGGCCGGCACAGGCGCCCGCAGTGTTCGTTGACGATCTCGCCGAATGCACCGGCGCGCACGGCTACCACCGGCGTGGCGCTGGCCATGGCTTCGAGTATGACCAGGCCGAAGGTTTCCTGGTCGCCGGCATGCACCAGTAGATCAGCGCTGGCCATCAGCCTGGCGACTTCCGGGGCAGGGCAGAAGTGGTCGATGACGCTGACATTCTGCGGCACATTGGCCGGCATGTTCGAACCCACCAGCAACAGGTGGTAGGGACGGCCAAGGTGCTGCATGCAGTCGAGCAGTACCGGCAGGTTCTTCTCCCGCGAGCCACGGCCGGCATAGATCAGCAGGCGGCTGGTGTCGGCAATGCCCAGTTCGGCACGCAGTTGCAGGTCCCGCCGGCTGGGGTGGAAGGTGTCCAGGTCGACGCCCAGGCGCTGCACGTGCACGTCCCGCACTCCCAGGCGGCGCAGTTTGTCGGCCATGACCTGGCTGGGTGCCAGGACGCGGTCGAAATTGCCATACAACTTGCTGACGTAAGCTTCGACATTGGGCGTGAACCAGTTGCCCATGCGGTTGCTGACCAGCAGCGGCAGGTCGGAATGGTAGAAGCCGATCACCGGCACATTCAACTGGCGCCTTGCTTCCAGTGCAGCCCAGGCGGTCAGGTAGGGGTCGCCGACTTCGATCAGGTCAGGCTTGAGCTTGCGCAATACGTTGCACCAAGGGGCCAGGCGTACCGGGAAGCGGTAGCCGTTACCGAAAGGCAGCGGCGGTGCGGGCACCTGGAAGATGCCATCGGCATGTTGCGCGCTGGCGCCGGGTATCAGCAGGCTGTGGCGCACGCCGTGGATGGCGTCGAGGCGGTGGTGTTTGGCATCAAGATAGGTACGTACGCCGCCGCTGGCAGGGGCGTAGAACATGGTGATGTCGGCGATGTGCACGATCAGCATCCCTCCGGGATCGTCTTCGGGTCTGTCATCCGGCGGTAGAGGGCCGGCGATGACGCGCCTTAAAGTTGACCTTTTAGAAGGATAGTTTGTTCGATCGGGGTTGGGCGGGGGTTAAGGCGGGAGAGCGTTGTCGGCTTCTTCGCGGGCGTAGCGCGAAGAAACCGACACCGTCCTGGATCAGATACGGAAGCTGCCCACCAGATGCTTGAGGCGGCTGGCCTGCTGCTCCAGGTCGGAACAGGCGCGCAGGGTGGCCTGCAGGTTCTCCACGCCCTCCTGGTTGAGCATGTTGATCTCGTTGATATCCATGTTGATCGCTTCGACCACGGCGGTCTGCTCTTCGGTGGCGGTGGCCACCGACTGGTTCATCCCGTCGATTTCGCCGATGCGCACGGTAACGCTGTCCAGGCGTTCGCCGGCCTGGTTGGCGATCTGCATGCTGTCCTGGCTGTGGCGTTGGCTCTGGTCCATGGTCTCGACCGACTCGCGGGCGCCGACCTGCAGCTCTTCGATCATGGTCTGCACCTGTTGCGCCGATTCCTGGGTGCGGTGTGCCAGGTTGCGCACCTCATCGGCGACCACGGCAAACCCTCGTCCGGCCTCACCGGCACGGGCCGCTTCGATCGCCGCGTTCAGGGCCAGCAGGTTGGTCTGCTGGGAAATGCTGGTGATCACTTCGAGGATCTGGCCGATGTTGACGGTCTTGCTGTTCAGCGTCTCGATGTGCGCGCTGGAGGTGACGATCAGGTCGGACAGGCGATTCATCGCCGCAATGTTGCGCTCTACCACCTGCTGCCCTTCTTCGGCCAGCAGGCGCGCCGAGCTGGCGTGCTGCGAAGCCTGGGCGGCGTTGCCGGCAATTTCCTGGGCAGCGGCACCCAGTTCGTTGATGGCCGCGGCCACGCTGTTGGTGCGGTTGGCCTGCTCGTCGGAGTTGGTCATGGACGAGTTGGAGGCGCTGATCACGCGCAGGGCCACTTCGTTGACCTGCTCGGTGGCCGAGGACACTTCGCGGATCGAGCTGTGGATGCGTTCGACGAAACGGTTGAAGGCGCTGCCCAGGATGCCGAATTCATCGTGATTGTGGATACGCAGGCGCTTGGTCAGGTCGCCTTCACCTTCGGCGATGTCCTCCATGGCGCGGGTCATGGTGTGCAACGGCTGCATCAGCACGCGGATCAGCAGGCCGAGCAGGCCGATGATGATCACCACCGCCACCAGCGTGGCGATCACCGCCGAGGTACGGAAGGTGCTGAGCATCGAGAAGGCCTTGTCCTTGTCCACCGACAGGCCGATGTACCAGTTGGCCGACGGCAGGCCGGTGATCGGGGTGAAGGTCAGCAGGCGGGTCTGGCCATCGCTCTGCACTTCGGTCAGCTCACCGGTCAGTTTCGGCGTGTGCTGCGGGAACAGGTCCGACAGCGACTTCATTACCAGGTCTTTGTCCGGGTGCACCAGGATCTTGCCCTGGTCGTTGACCAGGAAGGCGTAGCCCATGCCGCCGAAGTTCAGCGAGTTGATGATCTGTACCAGGCCGTCGAGTGCCAGGTCGCCACCGACCACCCCGACATTGCCGGCGATCTTGCTGATGATGCCGATGACCATCTTGTTGGTGGCCATGTCGATATACGGCTCGGTCAGGATGGTGCCAGTGGCATTCAGGCCATCCTTGTACCAGGGGCGGGTGCGCGGGTCGTACCCGTCCGGCATCTTCGTATCGGGGCGCACGCTGAAGCCGCCATCGACCTTGCCCGCATAGACCGTGAGGAAGCTGGAAATGAGTGCATTCTGGCCCAGCAGGGTGTCGGAGCTGGCCGGTTCCTGGGCTATGTTCTGTGCCAGGTTTTCGACCAGCTTGATACGGCCGTCGAACAGGTTGCGGATATTGGTCGAAGTGGAATCGCCCATTTCAGCCAGATAGTTTTCCAGGTCTGCGCGGATCGCATTACGCTGGAGGTAATCGTTGTAAAGCGTGAAAAGGCTGAAGGCGAGTATCACGATCAATGATGCGGCCAAAAGGATCTTGTGGCTGAAACGAAGGCTTTTGTTCATGGCGTAATCGGTTCCGCTAAGGTTTTGTATCAGGCGTTTGCACGCGTGGCGTCGCAGCCGTGCAAGATCCCGAAAAGTCCCTTTTCGGTTGTCCCTCTCTATTAAGGCGAATATCACCCACAGGTATCGGCCGAACTAAGGCAAAGCTTGAGAAGAGGATTAAAGAGATGTCGGAAATTTCGACTGTCGTTGTAGGCGCTGGCCCAGATGGCCAACCAGTTGGGCAGGCGATGAGGCTGGCCAACCGCCATGGCCTGGTAGCAGGCGCTACAGGTACAGGCAAGACTGTCACTCTCCAGCACCTGGCGGAGGCGTTCAGTGACGCGGGGGTGGCCGTGTTTGCCGCCGATGTCAAAGGTGACCTGTGCGGCCTGGGCGTTGCCGGCGCGCCGCAGGGCAAAGTGGCCGAGCGCATCGCCGGTATGCCCTGGCTGGGGCACCGAGCGCAGGCCTACCCGGTAACCCTGTGGGATATCGCTGGGCAATCTGGGCACCCGCTCCGCACCACCCTCAGTGAAATGGGGCCGCTGCTGCTGGGCAACTTGCTGGAGCTGACCGACAGCCAGCAGGCGGCGCTGTATGCCGCATTCAAGGTGGCCGACCGTGAAGGCCTGTTGCTGCTGGACCTCAAGGACCTCAAGGCGCTGCTGGCGCACCTGAAGGACAACCCGCAACTGCTGGGTGAAGACAGTGCACTGATGACCGCGGCTTCCACCCAGGCCTTGTTGCGCAGGCTGGCTACCCTGGAACAGCAGGGGGCCGAGGCGCTGTTCGGTGAGCCGGCATTGCAGCTTGAAGACCTGCTACGAGCAGACCCCGATGGTCGTGGGCGCATCCACCTGCTGGATGCCAGCCAGTTGGTGCATGAGGCGCCCAAGGTGTATGCGACCTTCCTGTTGTGGTTGCTGGCGGAACTGTTCGAGCAGTTGCCCGAGCGCGGCGATGCCGACAAGCCTGTATTGGCGCTGTTCTTCGATGAAGCGCACCTGCTGTTCAACGATACGCCCAAGGCATTGCAGGATCGCCTGGAGCAGGTGGTGCGGCTGATCCGCTCCAAGGGGGTCGGGGTGTACTTTGTCACTCAGTCGCCAGGGGACTTGCCGGATGCGGTGCTGGCTCAGTTGGGCTTGCGCATCCAGCATGGCTTGCGGGCGTTCACCGCCAAGGAGCAGAAATCGCTGCGAGCGGTGGCAGATGGCTTCCGCCCCAATCCGGCGTTCGACACCTTGGCGGTGCTGACCGAGCTGGGTATCGGCGAGGCGTTGGTAGGGACGCTGGAAGAAAAGGGCACACCAGCGATGGTGCAGCGTGTGTTGATTGCGCCGCCGCAGTCGCGTATCGGGCCGCTGAGTGCCGCCGAGCGTAGCGCCCTGATTGCGGCTTCCCCGCTGGCAGGCCGTTATGACAAACCGGTGGACCGTGAATCGGCCTATGAAATGCTCAGCCGGCGCAAGGGTGAACCGGTCGAGCCGGCGCCACAGCCCCAGGTGGATGAGGAAAGTTTTGCCGACAAGGCCGGTGAGTTCCTGCAGAGTGCGGCGGGGCAGGCGATCAAGTCGGCGGTGCGCCAGGCGGCCAACCAGTTGGGGCGGCAGCTGGTGCGGGGACTGATGGGATCGTTGCTGGGTGGCAAGAAAAGGTAGCTGGCCAGCGCAGGAAACCGGCCCATGAAAAAGGCGCCCCCAAGGGCGCCTTCTTCTATTGCGCTATCATTCAGCCGATGGCTTTGGACGCCAGCCAGAACAGGCCAGCCGCCAGGCCCATCGACGCCGGCAGGGTCAGTACCCAGGCCAGCAGGATGGTCTTCACGGTGCCGCCTTGCAGGCCGCTCTTGTTGGCAACCATGGTGCCGGCCACACCGGACGACAGCACGTGGGTGGTCGATACCGGCAGCGCGAACACGTTGGCCATGCCGATGGCGCAGGCCGCGGTAATCTGCGCCGACATGCCCTGGGCATAGGTCATGCCCTGTTTGCCGATCTTCTCGCCAACGGTCAGCACCACGCGCTTCCAGCCAACCATGGTGCCCAGGCCCAGTGCCAGGGCGACTGCCACGATCACCCAGAATGGCGCGTATTCGGTAGTGGCGGTCAGGTCCTTGCGCAGCTTTTCCAGGTCGGCCTTTTCACGGGCTTCCAGGCCCGGCAGCTTGCCGACCTTTTTCGCCGTGTCGTCCAGGCACAGCAGGTAGCGGCGCACTTCAACGCGTTTTTCGGCATCCAGGCTGTGGTAGTCGGTCACGCCCTGCAGCGAGGACTGCAGTGCGGCGATGGTCGGCTCGGTCTGCTGCGGGTTGCAGCTGAACTGCTCCGGCAGGTCGCTGGCATTGGCCTTGCCCAGCGCCAGGAATTCGCCCAGGGTAGCGGCATTGCGCTGGTAGAACTGGCTCATGTGCAGGGTGGCGTCGCGGGTACGCTCGATCTGGTAGGTAGTGCTGTTCAGGTCGAGGACGAACTTGGCCGGGACGATGCCGATCAATACCAGCATGATCAGGCCGATGCCTTTCTGGCCATCGTTGGAACCGTGCACGAAGCTCACGCCCATGGCCGAAACCACCAGTACCAGGCGGTTCCAGAACGGCGGGTGCTTCTTGTCGTCGAGCTTGCGGCGCTGCTCGGGGGTCTTGTGCATCTTCGACAGCGGGCGCCACCATTTCAGGCCGATCAGCACCAGGGCTGCGACGGCGAAGCCGGCCATCGGCGAGACCACCAGCGACATGGCGATGTCGATCGCCTTTTGCCAGTTGACGCCGTCGCCTAGCGGGATGTCGTTGATCAGGGCGTTGGCCAGACCGACGCCAAGAATGGAGCCGATCAGTGTGTGCGAGCTGGAGGCCGGGATGCCGAAGTACCAGGTGCCCAGGTTCCAGGTGATGGCCGCAGCCAGCAGCGAGAAAACCATGGCCAGGCCGTGTCCGGTGTTCACGTTGATCAGCAGCTCTACCGGCAGCAGGTGCACGATGGCATAGGCCACCCCGACACCACCGAGCAGAACGCCAAGGAAGTTGAACACGCCGGAGAAGAACACGGCGAGGTGCGGCGGCATGGCTTTGGTATAGATGACGGTAGCTACCGCGTTGGCGGTGTCATGAAAGCCATTGATGAACTCGAAGGCGAGTACGAAGGTCAGGGCGAGCAGCAGGCTCACCAGTACCCAGGCATCCAGTCCGCTGAATAATTCGATCATGAAGGTTGTCTGGCGGTCATAGGGGGGCGGGATTATGCCAGAAAACCTCGGCAATCGATGCATCTGCTACAGACCGACGGCAATCTTCCGGCGGTGAACCGAATGTGCGCAGCGGGCCAGGAGGCCAGGGAAAAGTCGGCAAAAACACGTAAAACATGGCGAATGCTGGCAAAAAACCAAAGAAAAAGCCGTTTCGCGCTCATTCAAACGCTCGTATGAAATTTGTGTAATTCCATTTCACTAATCGGCCTGGCGGTAAAGATCGAGCATGCTCGCGCCGGCCGGGCGACGATGTGCTGTAGTTGTGCCTGGCTCAGGGGTTGTCGCTACGCAGTTCCTTTTCCATACGTTCCAGCTCCTGGCTGAAGGCCTGGTCACGCACGCTGGCACGCTTGCGCCAGGGTTTGCGTTCCGGGTCCGGTTGTGCGGCGTAAGTAGTGACTTCACCACCGTAGACTTCCTTGTAACGTTCAGCCTGGCGCTCGAGTTCTGCGCGCAGTTCATCTTTCGTCACATGCAGTACCTGAATTAAGTTTATGGCTGTTTGTCATGCGCAGTGCAGTGTGCGTATGCGTGCTGACCACGCCAGCGTGATACAGCAGAAGGTTCACAACCACGGCAGCACCGCGGCCTGCGCAATCGATTATAGCAACCGACATTTCGCCGGACATCGTTATTTACCCAACCATGACATATCTGACAATAAGTAAGGAACGCATCCGTCAACTGCCTGCGCCGTTCGTACAAGTTTGAAAGGCAGGGTGGATGAAAGTTCGTCACTGGGCAGTAACGTGCTGATGGCGGGTTGTGGAATGAAAAACGGCCTCGCCTGAAAGGCGAGGCCGTTGCCTGGGACTTCTACGGTGGGTACCTGACCAGTCTCTCCAAAGAAGCCACAAGTGGCGTTGAGAAAGGTATAAGCAAAAGTGTCAGCGGTCAATTGCGATTATCGGCCGTTTGTTCGATAATCGCACGAGTGGGCGATTTTTTTGAGGTATTCAATGAGCGACGAAACCCTGGCCAACGATTCCGTCAATCCAGAGTCGGCCACTCCAGAGCAGGCGCGATCTGTCTCGACAGCCCTGGCTCCGCCGATCGTGGCTTCCCCGGCCAAACGCATCCAGGCCTTCACCGGCGACCCGGACTTCATGACCTCCCTGGCACGTGGCCTGGCGGTGATCCAGGCCTTCCAGGAGCGCAAGCGCCACCTGACCATCGCGCAGATCAGCCACCGCACCGAAATTCCCCGGGCCGCTGTGCGCCGTTGCCTGCATACGCTGATCAAGCTGGGTTATGCCACCACCGACGGGCGTACCTATTCGCTGTTGCCCAAAGTGTTGACGTTGGGGCATGCGTACCTGTCATCGACGCCGCTGGCGATTTCCGCCCAGCCTTACCTGGACCGCATCAGCGATCAGTTGCACGAGGCGGCCAACATGGCCACCCTCGAAGGCGACGATATTCTCTATATAGCCCGCTCAGCCACGGTGGAGCGGCTGATTTCGGTCGATCTGTCGGTGGGTGGGCGCCTGCCGGCCTATTGCACGTCGATGGGGCGCATCCTGCTGGCAGCGATGGACGACACCAGCCTGCGCGAGTACCTCGAGCGCGCAGACCTGAAGGCCCGCACCAGCCGTACCTTGCACGACCCCGAGTCGCTGTTCGCGTGTATCCAGCAAGTACGCGCCCAGGGCTGGTGCGTGGTCGATCAGGAGTTGGAGCAGGGACTGCGCTCGATAGCGGTACCGGTGTATGACGCTTCGGGGCAGGTGCTGGCGGCGTTGAACGTGAGCACGCATGTGGGGCGGGTGACGCGCAGCGAGCTGGAGCAGCGCTTCCTGCCGATTCTGCTGGCTGCCAGCCGGGACCTTTGCCATCAGCTGTTTGGTTGAGCCCGCCGGGGGACGCAAAGCGGTCCCCTTCAAATTTAGAACAGGCAAAAGCCTTTCCTGTGCGATAAACGCACAGTGTCGTTCGCGGCGAATTGCTTCACCCCCGCCCGCTGATTAATGTCTCTCGCAGCGGTCGGCTGTGCTGACCGAACAAGAAAAATACAAGAGGCATTTAGCATGAATACTGTCCCTTCGCTGGCGCGGCCGCACCCGCGCGCAGTCCCGTTGTATCCAGGCTGACGCAAGCCGCTTTCTCGCAATGATTGCCTTCTGTGCCGGTTGACCGCGCGCAGTGGTATGGCTATGCCCTCATTCTGGATAACAATAATGAACCAAGCGCAACCCAACGTCGGCAAAAGCCTCGACGTCCAGTCGTTCATCAACCAGCAGCCGCTGTCCCGCTATCAATGGCGGGTGGTGCTGCTGTGTTTCCTGATCGTCTTCCTCGATGGCCTGGACACTGCGGCCATGGGCTTCATCGCTCCGGCCTTGTCGCAGGAATGGGGGATCGACCGTGCCAGCCTGGGCCCGGTCATGAGTGCCGCATTGATCGGCATGGTGTTCGGTGCCCTGGGCTCCGGCCCGCTGGCCGATCGGTTTGGTCGCAAGGGGGTGCTGGTCGGGGCGGTGCTGGTGTTTGGCGGCTTCAGCCTGGCTTCGGCCTACGCCACTGACGTCGACCAGTTGCTGGTACTGCGTTTCCTGACCGGCCTGGGCCTTGGTGCGGGCATGCCCAACGCCACCACGCTGCTTTCCGAATACACGCCCGAGCGCCTCAAGTCGCTACTGGTGACCAGCATGTTCTGCGGCTTCAACCTCGGCATGGCTGGTGGTGGCTTCATTTCCGCCAAGATGATCCCAGCCTACGGTTGGCACAGCCTGCTGGTGGTCGGTGGCGTACTGCCGTTGTTGCTGGCGCTGGTGCTCATGGCCTGGCTGCCGGAGTCGGCGCGGTTCCTGGTGGTGCGCAATCGCGGCACCGACAAGGTGCGCAAGACCTTGTCGCCCATCGCCCCGCAGGTGGTGGCCGAGGCAGGCAGTTTCAGCGTACCGGAACAAAAGGCCGTGGCCGCACGCAATGTGTTTGCGGTGATCTTCTCCGGCACTTATGGCCTGGGCACCGTGCTGTTGTGGCTGACCTACTTCATGGGCCTGGTCATCGTGTATCTGCTGACCAGCTGGTTGCCGACGCTGATGCGCGACAGCGGCGCGAGCATGGAGCAGGCAGCCTTCATCGGCGCACTGTTCCAGTTTGGTGGCGTGTTGAGCGCGGTCGGTGTGGGCTGGGCCATGGACCGCTTCAACCCGCATAAGGTGATCGGCATTTTCTACCTGCTGGCTGGGGTGTTTGCCTACGCTGTGGGGCAGAGCCTGGGCAATATCACGCTATTGGCCACCCTGGTGCTGGTTGCCGGTATGTGCGTGAACGGGGCGCAGTCGGCCATGCCGTCGCTGGCGGCGCGCTTTTACCCGACGCAGGGCAGGGCCACGGGGGTATCGTGGATGCTGGGTATCGGCCGTTTCGGGGCGATTCTCGGGGCCTGGAGTGGTGCGACGCTGCTGGGCCTGGGCTGGAGTTTCGAACAGGTGCTTACGGCGCTGCTGGTACCGGCAGGGCTGGCGGCTGTGGGTGTGATCGTGAAAGGGCTGGTGAGCCACGCTGACGCGACCTGATGTGTCGGCCTCATCGCCGGCAAGCCCACTCCCACAGGCGTGCATATGACGTGAGGCCGATGCCGACCTGTGGAGATGGGCTCGCCGGACAGGGCCGGTCCAGGCGCGAAAGGGGATAGGTAGGGACGCAATAATTGGTTCGATAATCGCACAAATAGTCGATTATCGGATTGTCAGCCCCCCGCGAGCCTCCTTAATCTGAGCTTACCGAAGCATCCTGACCAGGAGTCTCCAAATGGCCGCAATTCTCTCGCTTCACGACGCCGTGAAGCAGTTCATCCAGGATGGCGATACCGTCGCCCTGGAAGGTTTCACCCACCTGATCCCGACCGCCGCTGGCCACGAAATCATCCGCCAGGGCAAGCGCGACCTGACCCTGGTGCGCATGACCCCCGACCTGATCTATGACCAGCTGATCGGCGCTGGTTGCGCCAGCAAGCTGATTTTCTCCTGGGGCGGCAACCCGGGGGTCGGTTCGCTGCACCGCCTGCGTGATGCCGTCGAAAAGCAATGGCCTCACGCTATCGAGATTGAAGAACACAGCCACGCCGACCTGGCCAACGCCTACGTTGCTGGTGCCTCCGGCCTGCCCTTCGCGGTGCTGCGTGCCTACGCCGGTTCCGATCTGCCGAAGGTCAACCCGCTGATCAAGAGTGTTACCTGCCCGTTCACCGGTGAAGTGCTGGCTGCGGTACCGTCGGTGCGCCCGGACGTGACCGTGATCCACGCGCAGAAAGCTGACCGCAAGGGCAACGTGCTGCTGTGGGGGATTCTCGGTGTGCAGAAGGAGGCTGCCCTGGCCGCCAAGCGTTGCATTGTCACTGTCGAGGAAATCGTCGACGACCTGCAGTCACCGATGAATGCCTGCGTGCTACCGACCTGGGCCCTGAGCGCAGTGTGCCTGGTGCCGGGTGGTGCGCACCCGTCCTACGCTCACGGCTACTACGAACGTGACAACCGTTTCTACCAGGCGTGGGACCCGATTGCCCGTAGCCGCGAATCGTTCACCGCCTGGATCGACACCTGCATCCGCGGCACTGCCGACTTCAACGAATTCAAGGCCAGGCTGGCCAGCACTGCGGAGGCCGCACAATGAGCTACTCCACTTCCGAAATGATGACCGTCGCCGCAGCCCGGCGCCTGCGCAATGGTGCTGTGTGCTTCGTCGGCATCGGCTTGCCGTCCAAGGCCGCCAACCTGGCGCGCCTGACCTCGTCGCCTGACGTGGTATTGATCTACGAATCCGGCCCGATCGGCGCCAAGCCAAGCGTGCTGCCGCTGTCGATCGGCGATGGCGAGCTGGCCGAGACCGCCGATACCGTGGTACCGACCGGCGAGATCTTCCGCTACTGGCTGCAAGGTGGCCGCATCGATGTCGGTTTCCTTGGTGCCGCGCAGGTCGACCGCTTCGGCAACATCAATACCACCGTAGTCGGTGACTACCACGCCCCGAAAACCCGCCTGCCGGGTGCCGGCGGCGCACCGGAGATCGCCGGTTCGGCCAAGCAGGTGCTGATCATCCTCAAGCAGTCGCCGCGTGCCTTCGTCGACAAGCTGGATTTCATCACCTCGGTCGGCCACGGTGAAGGCGGCGACTCGCGCAAGCGCCTTGGCCTGCCAGGCGACGGCCCGGTCGGCATCATCACCGACCTGTGCATCATGCAGCCGGAAGCCGGCACCAACGAATTCGTCGTCACCGCCATCCACCCAGGCGTGACCCGTGAGCAGATCATCGCTGCCACTGGTTGGGCGATCCGTTTTGCCGACGATGTGCAAACCACTGCCGAACCCACCGAAGTCGAGCTGTCCGCACTGCGCGACCTCGAAGCCCGTACCGCCGCGGCCCATGGCCAGGCGGCAGGAGAAGCCTGATGCGCGACGTATTCATCTGTGATGCCATCCGCACCCCGATCGGTCGCTTTGGCGGCGCACTGGCTGGCGTGCGTGCCGATGACCTGGCGGCCGTGCCGCTGAAGGCGCTGATCGAGCGCAACCCGAGCGTGCAATGGGAGCAACTGGACGAGGTGTTTTTCGGTTGCGCCAACCAGGCCGGTGAAGACAACCGCAACGTGGCGCGCATGGCACTGTTGCTGGCCGGCCTGCCACAGAGCATCCCCGGCGTCACCCTGAACCGCCTGTGCGCCTCGGGCATGGATGCCATTGGCACCGCCTTCCGCGCAATCGCCAGCGGTGAAATGGAGCTTGCAATCGCCGGGGGCGTCGAGTCGATGTCGCGTGCCCCGTTCGTCATGGGCAAGGCCGAGAGCGGCTACTCGCGTAACATGAAGCTCGAAGACACCACCATTGGCTGGCGTTTCATCAACCCGCTGATGAAGCACCAGTACGGCGTGGATTCCATGCCGGAAACCGCCGACAACGTGGCTGACGATTACCAGGTCTCGCGCGCCGACCAGGACGCCTTCGCCCTGCGCAGCCAGCAGAAGGCTGCCGCTGCCCAGGCCGCCGGTTTCTTTGCCGAAGAGATCGTGCCGGTGCGTATCGCCCACAAGAAGGGCGAAACTGTTGTCGAGCACGATGAACACCTGCGCCCGGAGACGACTCTGGAAGCCCTGACCAGGCTCAAGCCGGTCAACGGCCCGGACAAGACCGTCACTGCTGGCAACGCTTCGGGTGTGAATGATGGCGCTGCGGCGCTGATCCTGGCATCGGCCGAGGCGGTCCGCCAGCACGGTCTGACCCCTCGTGCCCGGGTACTGGGCATGGCCAGCGCCGGGGTAGCGCCGCGGGTAATGGGCATCGGCCCGGTGCCGGCGGTGCGCAAGCTGACCGAGCGCCTGGGTGTGGCAGTGCAGGATTTCGATGTGATCGAGCTTAACGAAGCCTTTGCCAGCCAAGGCCTGGCAGTGCTGCGTGAACTGGGCGTGGCCGACGATGCGCCGCAGGTGAACCCCAACGGCGGCGCGATCGCCTTGGGCCACCCGCTGGGCATGAGCGGTGCGCGCCTGGTGCTGACGGCGCTGCACCATTTGGAGAAGAGCGGTGGGCGTAAAGGCCTGGCGACCATGTGCGTGGGCGTCGGGCAGGGTTTGGCGTTGGCCATCGAGCGGGTTTGACCTGTACCGGTCACTTCGCCGGCACGCCCGTTTCCACAGAGGGAACCACGCCTCCTGTTGTGGGGCGGGCGTGTCAGCGAAGTGGCCGATACCTCAGACACAAGGCCAAGGCGGAACGAGCGTGTTACCAGGTATGTCTAGAATTACCTGCGACCCTCCAGGAGTAAACTCACCATGACTTCAGCCTATTACACCGGCGAAGAACGCAGTAAACGCATTTTCGCTATCGTTGGTGCCTCCTCAGGCAACCTGGTGGAATGGTTCGACTTCTATGTCTATGCCTTCTGCGCCATCTACTTCGCCCCGGCTTTCTTTCCTTCCGACGACCCCACGGTGCAGTTGCTGAACACGGCGGGTGTGTTTGCCGCAGGCTTTCTGATGCGCCCCATTGGTGGCTGGATATTCGGCCGCCTCGCTGACCGTCATGGTCGCAAGAATTCCCTGATGATCTCGGTGCTGATGATGTGCTTCGGCTCGCTGATGATCGCCTGCCTGCCAACCTATGCCAGCATCGGCACCTGGGCCCCGGCATTGCTGTTGCTGGCCCGCCTGATCCAGGGCCTGTCGGTAGGCGGTGAGTACGGCACTACCGCCACCTACATGAGCGAAGTGGCCCTGCGCGGCCAGCGCGGCTTCTTCGCTTCGTTCCAGTACGTCACCCTGATCGGCGGCCAGTTGCTGGCGGTGCTGGTGGTGGTGATCCTGCAGCAACTGCTCACTGAAGATGAGCTGCGGGCCTGGGGCTGGCGCATACCGTTCGTGGTCGGCGCCATCGCCGCGCTGATCTCGCTGATGTTGCGCCGCTCGCTGCACGAGACCAGCAGTGCCGAAATCCGCCAGAGCGAGGAGGCCGGCACCATCAAGGGCCTGTTCCGCAACCATGCGGCGGCCTTTGTCACCGTGCTCGGCTATACCGCCGGTGGTTCGCTGATCTTTTACACCTTCACCACCTACATGCAGAAATACCTGGTCAACACCGCCGGTATGACGGCGAAAAACGCCAGCTACGTGATGACCGGTGCGTTGTTCCTGTTCATGGTGCTGCAGCCGTTCTTCGGCATGCTCTCCGACCGCATCGGCCGACGCAATTCGATGCTGCTGTTCGGCGCCCTGGGGACACTGTTCACGGTGCCGTTGCTGATGGCGTTGAAAACCGTGACCAGCCCGTTCATGGCCTTCGTGCTGATTACCCTGGCGCTGTGCATTGTCAGTTTCTACACCTCGATCAGCGGCCTGGTGAAGGCCGAGATGTTTCCACCGCAGGTGCGCGCGTTGGGTGTGGGCCTGGCCTATGCGGTGGCCAACGCGGCGTTCGGCGGTTCGGCCGAATACGTGGCCCTGGGCTTGAAGACCCTGGGCATGGAAAACACTTTCTACTGGTACGTGACGGCGATGATGGCGATAGCCTTCCTGTTCAGCCTGCGCCTGCCGAAGCAGGCGGCATACCTGCACCACGAGATTTAAGGACGTGGCATGACCAACCAACTGTTCGACGCCTACTTCACCGCGCCGGCCATGCGCGAGATATTTTCCGACCGCGGCCGGCTGCAAGGCATGCTCGATTTCGAAGCGGCGCTGGCCCGTGCCGAAGCTGCAGCCGGGCTGGTCCCGCACAGCGCCGTCGCGGCTATCGAGGCGGCCTGTCGCGCCGAGCGCTACGACGTCCGTGCGCTGGCCGACGCGATTGCCACTGCGGGCAACTCGGCAATCCCGCTGGTGAAGGCGTTGGGCAAGGTGATTGCCAGTGGCGTGCCCGAGGCCGAGCGCTACGTGCACCTCGGTGCCACCAGCCAGGATGCCATGGATACCGGCCTGGTCCTGCAACTGCGGGCAGCCCTCGACCTGATCGAGGCCGACCTTGCCAGGCTGGCCGATACCCTGTCCCGCCAGGCCTTGCAGCATGCCGATACGCCGCTGGTGGGGCGCACCTGGCTGCAGCACGCCACCCCGGTGACCCTGGGCATGAAACTGGCGGGTGTGCTGGGCGCCTTGACCCGCCACCGGCAACGCCTGCAGGAACTGCGCCCACGCCTGCTGGTGCTGCAGTTCGGTGGGGCCTCGGGTAGCCTGGCAGCCCTCGGCAGCAAGGCAATGCCGGTGGCCGAAGCCTTGGCCGCTCAGCTCAAGCTGAGCTTGCCCGAGCAACCCTGGCACACCCAGCGCGACCGCCTGGTGGAGTTCGCCTCGGTGCTGGGCCTGGTCGCCGGCAGCCTAGGCAAGTTTGGCCGCGATGTCAGCTTGCTGATGCAAACCGAGGCGGGGGAGCTGTTCGAGCCTTCCGCGCCAGGCAAGGGCGGCTCCTCGACCATGCCGCACAAGCGCAACCCGGTGGGTGCGGCTGTACTGATCGGCGCGGCGACGCGTGTCCCGGGCCTGGTCTCGACGCTGTTTGCCGCCATGCCCCAGGAGCACGAGCGCAGCCTTGGCCTGTGGCATGCCGAATGGGAAACCCTGCCGGATATCTGCTGCCTGGTATCCGGTGCCTTGCGCCAGGCCCAGGTGATTGCCGAGGGCATGGAAGTGGATGCCGCGCGCATGCGCGCCAACCTCGACCTGACCCAGGGGCTGGTATTGGCCGAGGCGGTGAGCATCGTCCTCGCCCAGCGGGTGGGCCGCGACCGCGCCCATCACCTGCTGGAGCAGTGCTGCCAGCGCGCCGTGGCCGAGCGGCGTCACTTGCGCGCGGTGCTGGGCGACGAACCGCAGGTCAGTGCCGAACTGTCTGGCGAAGAACTCGATCGCCTGCTCGACCCTGCCCATTACCTGGGCCAGGCCCGTGTCTGGGTGGCACGCGCCGTATCTGAACATCAACGTTTTATTGCCTGAAGGAGACCGCTGTGGCGCACTTGCAATTGGCCGATGGCGTTTTGAACTACCAGATCGATGGCCCGGCAAACGCCCCGGTGCTGGTCCTGTCCAACTCGTTGGGCACCGACCTGGGCATGTGGGACACGCAGATCCCGCTGTGGAGCCAGCACCTGCGGGTGCTGCGCTACGACACCCGTGGCCACG
Source organism: Pseudomonas oryzicola (assembly GCF_014269185.2). Lineage (NCBI taxonomy): Bacteria > Pseudomonadati > Pseudomonadota > Gammaproteobacteria > Pseudomonadales > Pseudomonadaceae > Pseudomonas > Pseudomonas oryzicola. Next base: position 1,253,891 of record NZ_JABWRZ020000001.1, read on the forward strand.
GCGCATCGCTGGTCACTGAAGGCCCATACACCATCGAACAGCTGGGTCGTGACGTACTGGCTTTGCTCGACGGCCTCGACATCGCCAAGGCGCACTTCGTCGGCCTGTCGATGGGCGGCCTGATCGGCCAGTGGCTGGGCATCAATGCCGGCCAGCGCCTGCACAGCCTGACGTTGTGCAACACCGCCGCCAGGATTGCCAATGACGAGGTGTGGAACAGCCGGATCGACACCGTGCTCAAGGGCGGCCAGCAGGCCATGGTCGACCTGCGCGACGCCTCCATCGCCCGCTGGTTCACCCCGGGGTTCGCCCAGGCCCAGCCAGCCCAGGCCCAGCGCATCTGCCAGATGCTCGCGCAGACCAGCCCGCAAGGGTATGCCAGCAACTGCGCGGCGGTGCGCGATGCCGACTACCGCGAGCAACTGGGCCGTATCCAGGTGCCGACGCTGATCGTGGCCGGTACCGAAGACGTGGTGACCACCCCTGAACATGGCCGCTTCATGCAGGCCGCGATCGAAGCTGCCGAGTACATCGACTTTCCGGCGGCACACCTGTCCAACGTCGAGGTCGGCGAGGCGTTCAGCCGCCGCGTGCTCGACTTCCTGCTGGCTCACTGAGGATATCGGCATGGACGAGAAACAACGTTACGACGCTGGCATGCAGGTACGCCGCGCAGTGCTTGGCGATGCCCATGTGGACCGCAGCCTGGACAAGCTCAACGACTTCAATGGCGAGTTCCAGGAAATGATCACCCGCCACGCCTGGGGTGACATCTGGACCCGCCCGGGCCTGCCGCGCCACACGCGCAGCCTGATCACCATCGCCATGCTGATCGGCATGAACCGCAACGACGAGCTGAAGCTGCACCTGCGTGCGGCAGTCAACAACGGCGTGACCCGCGACGAAATCAAGGAAGTGCTGATGCAGAGCGCGATCTATTGCGGCATTCCGGCGGCCAACGCCACCTTCCACCTGGCGGAGTCGGTGTGGGATGAACTGGGTGTCGAATCCCGGAGCTGATCGCTGCGCGGTTTCTATAGGAGCGGCCCATCGCGACACAAGGCCGTTCCTACAACGAGCGCCCTGCAACCGGGCCTGCGTTGCGCTCCACGGCCTGCTTCAGGGCCGGGCACAGGCCTAGCATGAACGCTGCTTCCGCCACCACGAACAGCGGCCCGATGATCAAGCCGCTGATGTCGTCGACAAACGCCGGCTTGCGGCCTTCGTAGTAGTGGCCGACGAACTGGATGATCCAGCCCAGCACGAACGCCACCAGGCCGCTGCCGAGCCACAGCGCGGTGGACTGCATCGCCAGCACCTGGCCGACCCACAGGCAGAGCCCCAGCAACAAGCCCATCACCAGCCCGAAGCGTAGGTCCAGACGCAAGTAGAACCATACCGAGGCCGCCGCTGCCAACATTGCCGGCGATAGCCACATGCCTGCCACATCCCAGCCCGGGCGTGACAGCAGGATGGTCACCGCCAGCACGATCAATGGGATACCGACGAAGTGGCTGGCGATGTTGCGTGGGTCGCGATGGTAGCTGGCATATTGGCTCAGGTGGTCGACGAGGTTCTTCATGTTGTGCCTCCCTGGTTTGCCGGATCGGTTGTGTTGCCAGCACCCGCAAGAGGCCGGTGCTGCAACCGATATAGCTCAGGATAGACCGCCGTCACCACCATCATCAGCCAGGCGAATGGCAGCGGCCCGCGCTGCCATATCCGGCCTGTTCAAAGCAGGTTCAGCGGGTAACTCACGATCAACCGGTTCTCATCGAACGTGTTGGTGCTGAAATCGCGACGCATGGTGGAGTTGCGCCACTTCAGCGACAGGTCCTTGAAGCTGCCTGACTGCACCACGTAGGCCAGCTCGGTTTCCCGCGCCCACTCCTTGCCGTCGTCCACCCCACCAGCGCTGACATTGTCACCCTTGATGTAGCGGTTCATCAGGGTCAGGCCGGGTACGCCGACGGTGGCGAAGTTGAAGTCGTAGCGCACCTGCCAGGAGCGCTCCTTGGCATTGTCGAAGCTGGAGTTGTAGCTGTCGTTGGCCAAGGTGCCGCCGCTGGTGCCGTTGACCCGCATCCAGGCGTTGTCGCCGCTGACCTTCTGCAGGCCGACATAGAAGGTGTGGCCCTGATAGCGTGCCGAAAGCAGGGCCGAGGCGGTGCGGTTATCCAGTTCGCCAGCGCGTTCGGCGCCGTCTTCCTTGCCAGTGAAGTAGCCCAGGTTGGCGCCCAGGGTCCAGTCGCCCAGCGGCTGGCTGTGCACCAGGTTGAGGTACTGCTGGCGGTAGATATCCTTGAGCTGCGCATCCCACAAGCCGATCATGGTGCGCTTGTCGTTGAAGGTGTACTCACCGCCGGCAAAGTTGAAGCGGTCAGAGGTGAACGCCGCCTTGCCGTTCAGCGACATGTCTTCCATGCTGGCGTCGTTGCGCGGGCTGTTGCCGCGGAACTGGCCGGCGTACAGGGTCAGGCCGGTGATTTCCTTCGAAGTCAGCTGGCCACCGCGGAAGGTCTGTGGCAGCGAGCGGCCGTCGTCCGAGCGCAGGATCGGCAGTACCGGCATCCATTCGCCGACTTTCAGCTCGGTTTCGGACAGCTTGGCTTTCAGCGCCACGCCCAGGCGGCCGAAGTCATCGGCGGGGCGGCCATCGTCGTGCACCGGCAGCAGCTGGGTGTTGGTGGTGCCTTTGCCGCCGTCGAGCTTGACCGAGTACAGGCCCAGTACGTCCATGCCGAAACCGATGGTGCCCTGGGTGAAGCCGGAGCGGGCGTCAAGGATGAAGCTTTGCGTCCATTCCTCGGCCTTGGCCTGCGGGTGGGCCGGGTCGACGAAGTTGCGGTTGATGTAGAAGTTGCGCAGGTTGAGGGTGGCCTTGGCGTCCTCCATGAAGCCACCCTCGGCGGCGAGCAGCGGGAAGGCGCAGGACATGGCCAACAGGCCGGGCAGCAGCTGGCGTGCGGGTTGCAAAGTGCTCATCTGTCGTCGATCTCTTGTTTTTATGGGCGAGCCGGTGTGCTGCAGAGTGCGGCCTGCAGGTGCGGGTCTTGGGGGATGAACCGGGGCAACGTTGCGTGGGGAGGATGGTGCGGGGTGGGGCGGGGGCGAGGCAATTCGCCACAAGCGGAAGCGGGCGATAATCGAACGGAATGTTCCGGCTGGTTAATTATTTTTCCTGTGCTGGCCTCTTCGCGGGCTCGCCCGCTCCCACAGGATCATCACAACCTCGGAAACTGTGGTGGCCCCGTGGGAGCGGGCGAGCCCGCGAAGAGGCCGGTTCAGGCAACACAAAACAAAAAGCCCACCGCGAGGGTGGGCTTGATGCTTTGACAGCTTCAATCAGCTCTTCGGTGCTTCCACCGCTGCCTGCTGGTTGTTGGCCTGCCCGGTCTGCTCGTACCAGCCACCGCCAAGCGCCTTGTACAGGTTGACCTCGCTGGTCAGCTGCGAAAGGCGGTCGCCGATCAGTGCCTGCTGGGCGCTGAACAGGTTGCGCTGGGCGTCGAGGAAGGTCAGGTTGCTGTCGATACCGATACGGTAGCGGCGTTCGGCCAGGCGGTAGTAATCCTGGTTCGCCTGCACCAGGTCGCGTTGCGCCTGCAGCTGCTCTTCGAAGGTCTTGCGCGCCGCCAGGCCATCGGAGACTTCCTGGAAGGCCGTCTGGATGGTTTTCTCGTACTTGGCGACGTTGATGTCCTTCTGGATCTTCGAGTAGTCCAGGCTGGCCTTCAGGCTGCCGGCGTTGAAGATCGGCAGGTTGATCTGCGGCTGGAACAGCCAGGTACCCTGGCCGCCGGAGAACAGGTGACCCATGTCGGGGCTCAGGCTGCCGGCATTGGCGGTCAGGCTGATGCTCGGGAAGAACGCCGCACGGGCCGCGCCGATGTTGGCGTTGGCGGCCTTGAGCAGGTGCTCGGCTTCCTGGATGTCCGGGCGACGCTGGAGGATGTCCGACGGCAGCCCGGCCGGTACTTCGGCCAGCTGGTCGGCATTGAGCTCCAGCGGCTTGGGCAGGTCGGCGGGAATGCCGGTGCCCAGCAGCACGGTCAGGCTGTTGACGTCCTGGGCGACCAGGCGCTGGTATTGCGAATACTTGACCCGGGCGCCTTCCACGGCGGTGCGCGCCTGGCTGACGTCGAGTGCCGAGGCCACGCCGACTTCATTGCTGCGACGGGTGAGGTTGTAGCTTTCCTCGTAGGTCTTCAGCGTTTCTTCGGTCAGCTTGAACAGCGCCTGGTCGGCTTGCCAGGTGTAGTAGGCGTTGGCCACGCTGGCCACCAGGCTGATCTGCGTGGAGCGACGTGCCTGTTCACTGGACAGGTAGGTTTCCAGGGCCTGCTCGGTCAGGCTGCGTACGCGGCCGAACAGGTCCAGCTCATAGGCACTCACGCCCAGGGTGGCCGAGTACTGGCTGCTGATGCCGGCTTCACCGGTCTGCGACATGTTCGCTGGCACCCGTTGGCGGCTGCCGCTGCCGTTGGCGGAAACCGCCGGGAACAGGTCGGCCCGCTGGATGCGGTACTGTGCGCGATAGGCATCGATGTTCAGCGCCGCCACGCGCAGGTCGCGGTTATTCACCAGCGCGGTCTGGATCAGCTGTTGCAGCGCCGGGTCGTGGAAGAACTGGCGCCAGCCCTGTTCCGCGGCGGCAACGTCCGCCGACTGGGTCGGCGAGTAGGCAGGGCCTTGCGGCCACTGCGCGGCCACCGGCGATTCCGGGGTCTGGTAGTCAGGGATCAGCGAGCAGCCGCCGAGAATGAAAGCGGTTACCGCCAGGGACAACAAAGACTTGGTCATTGCCCAGCCTCATAACGTGGAGTTTCAGGGGAGGCGTCCTGTTCCGGCTGTTTGCTGCCGAACAGCGACGACACTGCGACGAAGAACAGCGGTACCCAGAAGATAGCCAGTACGGTTGCGCTGATCATGCCGCCGATCACGCCGGTGCCGATGGCGTGCTGGCTGCCGGCGCCGGCGCCACTGGCGATGGTCAACGGTACCACGCCGAGGATGAACGCCAGCGAGGTCATGATGATCGGGCGCAGACGCATGCGGCATGCCTCGATCGCGGCGTCGTACAGGCTGCGGCCCTGCTCGTGCAATTCCTTGGCGAACTCGACGATCAGAATGGCGTTTTTCGCCGCCAGGCCGATGGTGGTCAACAGGCCGACCAGGAAGTACACGTCATTCGACAACCCGCGCAGGCTGGTGGCGATCAGGGCACCGATGATACCCAACGGTACTACCAGCACCACGGCGATCGGGATCGACCAGCTTTCGTACAGGGCTGCCAGGCACAGGAACACGAACAGTACCGAGAGGGCGAACAGTGCCGGCATCTGCGAACCGGAGAGTTTTTCCTCGTAGGACATGCCGGTCCAGGAGTAGCCGATACCGCCAGGCAGTTCGCCGGCGATGCGCTCGACTTCGGCCATGGCTTCACCGGTACTGTAGCCAGGTGCCGGTGCACCCAGGATTTCCATCGCTTCGACGCCGTTGTAACGCGACAGCTTGGGCGAGCCGTAGGTCCATTCACCCTTGGCGAAGGAGGAGAACGGCACCATCTCGCCTGCGCCATTGCGCACGTACCACTTCTGCAGGTCTTCCGGGCTCATCCGGGCGTTCGGTTCACCCTGGATGTACACCTTCTTGACTCGGCCACGGTCGATGAAGTCATTGACGTAGCTGGCACCCAAGGCGATCGACAAGGTGTTGTTGATGTCGGCGATGGTCACGCCCAGGGCGCTGGCACGTTCGTCATCGATGGTCAGCTGGTACTGCGGCTCGTCGTTCAGGCCGTTCGGGCGCACGGCGCTGAGGACCTTGCTCTGCGCGGCCTTGGCCAGGAACTGGTTGCGTGCTTCCATCAGCTTGGCATGGCCGACACCGCCACGGTCCTGCAGGAATACGTCGAAGCCGGTGGCGTTACCCAGCTCCAGCACCGCAGGCGGGGCGAAGGCGAACACCATCGCATCGCGGAAGGTGAAGAAATGCTGCTGGGCACGCTGGGCCAGGGCGAACACGCTGTTTTCCTTGGAGCGCTCGTCCCACGGCTTGAGCATGATGAATGCCATGCCCGAACTCTGGCCACGGCCTGCGAAGTTGAAACCGTTGACGGTGAACACCGACGCTACGGTGTCGGCTTCCTTCGTCAGCAGGTATTCACGCATCTGGTCGACCACCACCTGGGTGCGCTCGGCACTGGAGCCAGCCGGGGTCTGCACCTGGGCGAACAGTACGCCCTGGTCTTCTTCCGGCAGGAACGCGGTCGGGATGCGGGCGAACAGCCAGATCATGCCGACCACGATCAGTGCATAGGCCAGCAGGAACGGCGCCTTGTTGCGCAGGATGGCACCCACGCTACGCTCGTAGCCGGTAACGCTGCGGTCGAAGTTGCGGTTGAACCAGCCAAAGAAGCCGCGCTTGGCCACATGGTGCTCGCCCTTCTTCAGCGGCTTGAGCATGGTGGCGCACAGGGCCGGGGTGAAAATCAGCGCCACCAGCACCGACAGGCCCATGGCCGAGACGATGGTGATGGAGAACTGCCGGTAGATCACACCGGTGGAACCGCCGAAGAATGCCATGGGCAGCAGTACTGCCGACAGCACAAGGGCGATACCCACCAGGGCGCCCTGGATCTGCTCCATCGAGCGTTTGGTCGCTTCCTTGGGCGGCAAGCCTTCCTCGGACATCACCCGCTCGACGTTTTCCACCACGACGATGGCGTCGTCCACCAGCAGGCCGATGGCCAGGACCATGGCGAACATGGTCAGGGTGTTGATGCTGAAACCCGCTGCGGCCAGGATGCCGAAGGTGCCCAGCAATACCACCGGAACGGTCATGGTGGTGATGATGGTGGCGCGGAAGTTCTGCAGGAACAGGTACATCACCAGGAACACCAGGACCACAGCTTCGATCAGGGTGTGGATCACGCCGCTGATCGACTCGGTGACCACCGGGGTGGTGTCATACGGGAATACCGCTTTCACTCCAGGCGGGAAGAACGGTTCCAGGTCGGCGATGGTCTTGCGCAGGGCCTTGGCGGTGTCCAGGGCGTTGGCGCCGGTGGCCAGCTTTACCGCAAGGCCGGAGGCCGGCTTGCCGTTGAACTGGGCGCTGACTGCATAGTTTTCACCCCCCAGGCCAACCTGGGCGACGTCACCCAGGCGCACCTGCGAGCCGTCGCTGTTGACCTTGAGCAGGATCTTCTCGAACTGCTCGGCAGTCTGCAGGCGGGTCTTGCCGATGATGGTGGCGTTCAGCTGGGTACCTGGCGTTGCAGGCAGGCCGCCGAGCTGGCCGGAGGATACCTGCACGTTCTGCGCGGCCACCGCGGTCTTGACGTCGACCGGGGTCAGCTGGAACTTGTTCAACTTGGCCGGATCGAGCCAGATACGCATGGCGTACTGTGCACCGAACACCTGGAAGTCACCCACACCAGCGGTACGCGAGATCGGGTCCTGCATGTTGGAGACGATGTAGTTGGCCAGGTCGTCCTTGGACATGCTGCCGTCTTCGGACACCAGGCCGATCACCAGCAGGAAGTTCTTCACTGCCTTGGTGACGCGGATACCTTGCTGCTGCACTTCCTGCGGCAGCAGCGGGGTGGCCAGGTTCAGCTTGTTCTGTACCTGCACCTGTGCGGTGTCGGGGTTGGTGCCCTGCTCGAAGGTGGCGGTGATGGTCATGCTGCCGTCGGAGTTGCTTTCCGACGACACATAACGCAGGTGGTCGATACCGTTGAGCTGTTGCTCGATCACCTGCACCACGGTGTCCTGCACGGTTTGCGCCGAGGCGCCCGGGTAGGTCACGGCGATGGCGATGGCCGGCGGCGCGATGCTGGGGTACTGGTTGATCGGCAGCTTCAGGATCGACAAGGCGCCGACCAGCATGATCACCAAGGCGATCACCCAGGCGAAGATCGGGCGATCGATAAAGAACTTCGACATGGTTTACTCCGCTTTGGCGTCTGCTTTCGCCGCGTTGGCCTGAGCAGGGCCGGCGGGCTTCTTGACGTTGGTGGCTTCGGCGACCTTGACTTCAACCCCCGGGCGCACGTACTGCAGCCCTTCGGTGATCAGGCGGTCACCTGGGTTCAGGCCTTCCTCGATCAGCCAGTCGCTGCCCAGGGTACGGTTGGCCTTGAGCTGGCGCAGTTCGACCTTGTTCTGCTGGTTGACCACCAGCGCGGTCGGCGCGCCCTTCAGGTCGCGGGTGACGCCCTGTTGCGGTGCCAGGATGGCGTTGGCGTTGACCCCGGCCTTGAGCCGCGCGTGCACGAACATGCCAGGCAGCAGGGTGTGGTCGGGGTTGGGGAACAGCGCGCGCAGGGTGACCGAGCCGGTGGTTTCATCGACCGCCACTTCGGAGAACTCCAGGCGGCCTTCCTGCTTGAACAGGCTGCCGTCTTCCAGCACCAGTTGCACCGAGGCGGCGTTGTCACCGGCCTTCTGCAACTGGCCGCTTTCCAGGTCACGGCGCAGCTTGAGCAGCTCGGCCGTGGACTGGGTGACGTCGACGTAGATCGGGTCGAGCTGCTGGATGGTCGCCATGGCGTTGGCCTGGCCATTGCTCACCAGCGCACCCTCGGTGAACGCCGAACGGCCGATACGGCCGCTGATCGGTGCCAGCACCTTGGTGTAGCGCAGGTCGATCTGCGCGCTCTTCAGCGAAGCCTCGGCCTGCAATCGTTTGGCATTGGCGTCGTCGTATTCCTGTTTGGACACAGCCTGCTCGTCGATCAGCTGCTTGTAGCGTTCGGCCAGCGAGCGGGTGGCCTGCAGGTTGGCCTGGGCATTGGCCAGGTTGGCTTCGTACACGGCAGGGTCGATCTGGTACAGCTGCTGGCCTTCCTTGACTTCGCTGCCTTCCTTGAACAGGCGCTTGAGAATGATGCCATTGACCTGCGGGCGCACTTCGGCGACGCGGTAGGCACTGGTGCGCCCAGGCAGTTCCGAGGTCAGGGTGAAGGCTTGCGGCTGGATGGTCACGACGCCGACCAGAGGAGCCTGCGCCACAGGCGCTGCTTCTTCTTTCTTGCAGCCACTGAGCAGGGAGGCCAGGGCGACGGCGGAAACCAGAGCGGTAACGGCTGGCTTGAATTGCATGAGGATCCTCGGGGCGCTGGAGCTGGGAGACGCTCAAGAGTAGTGGAAGTGTATTGATCTGGAAAAATTGCTATCCGGTGGATAAATAGCTTGCTAAGGAATATACTTACATTCATGGTTGTTTGTAAATACCGCTGGGTTGTACTCGGGTACTGCCACAGCCCTTGATTAGCTCATCCGAGGTGCACCCTGCAGAGGTGCTCCGGAACATTTACCCGTGCGCGCCAAGCGTTCGGGCCAGACGAGGTTGGTACTGCCATGGTCCGTCGAACCAAAGAGGAAGCCCAGGAAACCCGCGCCCAGATCATCGAGGCGGCGGAAAGGGCCTTCTACAAGCGCGGGGTTGCGCGAACCACCCTGGCCGATATCGCCGAACAGGCGGGTGTGACGCGCGGGGCCATTTACTGGCACTTCAATAACAAGGCCGAGCTGGTGCAGGCGTTGCTCGACAGCGTGCACGAAACCCATGATCACCTGGCGCGAGCGAGCGAAAGCGAGGACGAAGTGGACCCGCTTGGCTGCATGCGCAAGCTGTTGCTGCAAGTGTTCAACGAGTTGGTGCTGGATGCCCGAACCCGGCGTATCAATGAAATCCTGCATCACAAGTGCGAGTTCACCGATGACATGTGTGAAATTCGCCAGCAGCGCCAGGCTGCGGTGCTGGATTGCCACAAGGGCATCACCCTGGCGTTGGCCAATGCCGTGCGCCGCGGGCAGTTGCCAGGCGAGCTGGATGTCGAGCGCGCGGCGGTGGCCATGTTTGCCTATGCCGATGGCCTGATCGGGCGCTGGCTGTTGCTGCCTGACAGTTTCGACCTGTTGAAAGATGTCGAGAAATGGGTCGACACCGGGCTGGATATGCTGCGCTTGAGCCCGGCGCTGCGCAAATGACACTTTGTTAAGGATTGTTAGGGAGTGTTTCCTCTTTGTATTAAGAGGAGATTAATGCTGCGGCCCCTTCAGCGGCCTCGCAGCTGCCGGTCTGGCAATGCCAATGCTGCAAACAGTCCCAGCACAGCCACCCCGGCACTCCCCATCAACAGCTGCCGGAACGTTTCCAGCAAGCGCCCCTGCGTCACCAGGTCCACCTCACCGGCCTTCAAACTGCCCAGCAAGGGATTGCCCGGCGACTCGAACCCGCCTTGCTGCAGCAGGGCCAGCAGCAGGCTGGACATGCATGCCACGCCCATGGCCCCGCCCAGCGAGCGGAACAGGTTGGTGGTACTGGTGGCGACACCGATGTCTTCGCTGGCCACCGCGCTTTGCGTGCCCACCAGCGAGGTCGGGAATTGCAGCCCGCAGGCTATACCGGTCAGCAGCATGAACAGCGCGCTGAGCCCGCCCGATTGTGGCGGGGTCAGCGCCATGGCGAAAATGACCACTGGCATCAGCAGCGCACCGGCCAGGATCTGTGGCTTGTAGCGCCCGGTCCGGCTGGTCAGGCGGCCGCCAGAAAAGGCACCCACGGGCAAGCCCATCACCAGCGGTAGCAGATGCAGGGCAGCGCTGTCGGCACCAGCGCCGGTGATGCCCTGGAAGCGCAACGGCATCAGCATGGTCAGCGAGATCGACTGGAAGCTGGCGAAGAAAATGACGCCCCAGCACAGCACTGCCACGCGGTTGCCGAACAGGCTGAGCGGGAGCAGCGGCTCCGGGCAGCGGCGCTCATGGGCGATGAACAGCAGCAGGCCCAGCCCGGCGCAGGCAAACAGGGCCAGTACGGCCGGGTCGGCCCAGGCATGGCCTTGGCCGACCAGGGTGATGCCCAGCAACAGACTGCCCAGGCCGAGAATCAATAGTACGGCGCCGAGGTAGTCCACCTGCGCCTCGCGGCGTTGCGCCGGCATGCCGCCAAGGGCGCGGCGAATTGCCCATAGCGCGACCAGCCCCAGTGGCAGGTTGATCCAGAACACCCAGCGCCACGACAAATACGCAGTCAGCCAGCCACCGAGCACCGGCCCGGCGACGCTCGCCACGGCGTACATGCTGCTGAAATAGCCCTGGTAACGGCCGCGCTCGCGCGGTGGTACGAAGTCACCGATGATCGCCTGGCTCACCGAAACCATGCCACCCGCGCCAATGCCTTGCAGTACTCGGGCCAGCACCAGTTGCGGCATGTCCTGGGCCAGGGCGCAGGCGATGGAGGCCAGGGTGAACAGGCTGATGCCGGTAAGGATCATCCGTCGCCGCCCATACAGGTCACCCAGTTTGCCGTAGATCGGCACGGCCACGGTCATCGCCACCATGTAACCGGAGATGATCCAGGCGAGCAGGCCGACATCGTTGAACTGCGCCGAGATCGCAGGCAGCGAGACGGCGACAATGCTCTGGTCCAGCGCGCCGAGGAAGATCGCCAGCATCAGGGCGGTGAGCACATTGCGCAGGGTGGTGGGGGGCAGGGCGGCGGTCACGGAAATACCTTGTCTGTGTGTGGCGGACTTTGCGCCGTATCTGTGGGAGCGGGTCTTCCTGCGAAAACGCCCACGGATTGTAACCTGAGTTAGGTAGCTTCCTATGTACTATCTGCATCCCCTATGCAAGATCGGCATTGGCGCATTCATCCAGTGCGGCATGGCTGCGTGATATCGTTGGTATGCCACAAAGGCTGAAAACCGCGGCCTGCACCAGCTTGGTGCAACATTTTGCCGCAGCTGTTTCGTGCCTTTGTCTCCCACACCTTTTATTCCTCTGCCTGCATGTCGAGCATGACCGCCCAGATGGCGACGGTTGGAACAGGTCAGGTAGACCCGATACAGGGGTCGGTAGTTACCGTTCGAATTTCACCTTATTTTGCGGAGTGATCATGCCCAAGGCTTCCCATCAAGATCTGCGTTTTGCCTTCCGCGAGCTGCTCGCTTCAGGTGCCTGTTACCACACTGCATCGGTGTTCGACCCGATGTCGGCACGCATTGCCGCAGACCTGGGCTTCGAGGTCGGCATCCTCGGTGGTTCCGTCGCTTCGCTGCAGGTACTGGCTGCGCCGGACTTCGCCCTGATCACCCTCAGCGAATTCGTCGAACAGGCCACCCGTATTGGCCGGGTGGCGCAACTGCCGGTGCTGGCTGACGCTGACCACGGCTACGGTAACGCGCTGAATGTCATGCGCACGGTCATTGAACTGGAACGTGCCGGCGTGGCCGCACTGACCATCGAGGACACCCTGCTGCCAGCGCAATTCGGGCGCAAGTCCACCGACCTGATCCCGGTCGAAGAGGGCGTCGGCAAGATCCGCGCGGCACTGGAGGCGCGGGTCGACTCCTCGCTGTCGATCATTGCCCGGACCAATGCTGGCGTGCTTTCCACCGAAGAGATCATCGTGCGTACCCAGAGCTACCAGAAGGCCGGTGCCGACGGTATCTGCATGGTAGGTGTCAAGGACTTCGAGCAGCTTGAGCAGATTGCCGAGCACCTGACGGTACCGTTGATGCTGGTCAGCTATGGCAACCCGAACCTGCGCGACGACGAGCGCCTGGCGCGCCTTGGGGTACGCATCGTGGTCGATGGCCACGCCGCCTACTTTGCCGCGATCAAGGCCACCTACGATTGCCTGCGCCTGCAGCGTGGCCAGCAGAACAAGTCGGAAAACCTCAGCGCCACCGAACTGTCGCACACCTACACCCAGCCTGAGGACTACATCCGCTGGGCCAAGGAATACATGAGCGTCGAGGAGTGACCGCGCTCACCCTGTAGGGAGCGTTACAGGTCCCTGTCCCATTCCGGCTCGTCGCTGAACCGCTGGACCAGAAAGTCCAGCATGCTGCGCAAGGTCGCCGGCATATGCTTGCGCGAGGTGTACACCGCATTCAGGTTCAGCTCGCGCGGCTTTGCCTCGGGCAGCAGGCGCACCAGCTCGCCCCGGCGCAGGGCCTCGGCGGCCTGATAGGTCGGCAGCATGGCGATGCCAGCGCCGGCCAGTGCCGCCTTTTGCAGGGTCATTGCCTCGTTGGCGCTGATGTTCCCCGCCACCGGCACGGCAACCTGCTGGCCGCCCACCTCGAAATGCCACAGGCTGTGGCCGAAATAGGCATGAGTCAGGCAATTATGTTGGCTCAGTTCCTCGACCCGTTGCGGCGTGCCGTGCTCGCGCAGGTAGGCCGGTGCGGCGCACACTGCCGAGCGGCACACGCTCAGGCGCCGGGCGATCAGGTTGGGGTCCAGGTCGTTGCTGGTGCGGATCGCCAGGTCGATGCGTTCGTCCACTAGGTTGACCGTGCGATCGAGCATCTGCAGTTCTACCTTCACTCCCGGGTAGCGTCGAACGTAGGCAGCGACCGCATCCACCAGCTGGGCCTGGCCGAATGAGGTGCTCACGCTGATGCGCAGCGCGCCTTTCGGTGCGTCGTCCGGCTGCTGCACTGCGGCCTGCAGGTCGCCAGCCAGCTCCAGCAGTTGCCGGCAGCGGGGCAGGGTTTCCTGGCCGGCGGCGGTGAGGCTGAGCCTGCGTGTGGTGCGCTGCATCAGCCGCGCGCCAACCCAGTCTTCCAGCTCTGCCAGGTAGCGCGACACCACTGGCCGGGAAAGCTGCAGATGATCCGCCGCCGCCGACTGGCTGCCAAGGTCGACGACGGTGACGAAAACACGCATGGCGTTGAGGCGGTCCATGATCTGCCCGATTTCAGAAACAAACTATGTGCGAGGATCGCATTTTTTGGCATGGATCGGGCAACTAAGCTGTTGGCATTGTTCATCCGACGAGCGTTTTCGATGCCTCTTTTCACTGCCTTGCGTGGCCTGCTACTGGCCTGCGTTACCCTGGCCGGCCCGGTGCTGGCTGCCGAGCCCCTGCAACTGGAGGTATACAACCCCGGCCATGCCGCGATTTTCCCGGTCAGCTCGGTAATCGTCAGTGGCGAACACGACGCCGTGCTGGTCGATGCCCAGTTCGGCAAGGCCCAGGCCGAGCAGTTGGTGCAACGTTTGCGAGCTGGCGGCAAGCACCTGACCACCATCTACATCAGCCATGGTGACCCGGACTACTACTTTGGCCTGGATACCCTGACTCGGGCCTTCCCCGACGCCAAGGTGCTGGCCTCGGCTGCCACAGTTGCCCATATCCGCCAGACCATGGCGGCCAAACTGGCCTACTGGGGGCCGCAGATGGGCGCGGACAAGCCGGCGCGGCTGGTGCTGCCGCAGGTGCTCGAAGGCGACCGCCTGATGCTGGAGGGGCAGGCCCTCGAGGTGGTTGGCCTGGACGGTCCGCAGCCTGACCGCAGTTTTGTATGGATCCCGTCGATCAAGGCGGTGGTCGGTGGCGTGGTGGTGTCCGAGCACATCCATGTGTGGATGGCCGATACCGCATCGGCCAAGTCGCACGCTGACTGGCTCGCCACCCTGGCGCATATCGAAGCGCTGGCGCCGCGCACGGTCATCCCTGGGCACTACCTTGGGGACAGCAGCCGGTCGCTGGAGGCCGTGCGTTTCACGGCGAACTACATTGGTGATTTCGATGCCGAGACCGCCAAGGCGAAAGATGCCGGTGCGTTGATCGAGGCGATGAAGCAACGTTACCCAGGCCTGGCCGATGAGAGCTCGCTGGTGTTGGGGGCCAAGGTCGCCAAGGGTGAGATGAAGTGGTAATTCCGTAGCGGATGGAGAGTATCCCATGAAGATCGCGATTATTGGTGCCACTGGCCGCGCTGGCAGCCAGTTGCTGGAAGAAGCTTTGCGCCGTGGCCACAGCGTGCTGGCCATCGCCCGTGACCCCTCGCGCTTGCAGGGGCGTGACCGGGTGACCGTCAAGGCGCTTGACGTCAAGGACAGCGCAGCCTTGCAAGTGGCGGTAGCTGGTGTGGATGCAGTATTGAGCGCGGCGCACTTTGCGACCATCGAGCCGCACGCCATCATCGAGCCAGTCAAGCGGGCCGGGGTCAGGCGCCTGCTGGTGGTGGGCGGGGCCGGTAGCCTGTTGCTGCCCTCGGGGCACCGGGTGATCGACAGCGCGGACTTCCCGGAGGCGTACAAGGCCGAGGCCTCGGCCGGGGCGCATTTTCTGCAGGTGTTGCAACGGGAGCCGAACCTGGACTGGACCTTCCTGTCGCCTTCGGCGGAATTCGTCGAGGGTGAGCGCAGCGGGCATTACACGCTGGGCAAGGACCATCTGCTGATCGGTGCGGACGGCAGGAGCTGGATCAGCTTTGCCGATTACGCAATTGCCATGCTCGACGAGCTGGAAAAGCCGCAGCATTCGCGGCAGCGCTTCACAGTCGGCCATTGAGTGGTCCCTTTCGCGGGTAAACCCGCTCCCACAGGTACACACAGGTCTTTAAACCTGCGCAACCCTTGCAGGAGCGGGTTTGCCCGCGCATGGGCCATCACAGGCCGGCCTGGCCCTCCAGCCAATCCAGCAACTCCACCAACCCCGGTGGCAAGCCCTTGGCCTGGCTCACCAGGTAATACCCCTTGCCGGTCATCACCTTGAGCGCAAAAGGCATGCACAGCCGCCCCCCGCGCAAGTCATCGCCGATCAGCGACCAGTCGCCGATGGCCACACCGGTCCCCTGCGCGGCCATGGCCATCGCCATGTCCAGGGTCTCGAAATGCTGTTTTGGCCCCTGACTGGCCAGCGTCACCCCGGCCGCCTGCAACCACAGGCGCCAGTCATGCTCATCCCGCGACGGGTGCAGCAGCATGTGCCGGGCCAGGTCTTCAACCTGCTGCAGCGGCAGCGGCCCCTGGCGCAGCGAAGGTGCACAGACCGGTGTCAGCTGCTCGTCGAACAGCTTGCGCACACGCAGCCCATGGTTCGGTGCATCGCCATAGACCACCGCCGCATCGAAGCCCTCGCGGCGCAAGTCCACCCCATGCTGTACCGTAGTGGTCAGTTCTACCGGCACATCTGGGCGTAGCGCCTGCCATTCCATCAGGCGCGGTAGCAGCCAGCGCATCACGCAGGTGGGCGCCTTGAGCTGCAAGGTGGCGCTGCGCCCCCCCACCTCGCGCACCCCTTGTTCGATCAGAGAGAATACCTGCTGCACCCGTGGCAACCAGTCCTGGCCCTCGCGCGTCAGGCTCAGGCCGCGGGCCTGGCGCTGGAACAGGGCATAACCCAGGTGTTGCTCGAGGGCTGCGATCTGCCGGCTGACAGCACCTTGGGTAATGTGCAACTGCTGCCCGGCGCGGGTGAAATTGCAGTGCTGGGCGGTGACCAGAAAGGTGTGCAGCGCGGGCAGCGGCGGAAGGCGTTTCATTGTGCTTGGCCATGATCCCAGGACATGGCTAGTATGCGTTTTTTTGCATTGTGGGAGTAGCCGTGGCTTGGGTCCAATAAGGCCATAACCCAACAAGATTGACGGTGGACCCCAATGGCAACCTGCGGCGAAGTATTGGTCAAACTCCTTGAAGGCTATGGCGTGGACCATGTCTTCGGCATCCCCGGCGTACATACCGTGGAGCTGTACCGCGGCCTCGCGGGGTCGTCCATCCGCCATATCACTCCGCGCCATGAGCAGGGTGCTGGGTTCATGGCTGATGGCTATGCACGCACCCGTGGCAAGCCCGGGGTGTGCTTCATCATCACTGGCCCGGGCATGACCAACATCACCACCGCCATGGGCCAGGCCTATGCCGACTCGATCCCGATGCTGGTCATTTCCAGCGTGCAGTCCCGCAATCAACTGGGCGGTGGCCGCGGCAAGCTGCACGAGTTGCCGGACCAGGCGGCGCTGGTGGCGGGGGTAGCGGCGTTTTCCCATACCTTGATGAGCGCCGACGACCTGCCCCAGGTGCTGGCGCGGGCCTTCGCCGTGTTCGAAGGGGCCCGGCCGCGGCCGGTGCATATCGAGATCCCGCTCGATGTGCTGGTCGAACCGGCCGAGCACTTGCTGCCCGGGCGTCCGGTGCGTGGCAGCCGGGCAGGGGCAGCGCCGCAGGCGGTGGTGCAGATGGCCGAGCGCCTGGCCAATGCACGGCGGCCACTGATCCTGGCCGGGGGCGGGGCACTGGCTGCGGGTGCTGCGCTGGCACGCCTGGCTGAACACTTGCAGGCCCCGGTGGCACTGACCATCAATGCCAAGGGCTTGCTGCCGTCCCGCCACCCGCTGCAAATCGGCTCGACCCAGTCACTGCCAGCCACGCGGGCACTGGTAGCCGAGGCCGACGTGGTGTTGGCAATCGGCACCGAGCTGGCCGAAACCGACTATGACGTGACCTTCAAGGGTGGCTTCGCGATCCCGGGCAGCCTGCTGCGCGTCGACATCGACCCGGACCAGACCGTGCGTAACTACCTGCCCGAGCTGGCGCTGGTGGCTGATGCCGAACTGGCGGCCGAGGCGTTGCTCGGCGCCTTGCAGGCGCAACCGCAGCCCGTGTGCGAAAGCACCTGGGGGGCTGCCCGCGTGGCCAATCTGCGCCAGGCGCTGGCGGCCGGTTGGGACCAGCCTACCTTGAGCCAGACGCGCCTGTTGCAAGCGATCCTCGAATGTTTGCCGAATGCCGTTCTGGTGGGCGATTCGACCCAGCCGGTGTACACCGGCAACCTGACCCTGGACATGGAGCAGCCACGCCGCTGGTTCAATGCCTCGACCGGCTACGGCACCTTGGGGTATGCCCTGCCGGCGGCCATGGGCGCCTGGTTGGGCAGCGCCGAGCAGCTTGGCGAGCGTGCGCCTGCGGTGTGCCTGATCGGGGATGGTGGTTTGCAGTTCACCTTGCCGGAGCTGGCCAGTGCAGTGGAGGCGCAGGTGCCGCTGATCGTGCTGCTGTGGAATAACCAGGGGTACGAAGAAATCAAGAAGTACATGGTCAACCGTGCCATCGAGCCGGTCGGGGTGGATATCCATACCCCGGATTTCCTTGGCGTGGCCCGGGCACTGGGGGCCGCGGCGGAACATGTGGCCGATGTGGCACAGCTGCAGGCGGCGCTGATGCTGGCGGTGGAGCGCAAGGTGCCGACTCTGATCCAGGTCGATCAGAACCAGTGGCAGGCGGCTGTGCTGGGGTAAAGCAGCGCTGTCGCCTGTACCGGCCTGTTCCTGGGTGAACCCGCTGCCACAGGTTTTTGCACAAAGGCTGAAGGTTGTGCGGTGCCTGTGGGGCAGGCTGGTAGAGGTAACACCGCACTCAGCCGGCCGTGGCTCGCAACCGCGCCACGTCCCGAATCGGTGGCGCGCCATACAGCCGGCTGTATTCCCGGCTGAATTGCGACGGGCTTTCGTAGCCCACCCGATAGGCCGCCACCGCCGCCTCGAGCCCGTCGTTCAGCATCAACCGCCGTGCCTCCTGCAAGCGCAGTTGCTTCTGGTATTGCAACGGGCTCATTGAGGTCACGGCCTTGAACCGGTGGTGCAAGGTCGAGGTGCTGAGGTTGACCACCCGCGCCAGGTCTTCGATGCGCAACGGCAACTGGTAGTTCTGGTTGAGCCAGGTAATGGCCTGGCAAACCCGGTGGGTCTGGCTGTTGGCCAGGGCGATTTCATACAACCGGTAGCCCTGCGGGCCTCGCAACAGGCGGTAGAGAATCTCCCGGCGAAACAGCGGCGCGAGCATGGCGATGTCGCGCGGAGTGTCCAGCAGGCGAATCAGCCGCAGCAGGGCGTCAAGCAAGGCGGCGTCGGTTCTTTCCACGTACAAGCCACGCCCCGAGGGCCGGTTGGGCACCAGCATCGGTCCGCTTTCGGCAATCAGCTGGCTGATCTCGGCCGGGTCCAGGTCCAGGCGCAAGCCCAGGCTGGGGTGCTCGGGGCTGGCATCGAGGCGCACGCCGCTCAGCGGCAAGGTCACTGAAACCACCATGTAGTGCAGCGGGTCGTAGGCGTACTGTTCATCCCCGAGGAACAA
Source organism: Pseudomonas oryzicola (assembly GCF_014269185.2). Classification (NCBI taxonomy): domain Bacteria; kingdom Pseudomonadati; phylum Pseudomonadota; class Gammaproteobacteria; order Pseudomonadales; family Pseudomonadaceae; genus Pseudomonas; species Pseudomonas oryzicola. The sequence goes on from NZ_JABWRZ020000001.1 coordinate 1,272,778, forward strand.
GCTCTTGCTACCTTGGGCAAGGATGCACAGGGCGGGTTGCGCCAGGGTTGGCACCGAGCGGACATTCTCGGTATAGCGCACCAGGTACAGGTCATCGATGGCCGAGGCCGGGCCGTAGGGCTCGCCGGCGTGGCGGCGGATCAGCTCGGCCAGCTCCTGGCGTTGCAGTTCCAGGGTGGGATCGATGGACGTGGCGATGGTCATGATGGCTTTCCTCTGCTGACCGACGCAGCATAGGTTTGGGCAATGGCGGGCGCTAGTCGAAAGCTGCACGCCGATTGCCTGATCCTGCCGCGCTGCAGGATCAGGCAATCGCCAGGCAGTATTGGCCTAACGCGTCGCGTGGGGCAGCCCCTAACCTTGGCAGCCTGGCTTTTCCGTCCGCCTGCTTCAAGGAGATTGTGCAATGACCCCGACACGACCGGTCACCCACCTTGCTTTCATCCGTGCCAGCAGCGGGCGCTCGGCAGAACTGGGCGCACGCCTGCGTGACCTGCTCGAACCCTCGCTGCGGGCACCGGGTTGCCTGAGTTTCACCGTACAGCGGTCGCAGGCCGATACCGACCTGTGGCTGCTCAGTGGGAGCTGGCAGGACCAGCAGGCAATGAGCGGGTACTTTGCTTCGCCGACGCTGGAGGTGTTTGGTGAGCTGGTACAGGCTCAGGTAGTCAGCAGCCTTGACCTGCATACCTTTGATTGAGGTGTCGCTTGTACTGGCCCTATTGCCGGCTTGCCGGCGATGGGGCCGTACAAGCGAATAAGGTAGAATGCCGGCCCTCGATAAACCAGTCGGATAGCAACATGGCACGTAGAGAATTCCCGCATTTCGAAGCGGTTTCGGCGATGGTCCCGGTGGAAGGCGGCGGTTACAACGCTGCCATTGCGGTCAAGGCCCTGGGCATGGGCGGCGCGCCGCGCTTTCACAAGGTGCTCGACGGCCAGGTGTTCAAGGGCGCCGTGGCCGCCGACGAAGCGGCCACGGCCGAGCTGCAACGCCTGCAGGGCGTCAGCGATGAAGGCGAACTGATCTGGTGATCAGGCCGGTGGCCGGGCCATCTTGAACAGGTTGCCCAGTTCGAAATAGTCCGCCGGGCCACCGCCACGCAGGATCGGTTCGGCGGCAGCGGTATCGTAGATGCCGTTGTTCAACAGGTGCTCGGCAATGTGCACCGCCACCACTTCACCGAGGATCAACCAGCTGGGCACCAGTTCCTGGTCGGCCCGCTTGAGCTGGACGATCTGGCTGACCTTGCACTCGAAGGCCACCGGCGTTTCGCCGACCCGTGGCACGCTGACGATGCGCGACGGCGTGGCGGTGAGGCCGCTCAATTCGAATTCGTTGACCTCGGCGGCAACCGGCGCACAGCTCTGGTTCATCTGCACGGCCAATGGGCGGGTGGCCAGGTTCCAGACGAATTCGCCAGTCTGCTCGATGTTGTTCAGGCTGTCTTTGCGCCCGACGCTGCAGAAGCCGATGATCGGTGGAATGTAGTTGAAGGCGTTGAAAAAGCTGTAGGGCGCCAGGTTCAGGCGGCCTTCGCGGTCCTGTGAGGAAATCCAGCCGATAGGGCGGGGGCCGACGATGGCGTTGAACGGGTCGTGGGGCAGGCCGTGGCCTTTGGCGGGTTCGTAGTAGTACATCTGTGCTGGGCTTGCTGGCCCTACCTCCTGGTGGACAAGACGCCTAGTGTGCCAAGCCTGTGTCCGCCTGCAAATGATCAAGCCCGGCCGAAGCCGGGCTGGTAGCGCGCATCAGTGGATCAGCTGATGCGGTGGGCGTCGGTGCGGTCGAAACCATCTTCGGCGAAGCGCTGGCCGCCAGTACGGTCGAAGCCATCTTCGGCGAAGCGCTGGCTGCCGGTGCGATCGTAGCCGTCTTCAGCGAAGCGCTGGCTGCCGGTGCGGTCGTAGCCGTCTTCAGCGAAGCGCTGGCTGCCAGTGCGGTCGTAGCCATCTTCAGCGTAGGTAGCGGATTGGCTCTGTACCGCTGTGAAGGTGCTGGCCTTGGTGCGGCTGTAGCCATCTTCAGCGAAAGCACCAGCAGCGAAAACCGAGAGGGCCAGGGTGAGGATCAGTTTGTTTTTCATGGTCGTTGCTCCAGTGGGTTTGAAGGTTGTTTGTTTCTATGGGTTTGATGCTACGCCGATTAATTAGATTAAAAAGCGCAAAAAATAGCGCTTAAAAATCTATTTTATAGATATGTCTGCATGCGTCTATCGCTGATCCCTGGCGTGGTGCTGCCCGAGATCCCCTGTTTCACACAGGCAATCGATTACCAGCCATTGCAGCTTGGAGGGGAGGAATTAATAGGGTGTTAAGAATGAAAAATAAGTCATGAATGACCGATGAACGCATTTTTCATTTATCGCCAACCGTTTTTTCAGACGCTGCTCAGCACCATCGCCGCACTTCATAAGGAGCGGCACAATAATGAACAAACTTCCGCAAATCACCTTGGCCTTCTGGGTCATGAAGATCTGCGCTACCACGCTTGGGGAAACCGCGGGTGACTTGCTGTCGATGACGTTGAACATCGGCTATGCACTCAGCTCGCTGCTGCTGATCAGCGTGTTCCTGCTGACCTTGCTTGGCCAGCTGTATTCGCGCCGCTACCACCCACTGCTGTACTGGCTGGTGATCCTCTCCACCAGTACCGCCGGTACCACCATGTCCGACTTCATGGACCGCACCCTGGGCCTGGGCTATGCCGCGGGTTCGGCCCTGCTCATCGGCATTTTGCTGCTGACCTTCCTGGCCTGGCGCCTGAGTGGCAACCCGCTGGATGTCACGCGCATCAAGAACCGTGCGGGCGAGCTGTTCTACTGGGTGGCAATACTGTTTTCCAACACCCTGGGCACTGCCTTGGGCGATTACCTGGCAGACGACTCGGGGTTAGGCTTTGCCGGCGGCGCCTTGCTGATTGGCAGCACTATCGCCCTGGTGGTGGTGGCCCGCTACTGGACGCGCATCCCCGGTGTGGTGCTGTTCTGGGTAGCGTTCGTGCTCACTCGTCCGTTCGGTGCAACGCTCGGTGATTTCCTCACCAAATCGCCTGCAAAGGGCGGCCTCGGCTTCGGCACGGTCGGTTCTTCGGCGGTGTTGGGCGGGGTGTTGCTGATACTGGTGCTGATGGCCACCTGGTACCAGCGCCGTGAACCGCGCCAGGCATTGGAAATGTCCTGACGGGGTGGTGTGCTTGCGTGCGTAGTGAATGAACAAAGGGCGCCCCGAAAACGGTGCGCCCTTCTTCATTTCGGCAAGCTCACACTCACTCGGTAGTAATCCGCGAGTGCTGCTTGGTGTCCTTCATGGTTGCGTACACCAGCAGCGAGCAGGCGATGCAGGCGGTGACATACCAGTAGAAGCCGCTTTCCATGCCAATGCTCTTGAACCACAGGGCCACGTATTCGGCGGTGCCGCCGAAGATCGACACGGTCAGGGCGTACGGCAGGCCCACGCCCAAGGCGCGGATTTCGGTGGGGAACAGCTCGGCCTTGACCACGGCGTTGATCGAGGTGTAGCCGCTGACGATGATCAGCGCGGCCATGATCAGGAAGAACGCGCCCCACCAGGTCTGGATGGTGTGCAGGGTACTGAGGATCGGTACGGTGAACAGGGTACCGAGTACCCCGAAGGCGATCAGGATCGGACGCCGGCCGATCTTGTCGGACAGGCCACCGATTACCGGCTGCAGGCACATGAACAGGAACAGCGTGGCGGCCGAGATGGTGGTCGAGTCGCTGATGCTCATGCCCACGGTGTTGACCAGGTACTTCTGCATGTAGGTGGTGTAGGTGTAGAACGCCAGGGTGCCGCCCATGGTCAGGCCGACCACGGTCAGCAGTTCCTTGGGATGGCGCAGCAGGGTGCGCATCAGGCTTTCCTTGGCCTTTGCCTTCTTGGTGAAGGAGGCGGTTTCCTCCATGCCGCGACGCAGGTACAGGGCCACCACGGCGCACAGCGCACCGATCACGAAGGGTACGCGCCAGCCCCAGGCATACAGCTGCTCGGTGGTCAGGGTCTGTTGCAGGACGATCAGTACCGCCAGGGCAATCAGCTGGCCGGAGATCAGCGTCACATACTGGAAGCTGGAGAAGAAGCCGCGGCGGTCCTTGCTGGCCATTTCGCTGAGGTAGGTGGCTGAGGTGCCGTATTCACCGCCCACCGACAGGCCCTGCATCAGACGGGCGATGACCAGCAGGATCGGCGCGGCGACGCCGATGGTTTCATAGCCCGGGGTCAGGGCGATGACCAGGGAGCCAGCGCACATCAGCAGCACCGAGGCCATCAGCGCGGCCTTGCGGCCTTTGCGGTCGGCGTACAGGCCCATCAGCCAGCCACCGATCGGACGCATGAGGAAGCCCACGGCGAAGATCGCGGCAGTGTTGAGCAATTGTGCGGTGGAGTCGCCGGCCGGGAAGAAGGCCTTGGCGAAGTACAGCGAGAATGCTGCGTAGACGTACCAGTCGTACCATTCGACCATGTTGCCGATGGACCCGCTGAAGATCGACTTCAGGCGGCTGGCGGTGGTTTTTTCCGCGGCGGGCGCAGTGGCCGCCCCGGCGGGCAGGGTGGTGGCGTTATCCATCAGGGATACCTTCTCGTTGTTTTTGTGGAGCTCGCCGAGGCGCAGCTTGCACAGGCAATTGCAGAAGGTGTGCCAAACAGGTGCACCATGTTCCAGATGGGGGCGCCTGGCGCCCTTCGCGGGCCCGCCCGCTCCCACAGGGACTGCGTCACGCTTGAGCGCGCGTATTTTCTCTGTGGGAGCGGGCGTGCCCGCGAAGGGCTGCGACACAGCCCCCAGAAACCTCCCGGTGAGCGGTTTTTTGCTTACTCACTGAGCCTGATAGGCGGATTTCCGCTCATCCCCGCCCGACAAAGTCCTCGCGGACCAACCCGTGCCGCTGCATCTTCTCGTTAAGCGTGCGCCGAGGCAGTTGCAAGGCTTCCATCACAGCCTTGATTTCACCCCCATGCTGGCGCAGTGCCGCCCGCAGGCATTGCGCCTCGAATGCCTCCATCTGCCCGCTCAGTGACTGCCCGGCCGGTGCCACCTCAAGGTCCGGCGAGCCCAGCCCCAGGGCGTGGCGTTCCGCCGCGTTGGCCAGTTCGCGCACGTTGCCCGGCCAATCATGCACCAGCAGCTGTGCCAGCTGGCTGCCCGACAGGGGAGGAGCCGCACGGCCGATCTTTTCCGCGGCGGCGTGGGCAAAGTGTTCGAACAGCAGTGGAATATCCTCACGCCGTTCACGCAGCGGCGCCAGGCGCAGCTCGGCCACGTTCAGGCGATAGGCGAGGTCTTCACGGAAACGCCCGGCGCGGGCTTCTTCGAGCAGGTCGGGCTTGGTCGCGGCAATGATGCGCAGGTCGACGGCAATGCTCTGGTTGGCCCCCAGCCGCTCCAGCTTCTGCTCCTGGATCACCCGCAACAGTTTGGCCTGCTGTGCCAGTGGCATGCTCTCGATTTCGTCGAGGAATACCGTGCCACCGTTGGCATATTCCAGCTTGCCGATGCGCTTGCCCTGGGCGCCGGTGAAGGCGCCGCTTTCATGGCCGAACAGCTCGGCCTCGAACAGCGATTCGGGGATGGCCGCGCAGTTGAGGGCGACGAACGGTTTACCCGCGCGCGGGCCAAAATCGTGCAGGCAGCGGGCCACACGTTCCTTGCCACTGCCGGTTTCGCCACGGATCAGCACATTCACCGGCAGGCTGGCCAGGTCCAGTACTTGTCGGCGCAGCTGTTGCAGGCCTTGGGACATACCCAGCAGCGTGCCTTCCAGGCGCGACTTGAGATCGGCCTGCTCGTGCAGCCTGCGGTTTTCCAGCACCAGCTGGCGCTTCTCCAGGGCGCGGCGCAGGCTGCCCAGCAGATGCTGCGGGGTGAAGGGCTTTTCCAGGAAGTCGTAGGCGCCGCTGCGCATGGCTTCCACCGCCATGGGCACGTCGCCATGCCCGGTCAGCAGGATCACCGGCAGGTCAGGGTCGTCTGCGTGCAGGCGTTCGAGCAGTTGCAGGCCATCCATGCCAGGCATGCGCACGTCGCTGATGATGACCCCGGGGAAATGCCGGGGCAGGTGTGCCAGGCATTCTTCGGCGCGGGCGAACAGCTGTACGCTGAAGCCGGACAGGCTCAGCCATTGCTCGACCGCAGTACGGATGCTGGCTTCATCATCGACAACGATCACCGAATTCAACATACAGGCTCCAGATCACGGGGCAGGGTAAGGCTGAGGCGCGCGCCGCCGGGCAGGTTTTCGGCCTGCAGCTGGCCACCGGCCTCGTGGACGATGCCATAGGAAATGGCCAGGCCCAGCCCCAGGCCTTCGCCTACCGGCTTGGTGGTGAAGAACGGGTCGAAGACCTTGGCCAGGTTGGCCTGGTCAATGCCGCCCCCCGAATCCAGCACGCTCAGGCGCCATAATTCGCCGTCGGGCTCGATGCGGATCTCCAGGCGTTTGTAGCGCTTGTCGGCCATGGCGTCGAGCGCATTGCGCAACAGGTTGATCAGCACCTGCTCCAGGCGAATGGCATCACCGCGTACCCAGGCCGGGCGCGCGAGGTACAGGGCTACGTCCACCGCTTCGCTGCGCATGCGCGCTTCCAGCAGGTGCAGGGCCTGGTCGACCACGCTGGCCAGGTCGAGGCGCTCGCGCAGGCCGACCGGGCTGTTGCGGGCGAAGGTTTTCAGGTGGCCGGTGAGCGCAGCCATGCGCGTGAGCATCTGCTCCAGCGGTTCCAGGGCTTGGCGCGCTTCGTCGTAGCGGCCGTGATCAAGCAGCAGGCGCAGGGTTTCCAGTTGCATGCGCTGGGTGGTCAGCGGCTGGTTGATCTCGTGGGCCATGGCCGCCGACATCTGCCCCAGCGCGGCCAGCTTGGCCGACTGTACCAGGCCCTCCTGGGCCGTGCGCAGTTCGCGGGTGCGTTCTTCGACCTGGCGCTTGAGCTCTTCGCGGCTGCGCTGGCGCAGGCGGGCCAGGCGCAGGCGCTGGCTGAGGAACAGCGCGGCGAAGACCAGGCTCAGCCACACGGCGGCGGCGGCCAGGGCCGCATTACGGCCGTCGGCCACGACCTGTGGCTTGCGCAGCAGGTGCAAGGTCCAGGCTTCACTGCCCAACGGCAGGCTTTCCCACAGGTATTCACCAGTGCCGGCCGGGCCGTGCACACGGCTGAGGGTGCTGTTTTCGGCAAAGCGGGTCAGCACCTCGTGCTGCAGCGGCACCAGCGGTTGCTTGTCGTACTGACGGGTTTCGGCCAGCTCGGCGCGGTCGGCGCCGCTGAGCGGCTGCAGCTCGCGGTAGCGCCAGCCGTCCTGGTTGGCGATGAAGGTAATGCCGCGGGCGTCGCTGACCAGCAGGATGTCGCTGCCCTGGCGCCACTCGCGTTCCAGTTCGGGAAACTCCAGCTTCACCACCATCGCGCCGAGGAACTGGCCACGCTCGTCGTTCACGGCGCTGGCAAGGAAGTAGCCCGGTACCCCGCTGGTCACCCCGACGGCGTAGAAGCGGCCACTGCCCTGGCTGCGGGCTTGCTTGAAGTAGGGCCGGAAGCCGTAGTTGGAGCCGACGTAGCTGCTGGGCAGGCGCCAGTTGCTGGCGGCGATGGCCAGGCCGGTGCGGTCGAGCAGTTCGAGGGTGGAGGAGTTGGCTGCACCGTTGATGCGCTCGAGCTTGCGGTTCAGGGCGTCCTGCAGCGGTTCGCTGACCGGGCCCTGCAGGGCGGCGATCAGTTCCGGGTCCAGCGCCAGCACGGCGGGCAGGGCGCGGTAACGGTCAATCAGGGTGTGCAACGCATTGGCGTACAGGCCCAGCTGCTGGCTGGCGCGCCGCGCGTCGTCTGCCATGGCCTGGCGCTTGGCCTGGTGCATGGCCCAGCCGGCGCTGAGCGCGGTGCCCAGCACGATCAGCAGGGTGATCAGCCCCAGACGCAGGGCGCGAAAGGAAAAGGGCATGGGAGGCGGATCCGGGTGATTGGGATATCGGGGCCATCCGCTCGTGGGCTGGCCCGCTCCCACAGGTACTGCACAGGTCCATTGGGCTGTGAGGCCCCTGTGGGAGCGGGCCAGCCCGCGAAAGGGCCGGCGACCTTCAGTTACAGCAGTTCAAAGCTCTGTTGCTGTACCGCCTGGGAGTCCAGGCCTACCTGGACATTGAACTCGCCCGGCTCGGCCACCTGCTGCAGTTGGCCATTGTAGAACTTCAGGTCTTCCTCGCTGATACGGAAGCTCAAGGTGCGCGACTCGCCCGGCTTGAGCATGAGCTTCTGGAAGTTCTTCAGCTCCTTGACCGGCCGGCTCATCGACGCCGACACGTCCTGCAGGTACAGCTGCACCACGGTCTCGCCTGCCACCTTGCCGGTGTTCTTCACAGTCACCTGGGCCTGCAGTGTGTCGCCACGCTTGAGGTCCTTGCTCGACAGCTTCAGGCCCGACAGCTCGAAGCTGCTGTAGCTCAGGCCATAACCGAACGGATACAGCGGGCCGTTCGGCTCTTCGAAGTACTGCGAGGTGTAGTTGCCTGGCTTGCCTGGGGTGAAGGGGCGGCCGATACGGGTGTGGTTGTAGTACATCGGGATCTGCCCGACCGAGCGCGGGAAGGTGATGGCCAGCTTGCCGGACGGGTTGTAGTCGCCGAACAGCACGTCGGCAATTGCATTGCCACCTTCGGTACCGGCGAACCAGGTTTCGAGAATGGCATCGGCCTGCTCGCGCTCCCAGCTGATCGACAGCGGTCGGCCGTTCATCAGCACCAGCACCAGCGGCTTGCCGGTGGCCTTCAGGGCCTTGATCAGCTCACGCTGGCTGGCCGGGATTTCCAGGGTGGTGCGGCTCGACGACTCGTGGGACATGCCGCGGGATTCACCGACCACTGCCACCACCACGTCGGACTGCTGCGCCGCCTTCACCGCCTCGTCGATCAGCACCGCAGGCGGACGCGGGTCGTCGACGATCTCGGGGGCATCGAAGTTGAGGAAGTTCAGGTAATCGAACATCGCCTTGTTGCCGGTGACGTTGGAACCCTTGGCATAGACCAGTTTGGCCTTGCCCTCGACGGCGCGGCGCAGGCCTTCGCGCACGGTCACCGAGTGCATCGGTTTGCCGTCGGCTGCCCAGCTGCCCATCATGTCGATCGGGGCATCGGCCAATGGGCCGACCAGGGCAATGGTGCCGGCTTTTTTCAGCGGCAGGGTCTGGTTGCGGTTTTCCAGCAATACCAGGCTGCGCCGTGCCACGTCACGCGCGGCTTCGCGGTGCAGGCGGTCGTTGCCATAATAGTCCTTGAGGTCGGTTTCGGCCTTGCCGATGCGCACGTACGGGTCCTTGAACAGACCCATGTCGTACTTGGCGCCCAGCACTTCGCGCACTGCCTGGTCCAGCTCGCGCTGGGTCACTTCGCCGGACTTCAGCAGGCCTGGCAGTTCTTCGCCGTACAGGGTGTCGTTCATGCTCATGTCGATGCCGGCCTTGATCGCCAGCTTGGCGGCTTCGCGACCGTCGCGGGCGACGCCGTGGCGGATCAGTTCCTGGATGGCGCCATGGTCGCTGATGGTCACACCCTTGAAACCCCACTCCTTGCGCAGCAGGTCATTCATCAGCCAGGTGTTGGAGGTGGCCGGTACACCGTTGATCGAGTTCAGCGCCACCATCACCCCGCCGGCACCGGCGTCCAGCGCAGCGCGGTAGGGCGGCAGGTAGTCGTTGTACATTTTCGGCAGGCTCATATCGACCGTGTTGTAGTCGCGCCCGCCTTCCACGGCGCCGTACAGGGCGAAGTGCTTGACGATGGCCATGATGCTGTCGGGGTTGGCCGGGCTGCTGCCCTGGAACGAGCGGACCATCACCTGGCCGATCTTCGAGGTCAGGTAGGTATCTTCGCCAAAGCCTTCACTGGTGCGGCCCCAGCGCGGGTCACGGGCGATGTCGACCATCGGTGCGAAGGTCATGTCCAGGGCGTCGGCCGCCGCTTCGATGGCGGCAGTACGACCGACCTTGGCCACGGCGTCCATGTCCCAGGTCGCGGCCATGCCCAGGCCGATCGGGAAAATCGTGCGTTCACCATGCACGGTGTCGTAGGCGAAGAACATCGGGATCTTCAGGCGGCTGCGCATCGCCGCGTCCTGCATCGGGCGGTTCTCGGGCGCAGTGCGCGAGTTGAAGGTGCCACCGATGCGCCCGGCGGCGATTTCCTCGCGGATCTTGTCCTTGGGCATCTCCGGGCCGATGCTGATCAGGCGCAGCTGGCCGATTTTCTCGGCTTCGGTCATCTGGCTGATCAGATAGTCGATGAACGCCTGCTTGTCCTGCAGGGGCGGAGCGGAGGGGGCGGCGAGGGCCGCCTGGCTGGCCAGGCCCATGGCCAGGCCCAGCAAAGACAGTTTCATCATCAATTCCATTTTTGGGGCCTCTGCCGTATCGACGGTGATACGCGCGCGGCCGAAGTTTTCAGGCGGCTATTGTTGTACGATTTGCGGGCTTTTCTTCCTGCGGCGGATTATGCCTGAATCTGTCGCCAGCGGACGAAGCCCCGAATGCCGGGAAACAACTATAAGAATGCTAAAGAGACCGACGGCATGACCCCCCTCGACGAATACCACCAGCGCCAGATTGCCGAAGCCATTGCCCGCGCCGAACGGCGCACCGATGCCGAGCTGGTCACGGTGCTGGCCCGGCGTGCCGACGATTACGCCTACTGGCCGTTGTTCTGCGCTGCGCTGCTGGCACTGCTGGTGCCGGGCCTGTTGCACTGGCTGCTGGGCTGGCCCGGTGGGCGCGGTTTGCTGGTGGCCAATGTGTTGCTGTTCGTCGGCCTGTGCCTGTTGCTGCGCCAGCCGCGCCTGGCCGCCTGGCTGACCCCGCAGGTGCTGCGCCGCTGGCGCGCGTCGCGCCTGGCCCGGGAGCAGTTTCGCGAACAGAACCTGCAGCGTACGGCCGGCGCCACGGGGGTGCTGATCTTCGTCTGCGAGGCGGAGCGGCATGTGGAGATCCTGGTCGACCGCGGCATCGAGCATCATCTGGATGCCGCGGCTCGCGCGGTGATTGTCGCCCGCCTTGCCGAGCAGGTGCGCCAGGGGCAGACCTTGCAGGGCTTTGTCGAGTGCATCGAGGCGTGCGGCGAGCTGCTCAGCAAACATGTGCCGCCTACCCATGCGCGTAATGAGCTGCCTAATCGGCTGGTGATTCTCGACTGAATCAGCCATTTGCCGGCAGACCGCGGGTCCATGGTGGGAGCGGGCGCGCCGGCGAAGCAGGCAGCGTGGTGGATGGCACCGGCTTTGCCGGTGTTCGCGGGCAAGCCCGCTCCCACAGGATCGGTACCCCCTGTAGAATGCGCACATTGCGCCCTGCGCTTTCCGCTATCCGAGGCACCGCTTTCCTATGTCCGCCAGCTCTTCCGCCCCCGCCGCGCTGGATGCGCGCAGCCAGTTTCTCGACCTGCTCAACGCCACCTTGCACGGCAACACCCTGGTCAAACTGGTGCTGGCGCGCCATGTCGGTGCCGACCAGACCTTGCAACGGATCATTGCCAAGCCGCTGCAGGTCAAGGGCCAGCCATGCCTGTCGCTGGTCTATCGCCACCAGACCCGCGACATTACCCGTAACCTGCCGCTGGAGCAGGCCCAGACGCTGGTCGCCGAACTGCTGCCGGCCAGCTTCCGCAATGCCCACCTGTTCGACGCCGACGGTGAAGTACAGCTGACCTTCAGCAAGAAGGGCAAACCCATGCTCCAGCGCCACGGTGCCCAGGCAGCGCGCGAGGCGGCCGGCAGCAGCGGCCATGACCGCGAGAAAAAGCGTTACCTGGAACTGTCGCGGCCTTTCCTGCGCGATCTGGGCGTGACCGACGCGCAAGGCGCGCTGATCCCGTCCATGTCGCGCAAGTGGAAGCAGATCAACAAGTTCATCGAGGTGTTCGACCACGCCCTGGCCAGCGCTCCGGTGACGGCACAGCAGGCGTTGCGGGTAGCCGATTTCGGTTCGGGCAAAGGCTACCTGACCTTCGCCATGCACGATTACCTGCGCAACAACCTGGGGCGCGAAGCTGAAGTTACCGGCGTGGAACTGCGCCAGGACATGGTCGACCTGTGCAACGCCGCGGCCTCGCGCCTGGCACACCCGGGCCTGGTGTTCCAGTGTGGCGATGTACGCAGCGTGGTGCCGGAGGCCATCGAAGTGATGATCGCCCTGCATGCCTGCGACATTGCCACCGACTACGCCATCCACACCGGCATCCGCTGCAACGCCGCGATCATCATGTGCTCGCCGTGCTGCCACAAGCAGATCCGCCCGCAGCTGCACAGCCCGGGGTTGTTGCAACCGATGCTGCAATACGGCCTGCACCTGGGCCAGCAGGCCGAAATGCTCACCGACAGCCTGCGCGCGCTGTACCTGGAAGCCTGCGGTTACGAGACCAAGGTGTTCGAGTTCATCTCGCTGGAGCACACCAACAAGAACAAGATGATTCTTGCGGTGAAACGGCGGCAGGTGGGAGACAACACGGCATTGCTGGAAAAGATCGCGCAGCTCAAGGCGTTCTATGGGGTGCAGGAGCATTGCCTGGAGACATTGTTGCGGGCGGACGGTTTGCTGCCTGGGGCATGACCCATCAGCGGTTCTTGTGAAACGCCGCACTTGTCGGCAACGCATTTTCCAGCACGCGCGCCAGTGCGCTCTTCAACGGGTCGGCTTCGCTGATCACGCCGCCGAGCTGGCTGGCCTGGCGATATTCGCTGGGTGTGCAGTTGGTGAACTGCTTGAAGGCGCGGGCGAAATAGGAGGGGTCCTTGAAGCCGGCTTCATAGCCGATGCTGGTGATGGGCATCTGGCTGTTGGCGAGCAGGTCCATGGCCAGGTTCATGCGCTTGCTCAGGATGTACTCGACAAAACCAAGCCCATTGACCTCCTTGAACAGGCGACTGAAGCGAGCCGTGGTCATGCCGCAGCGCTGGGCGAGGTCCTTCTGGTCGATGCATTCGCGAAAATGCTGGTCGATGTAGGGCATGACCTTGCCAAGCGCCTTGTGCTTGTGGTGTTCGTTGGTCAGGCGAATGCTGTCTGGCAGCGACGGCAGATGGTCGATCTGCTGCGCATTGTCCTGACGGTTGGCGACACGACGGACCTCGCAAAGCTGTTTCAGTACATCGAGGTAACGGCTCATCTCGCTGCTGGTCAGCGGCAAGACCAGGTACTCCCAGACACGTGAGCGCATGGCCCAAACCGCCAGCTCTTCGGAATGCTGCACGGTGAACATGGTGATCGGGATGGAGGGGGAGTTGCGCTTCACTTCCAGCAGCAGGTTGAGGTTGAGCGTGTCGGGGCGATCGAAATGCATGCAGATCATGTCTGCCTGCTGGCGCTCGGCAGCCGTGACCGATTTTGCCAGCTTGCAATCGCAGACATGGCTGAATTGCGCCATCAATGCTTCGGTGGATCGATCGCGGGTCAGATCGAACCACAGCAACAGCGGCTTTCTGCCCAAGTTAGACATCATGCTTAACCTGCTCCTGGCGGGTTTCCCTACGTGCTGAAGTATCGACAATAGACTATCGGCCTGCCGAATGATTGGTTATCAGGCTAGTTCAAATTTTTTATTTGAGATCTATGTCTTCGCTAAAGCACTGATTCCAGACACTCTCGGCTGGATACCTGGTGGTTGAACCGGGTGACCGCCTGTCGGCATTGAACAAGATTGCCGATGCATGTCCGGAATCGGCAGCAACTGCATGTGAAAACGCGTCTCGCGTAGAGTTGCCCCCACTTGTTTTCACGTTTTCAGGTGATGGCAAAAAGCCGCAAAAAAGTCCTAGCGATTCGCAAAAAACTCCTAACGACTATGGCCACCCGCTGACTAGGATTCCCAACAGGTAGTGCAAACGCCACTGCCCGGGAAGAAGAACATTGTCCTTAGCGAGGTGAGCGAAAATGACTCTGCAAACAATCAAGGCTTCGGTCACGAAGTTTGTCAAAGACGAAGACGGCCTGACCGTCGTGGAATATGCAGTAGCCGGTGGGTTGATCGCCCTCGTTCTGGTGACGGCTTTTACCAACTTGGGCACTGCGGTCAAGACCAAGATCAACGCGCTGATCACTGCCCTCGGCGGTACCCCTGCTCCTTGAATCAATTAATGACCAAGCCCCAGGGGGGATGCAGCAATGTCAGCAGAGTCTCTGTCCGCCATTGTCGTGCTGCTAGGGCTGTTGGGCATTGCGGTGGTTGGCGATCTTCGCAGCCACCGCATTCCCAACCTGTTGATCTTGTTGGGGCTGGGGTTGGGGTTGGCAGGCCAGGTTCATGCAGCAGGATTTGCCGGGCTGGGTAATGGCGTGCTGGGCATGTTGATAGGTTTTACCGTTTTCATTCCGATGTACGCGCTGGGGGGCATGGCCGCCGGCGACGTTAAGTTGATGGCCATGGTCGGTACCTTCCTTACACCGCATGACGCACTTTCGGCTGCACTTCTCAGCCTGATAGCCGGCGGCGTATGGGGGATGTCGATAGTGTTAATACGCGGACAGTTGAAACAGACTTTGCAACGCTATTGGTTGGTGTTGACGGCTCAGGCCTATTTTGCACCGACGGCCGATGAAGTTGCAGGCAAGCCTTTTCCTTATTCAGTCGCGATCCTGTCCGGAACCCTTGTCAGCCTTTTCTGGCAACCGCTTGGCCAATAGCCTGGGAGGCTAACGATGTACGCACTCAGAGACAGTGGTGCCTGCGCCTTCGCCAAGGAAGCAGTGCAAAGCCTGGCACCTCAGCCACGTACAGTTCGCGAAACTGGCCTGGCCGAAAGCTTTCTCGGTGATTTGCTGTGCAAGCACCTGCACGACGCCGGAACGCTGGATCTGGCGCGCCTGGTAGAGCGCCTGGCGCTGACCGGTGCAGTGGTGGAAGAAGTGTTGGCCTTCCTGCGCAAGGAAGGCCGCGTCGAGGTGCTGGGCCAGGTCGGTGTGCAATCGGGTGGGCAGGCGCTGCGCTTCGGCCTGACCGAGCGCGGCCGCAGTACTGCCCGTGATGCACTGGCGCGCAGCGGTTATATCGGCGCGGCGCCTTTCCCGGTAGGTGCCTACCGGGACCTGCTCAAGCTGCAGACCATCCACCATGGCTGCATCACTACCCAGGACATGCAAACCGCCTTCGCAGGCGTGGTGCTTGCGGAGGGTATGCTCGATCAACTGGGCGTAGCGCTGAACTCCGGGCGCGCCATCATGATTTACGGCCCTGCAGGCACTGGCAAGACCTACATCAGCAGCCGCCTGATTCGCCTGTTCGGGGAGGCCATCTGGGTCCCCCGTGCCATCGAGATCAACGAGTCGATCATCGAGGTCTTCGACCCCCAGGTGCATCAGCCCCTGGAGGAGGAGGGCCAACAGAACAGCCTGCTGCTCAACGAAGGGATCGATCGGCGGCTGGTGCGCTGCAAGCGCCCGGTTGTCATCACCGGCGGCGAACTGGGCATGGAGCAACTGGATATCCGCTTCGACTCCGCGAGCCGCCAATACCAGGCATCCTTGCAGCTCAAGGCCAGCAATGGCCTGTTCATCATCGACGACATGGGCCGCCAGCGCATGGCCCCGGCCGAGCTGCTCAATAGGTGGATCGTGCCGATGGAAGAGAAGCGCGACTTCCTCAACCTGGGGGGCGGGCGCCATTGCGAACTGCCGTTCGACCTGGTGCTGGTGTTCTCCACCAATCTCAATCCGCTGGAGTTGGCCGACGAGGCCTTTTTACGGCGCATTGGCTATAAGCTGCAATTCAGCTACCTGAAAGTCGATGAGTACGAGCGCATCTGGCGCCAGGAGTGCGAGCGCCTGGGCCTGGTGTACGAACCGTCGCTGTTGCGCTATGCGCTGCAGGCACTCTACGAGGCCGAAGGCGTGCCGTTGGTGCCATGCCACCCGCGCGACCTGCTGAGCATGGCGCTCGACCGCCAGCGTTATCTGGGCGGCGAGGGGCCGTTGTCGGCGCAGGAACTGAAATGGGCCTGGCAAAACTACTTCGTCCAGATCGACTTCCTTGGATAAGGAGATGCACATATGAGCGCCCGTACGCCGATCCTGGTTGCCGTTTCCCTGACCCTGGGACTTGGCGCCGCCTTGATGGCCAACAACTGGCTGAACGGGCGGCTCAAGGCCAGCCCGGATGACAACATGAAGAGCGTGGTGATCGCCACGGTGGAGATCCCGTTCGGGCAGATGATCGAGGCCCAGCAGGTCACCTTGGTGCGCATGCCCAAGGATACCGTGCCCGACGATGCCTTCGACAGTACTGAAAAGGTGCAAGGCAAGATCGCCACCTTCGCCCTGCTGCGTGGCGATGTGCTGCGCAGCGCGCGGGTGGCCGAGCACCTGGGTGGCAGTACCCTGGCGTCGTTGATTGCCCCCGACAAACGGGCCATTTCGGTGCGTGTGGACGATGTGGTCGGGGTAGGCGGGTTCCTCTTGCCGGGTAACCGGGTCGACGTGCTGGCGACCCGGCAAAGCGATGGCAGCAGTAACCAGGCCGAGTCCACCACCATCCTCCAGAACCTGCGGGTGTTGGCTGTGGACCAGACGGCAGGGACCGACAAGACCCAACCGGTGGTGGTGCGTGCCGTGACCCTGGAAATGTCGGCCAAAGAGGCAGAGGTGCTGGTCAAGGCGCAATCCGAAGGGAAGCTGCAACTGGCCTTGCGTAACCCGCTGGACGCGCAGAAACCAGCTCCAGTGGTTGCCGCTGCCGAGCCGGTCAAGGCTGCGCCGCCAGTGATCAAGCCCCAACCGAAACCGGTGCTGAATCGCGGCAGTGGCGGTGGCGCTATCACCATCATTCGCGGGACTGAAGTCGAAATAGCGAAAGCAAGATTTTAACGCAGCTGGCATGCAGTGGCTAACCTTCGGTGGGAACAAGATCACTTCGCAAGGAGTCGTGAATGAATACTTGGCAGAGAGTAGGGCTGTACCTGTTGTGCGGGCTGGGCATGCAGTTGCTGATCGCTGGCGCTACCCAGGCGGAAGGCTTGGGGTCTGAGTTCAGCTCCCTGCCAGCGGCCAACGGCAATGCGATTCAGGTACCGATCTTCAAGTCGCGTACTATCAGCAGCCGTACAGCGGTCAGGAAAATTTCGGTCGGCAACCCTGAAATTGCCGACATCCTCATTACCAGCCCAACCCAGCTCTACCTGCTCGGGCGGTCCCTGGGCACTACCAACGTGCTGCTGTGGGACGCCAACAACCGCTTGATCGAGACCTTCGATGTGGAAGTGGTGCATGACCTCACCGGGCTCAAGACCAAACTGCACCAGCTGCTGCCCGCAGAGAACATCGAGGTGTTCAGCGCCCAGGGCGCGCTGGTGCTGCGCGGCCAGGTGAGCAGCGCTGCGGCCATGGACACGGCGATGAAGGTCGCCAAGACCTATGCCGCGCAAACCTCGAGCGTGGTGCAAGGCAAGGGCGAGGCTGCCGCAGCGGCACCGGCCCAGTCGCTGGAGGTGATCAACCTGCTCAGCGTCGGTGGTGGCCAGCAGGTGATGCTGGAGGTCAAGGTGGCCGAGATGCAGCGCAGCCTGATCAAGAACCTCAACGTGCGCTTCAATGCCCTTGGCTCTGGCGGCAACTGGAGCGGTGGCGGCTTCAACAATGGCCAGGGGCTGGGCCTGACACCCGGTGGCGGCTCGATCCTTTCGCCCGGTTCGCTGATAGGTGGTGGCAAAGGCCTGTTCGCCCAGTTCCTGTCCGACGACTTCCTGTTCAACGTGGTACTCGAGGCGTCCAAGGACAATGGTTCTGCCAAGGTGCTGGCCGAACCCACCCTGACCACCCTGAGCGGCCAGCAGGCAGAGTTCATTTCTGGTGGCGAGTTCCCGGTGCCGATCACCGAGGACGATGGCATTACCATCGAGTACAAGGAATTCGGGGTCGGGGTGAAGTTCATGCCGGTGGTGCTCGATTCCGGCCGCATCAACCTCAACCTGAATGTCTCGGTGAGCGAGCTTTCCAACGCCAACTCGCTGGTGCTCGACACCGGCCTCGGCAGCATCCTGGGCGACAGTGTGGCCCAGGTGATTCCGTCACTGACCAAGCGCAGTGCCGAGTCCACGGTCGAACTGGGCAATGGCCAGACCATCGCCATCGCCGGCCTGATCAGCGAAAACACCCGTGACTTCGTCAGCCGGTTCCCGGGGCTGGGGGATCTGCCGGTGCTCGGCCACCTGTTCCGCAGCCAGTCGTTCATCAACGGCGAAACCGAACTGGTGATCCTGGTGACACCGCACCTGGCCAAGCCCGTGGATGCCAAGGCGGTACGTCTGCCCACCGAGAAATTCGTCGAACCCAGTGACCTGGACTTCTACCTGCTCGGCAAGACCAAGGGCAGCGAGCCCGGTCGCGCGGTCCCCGTCAGCCTTGGGGTCAGCAATGGCAACTTTGGCCATGATCTGAACTGATCGGAGAAACCAGCATGAGAACCGTGATCGTGTGTTGCGCGCTTGTATCGGGGTTGTCCGGTTGCATGACCTACGACCCAGGCCGGGTGGGCCCGCTGGGCTACAGCGTCTACCAGACCAACTACCAGCAGATTGCCGACAAGGAGGTTGCCGCCCACCCGGGCACTGAGCTGCCGGCCGCCGGCGTCGATGGTCCGTTGCTGGAGAAGGTAGTCAATGGCTACCGGGGCGCGACCGGCGAAGCTGAGCAGATTAGCCAGCCGATCCAGATCAAGTTCAGCAACGATTGAGGGCGTGATCATGACTCCTCGAGCTCAACGTGCGTTCACCGCCTGGCCAGGCCAGCAGCGGGGGGCAGTGACTGTCATTATCGTGATCGCCCTGGTCGCGATACTGATGATGGCGGCGTTGGTGCTCGATGGCGGCCATATGCTGTTGAACAAGACCCGCCTGCAGAACGCCGTGGATGCAGCTGCCCTGAGTGGCGCGAAAACCCTGAGCCAGGTAATGGGTGCAGGCAACGCCGCCAGTGCCACACGGGATGCCGCGCTGTTTACCCTGAACGAGAATGCCAAGGCTGCGGGCAACCAGGAACTGCTCACGGCCATCGGGGGCAACCTTGGGGCATTTGCCGTGGTGGAGCTGGCCGACAACGTCTATGGTCCGTTCTCCTTCCCCGGGCCAGCCAATGCCAGCTATGTGCGGGTCAAGGTCGCGAACTACTCGCTGGCGGGTTATTTCTGGAGCATCGCCCAGTCGATCGGTACCGGCACCGTCGGTGCCAAGAGCCTGACAGCGATCGCCACCGCCGGGCCGAGCCCGACCAGCCCCTGTAGCCTTGCGCCGCTGCTGGTGTGTGGCGACCCGGCAAAATACAACCCGGATACCGGTATGTTCTGGGGATATCGCTTCGGTGACCTGGAGGTGTTGAAGTCTGCCGCCAAGAACAGCGACCCGATAGGCCCCGGCAATTTCCAGCTGCTCGACTTCGGCGCGGGCGGCAAGGAGGTGGGCGACCTCCTGGCAGGCGGCGGCTCGGTTTGTCGTAACGTTGGTGACAGCGTCGACACCAAGCCTGGCAACACCGTCGGCCCTTCCGTCCAAGGCCTGAATACGCGCTTTGGCGACTACACCGGGCCATACAGGAGCAGCGACTATCCGCCTGACCTGGTGACCACCTACAGCAATCCGCTGATGACGTACAACGACGCTGTCGCACCCGCGCGGGTGGAGTATGGCGGCAAACCTGTTGCTTCTAGCAATGGCAACCTCTCGGCCGGTGGCACCCAGCTGTTCGACTACAACGACTATGCCGCACGTGCTGCGGCGTGTGTCGCGGGTGGGGGAACCGGGTGCGAGTCAAACGGGGTGTTCGAGCGCAGGATACTGCGGATCGTGGTCGGCGACTGTTCGGGCAAGAATGCAGGAGCGACCTCGATTCCGGTGCTCGGCTTCGGCTGTTTCTACGTGCTCCAGCCAGCCCAGAGCGTTGGAGGGGACTCGCAGATCTTCGGCCAGTTCGTCAAGCAGTGCGATGGCGACAACGTACCCGGGCCCACGCCGCAGGACGATGCAGGCCCGCAGATCATTCAGCTGTACAAGACCTTCATCAATGGCAGTGGCACACCGAGCATCGACTCCTAGGAGCGTGTCATGGAACTTCACCGGCTCAAGCGCGCGCGGCGCCAGCAAGGGGTGGCAATCGTCGAGTTCACGCTGACCCTGCCATTGCTGTTGCTGACCTTGCTGGTCTTTGGCGAATTCGGCCGCATGCTCTACCAGTACAACAGCTTGTTGCAGGGCAGCCGTGATGCTGCACGTTACGTCGCCAGCCGAGCCTGGAACGCGACCCTTGGCCAGGTCGAAGTAAGCCCCGACCTCGAGTGCATGACCAAATACGTGGCGGTGTTCGGTGCCCCTTCCGCGCCGCCCTGCAGCCTGAGCGGGATGCCGGCCAACACCACCGTACAGGTGGCCAAGGTGGCGGGTACCACCGACCACGTGCAGGTGACCATCAGCTATGTGTTTTCCCCGCTGATCGCCAGCGGCATTCCGGCCTTTGTCGGCAACAGCGTGGCGCTGAACTTCCCGCTGGTTGCCACCACCGTGATGAGGGCACTGTGATGAAGCGCAGCATGCAGGGGGTGTATGTGGTGGAGTTCGCCTTCATCAGCGTATTGCTGTTCACCCTGTTGTTTGGGGTGCTGGAAATGGGGCGGCTGTATTACACCGTGAATGTGCTGAACGAATCCGTACGGCGGGGAGCACGCCTGGCGGCGGTATGCAATATCAGCGACCCGGTCGTGCTGCGCCGGGCGATCTTCAACAGCGCCGGTGACAGTGGCGTCAGCAGCCTGTTGGCCGACCTGGACACCGGTGACCTGACTCTGCGGTACCTGGACCAGAACGGCGCGCCGGTGGCCAGCCCCGGTGACCTGGTGAATGCCAGCGGATTTGCCGCTGTGCGCTATGTCCAGCTGACCCTGCAGAACTTCCAGTTCAGCCTGTTCATTCCAGGTTTTGGGGTACCCATCACCTTGCCCGTATTCAAGGCGACCCTGCCTCGCGAAAGCCTTGGCCGTCATCCCAGGGCGGACGTCGCACCGGAGATCACACCATGCTGAATTTGAGTGAAGCCTCTGTATCCGCTACTTCCAGCAAGTCCAGGAAGCGCCTGTTGATCAGCAGCTCGGACGCGTTGGCCTTGCGCCAGTTGCAGGAAATCTGCCAGCGCATTCCGGCACTCGAGGTCAATGTTCGGCAGGTGGGCAATGGCCATAACGACCCGCTGTTCGGCCTGGACCGGATGCCCGACTTCCTGCTGTTGCGCGTCGGCCAGCTGTGGCGCGAGGAGCTGGCAGCCCTGTTGCAACGCCCGGCCCACGAACGCCCGCCGCTGTTGCTGTGTGGCCTGCTGGATGATCGGGAAGGCATGCGCCTGGCGATGCAGGCCGGGGCGCGCGATTTTCTGCCGGAGCCGATCGTGGCCACGGAGCTTATCGCGGCCTTGGGCCGTATGGTCACGGAGACCCAGACCAGCAGCGAGTCGACCGGCAAGCTGGTCGCGGTGATGAATGCCAAGGGCGGCTCCGGTGGCACGGTACTGGCCTGTAACCTGGCGCATCAGTTGAGCCTCAAGGGCAACGCCCTGTTGCTTGACCTGGACCTGCAGTTCGGCAGCGTGTCGCATCACCTGGATGTTGCCCAGTCGCACAGCCAACTGGACGTGCTGCAGCAGATAAAAGAGATGGATGGTGTCGCCCTGCGCGGCTTCTGCAGCCATTTCAGCCCCTCGCTGCATGTGCTTGGCAGCCGCGCCAATGAGCTGTGCCTGCCGCAGGATGTCCAGGCCGAACAGCTCGACAGGCTGCTGCAGCTGGCGCGCGCCAACTATGACTGGGTGGTGGCGGACCTGCCACGGCAGATCGACCACATCACTGCTACGGTGCTGGAACAGGCTGACCGGGTTTATGTCGTCATGCAGCAAAGTGTCAATCACCTGCGTGACGCCAGCGCCCTGGCGCGCATTCTGCGGGATGACCTGGGCGTACGGGGCAACCAGCTCGAGGTGGTGGTCAACCGCTACGACAAGGCGGCCCCGGTCAGCCTCAAGGACATCGGCGAGGCGCTGCGCTGTACCAATATCGTGAAACTGCCCAATGACTTCAGCGTCATCAACCAGAGCCAGAACACCGGTGTGCCGTTGGCTTTGCAAGCGCCTCGGTCTGCCATCGCCCAGGCGTTGCGTGGCCTGGCCGAGGCGCTGGCTGGCGAAGCGGTGGCCACTGACAACGGCTTGTTCAAGCGCGCATTCAAGCGTGTCTTTCGGGGGTGAACCATGCTCAACGACTTCCGTAACCGTTTACGCAAACAGACTGGCACCCCGGAGGCCGCCTCGCCGCCCATGCAAAGTGGCGGCGTGAAGGATGCGGCAGAGGCGCTGATGGCCTGGGAGCAAGCAGCACCGGATGTGCTTTTCGAAACCAGAACCCAGGTCACCCAGGTGGAAGCCGAATGGCGCGAGAAGACCTATCAGCAACTGCTGAAGGTCATGGACCTGTCCTTGCTCGACTCGCTCGGGCAGGCCGAGGCCGTGCGCCAGATCCGCGACATCTGCCAACGCCTGCTCGACGAGCAGTCGGCGCCGGTGAGCTCAGCCAGCCGCCAGTTGATCATCAAGCAGATCACCGACGAAGTGCTCGGCCTCGGCCCTTTGGAGCCGTTGCTGGCTGACCACACGGTGTCCGACATCCTGGTGAATGGCCATGACTCGGTGTACGTCGAACGGTTCGGCAAGTTGCAGCGCACCGACGTGCGTTTCCGCGATGACCAGCACCTGCTGAACATCATCGATCGCATCGTCTCCAGCCTGGGCCGACGCATCGACGAGTCGTCGCCGTTGGTCGATGCCCGGCTCAAGGACGGTTCGCGGGTCAATGCGATCATCCCTCCACTGGCCATCGATGGGCCCAGTATCTCCATCCGCCGCTTTGCCGTGGACCTGCTCAATACCGAAAGCCTGATCCAGACGGGCGCGTTGACGCCAGCCATCGCCTTGCTGCTCAAGGCGATCGTGCGGGGACGGTTGAACGTGTTGATTTCCGGCGGCACGGGCTGCGGCAAGACCACCATGCTCAATGTGCTGTCCAGTTTCATTCCGCACAACGAACGGATTGTCACCATCGAGGACTCGGCCGAGCTGCAACTGCAGCAGCCGCATGTGGTACGCCTGGAAACCCGGCCGGCGAACATCGAGGGGCGCGGCGAGGTCGGCCAGCGCGAGCTGGTGCGCAACAGCCTGCGGATGCGCCCCGACCGCATCGTGATCGGCGAGGTGCGTGGCGCCGAGGCGCTGGACATGCTGACGGCGATGAACACCGGCCACGATGGTTCGCTGACCACCATCCACGCCAACACCGCGCGCGATGCCCTGGGCCGGATCGAGAACATGGTGCTGATGTCTGGCGCCACGTTCCCGATCAAGGCCATGCGCCAGCAGATCGCATCGGCCATCGATGTGGTGATCCAGCTGGAGCGCCAGGAAGACGGCAAGCGGCGCCTGGTCAGTGTGCAGGAGATCAACGGCATGGAAGGCGAAATCATCACCATGACCGAGATCTTCTCCTTCGTGCGCAATGGTGTGGGCGAGCAAGGCCAGGTACTTGGTGACTTCCGCCCGAGCGGCATGGTCCCGGCGTTCCGCGATGCCCTGGCCAAACGTGGTATCGAGTTGCCGCTGGCGATGTTCAGGCCTGAATGGATGGAGGCTCGTCAGCCATGAGCCAGATACCCGGCGAATACATCCTGGTGTTTCTCGGCATGGTGTTCATTGCCGTGTTTCTGCTCAGCCAGGGGCTGGTGGTGCCCGTGTTTGGCGAGGCGGGCAAGGTGCGCAAGCGTATCCGCGGCCGCCTGGCGATCCTGGAGCGGGCAAGCCACCTGCCGAACATGCAGACCGTGTTGCGGCAGAAATACCTGACACGTCTGTCGCCGCTGGAGGCGCGGCTCGAGCAGTTGCCGTTCATGGCCACGCTGACGCAGATGATCGAGCAGGCCGGGCATGAATACCGCGCCTACCGGGTACTGTTGACCGGGCTCGTGCTGGCAGCGGCGAGCGGCATGCTGGTCTGGCTGTTCCTGCCTTACTGGTGGCTGGCGCTGGCGGCTGCGTTCGTGGCGTTCTGGTTGCCACTGCTGAAGATCATCCGGGACCGTGGCAAGCGTTTCGCCAAGTTCGAGGAAGGTTTGCCGGATGCGCTGGAGGCCATGTGCCGGGCCTTGCGTGCCGGGCACCCGTTCAATGAAACCCTGCGCCTGGTAGCGGATGAGCACAAGGGGCCGGTGGCACAGGAATTCGGCCTGACCTTCGCCGACATCAACTACGGCAATGATGTGCGCCGGGCCATGCTCGGCCTGCTGGAGCGCATGCCCAGCATGACGGTGATGATGCTGGTGACCTCGATCCTGATTCATCGCGAGACCGGCGGCAACCTGACCGAAGTGCTGGAGCGCCTGAGCAACCTGATCCGTGGGCGTTTCCGCTTTCAGCGCAAGGTCAAGACCATGTCGGCCGAAGGGCGGATGTCGGCCTGGATATTGGTGGCCATACCCTTTCTGCTGGCGGCAGCGATCATTGTCACAAGCCCGGACTACCTGACGTTGCTGATCAAGGATCCTACCGGGCAGATGTTCGTCATGGGGGCCTTTGGCTCAATGTTGGTGGGGATTTTCTGGATTCGTCGAATTATCCGTATCCAGATTTAGGCAGTTCTCGCAAGGGGAAGCGTCGATCATGGACTATGTGCTCGGGTTGTTGAATGGGGTAACGGACAATGAAGCATTGGCACGCCTGCTGATCGTCGGGGCGATCGGGCTGAGTACGGTCATTGCGGTCATTACCTTGACGTTGCTGGTGCTGGGCTTGCAGAGCCCGTTGCAACGCCGTCTTGCCTTGATCAAGCGTGATCATTCCAGCGCTGCGACCGGGCGGGAGGCACCCGGCAACCTGCAGCTGCTGCTGGAGCGGGTAGGGCGGCGCATTACGCCGTCTGCAGCCGGCAAGGTGTCGGCTACCCGAACCCTGTTGACCCATGCCGGCTATGGCTCGGCGTCGTCGCTACAAGTGTACTGGGCCGTGCGTCTGCTGTTGCCGCTGACGCTGGCGGGTGTGTCGCTGCTGATATTGCCCATGGTGCCGAACGTTTCCCCGATGACCGGCCTGGGCGTGGTGGTCATGGGGGCTGCCGTCGGCTGGCTGCTACCGGCGATGTATGTGGACAAACGCCGGACCGCGCGGCAGGGGCGGTTGCGGGCGGCCTTTCCTGATGCCCTGGACTTGATGGTGGTATGCGTGGAGTCGGGCCTGGCATTGCCCCAGGCGATCGAGCGGGTGGCCGAAGAAATGGCGGTCAGCCAGGCCGAACTGGCCGAGGAACTGGCCTTGGTCAATGCGCAGATCCGCGCGGGTATTTCCAGCACCGAAGCGCTCAGGCAACTGGCGGATCGCACCGGCCTGGAAGACATTCAAGGCCTGGTCAGCCTGCTGGCGCAGAGCATCCGTTTCGGCACCAGCGTCGCGGCGACCTTGCGTATCTATGCCGAGGAGTTTCGCGACCGGCGCATGCAGGCCGCTGAAGAAATGGGCGCGAAAATCGGAACGAAGCTGGTTTTTCCGCTAATTTTCTGTCTGTGGCCAAGCTTTTTTCTGGTAGCCATCGGCCCGGTGATCATCGGGATAATAAAAACGTTCGGGAAGCCATGACATGAACAGGATCGGTTTGCTGTTGACCATGATAGCCGTGCTGTCGGGGTGCCAGAGCATGGGGCCGGAGCTGAACGGGGTGCGTTCGGTCTATTCGGCTGGCAACTCGGTGCTTTACCAGGTGCAGACGCAGAGCAACTCGCCCGACCAGGCGATGCAGGTAGCGGCGATGGCCTACCAGGCGGGGGACCTGGACCAGGCACTGTACCAATACCTGCGGGTTCTCGAACTGGCCCCGGAGCGCTATGAGGCGCTGGTCTGGGTGGGGCGTATTCACCGTGAGCGTGGTAATAACCAGCTTGCCGAGATGGCCTTCAACGAAGTGCTGGGCAAGGCACCCGAAAACCCCGATGCCCTGACCGAACTGGGCCTGCTGAACCTGTCCATGCGTAAATATGAGCAAGCCAAGGCGCTGTTGTCCCAGGCCGTGGCGGTGGATCAGAAACGTTTCGTCAAGGACCCCGCCAATACCCAGACCGGGGCGGCGGCGCTCAGGGTCGACAACAAGTCTCCGCTGAAGGCGTACAACGGGCTGGGCGTGCTCGCCGACCTGGGTGACAACTTCGCCGAGGCCCAGATGTACTACCGCCTGGCCGAGCTCATCGAGCCACGTTCTGCGTTCGTGCAGAACAGCCTGGGCTACTCCTACTACATGGCCGGGCAATGGACTGAAGCCGAACAGCACTACAAACGTGGGGTGAGCTACGACGGCACCTACAAGCCGCTGTGGCGCAACTATGGCTTGCTGCTGGCGCGCATGGCGCGTTATGAAGAGGCGGTGTCTGCCTTCGAGCAGGTCGAAAAACGTGCCGAAGCCAGCAATGATGTCGGCTATGTCTGCCTGGTAGAAGGCAAGCTGGACATTGCCGAGCAGTTTTTCCGCAGCGCGATCGAACAGTCGCCCGGGCACTATCCAGTTGCCTGGGAAAACCTCAACAGGGTCCAGCAGGTACGGCAGATTCGCCAGTTGGGCGGCAATGCACCGGTGGCCGAGCCGGTTGCGGTGGGCCCGGTGGGCCCGGTGGTGCAGGTGACGACCGCGTCGGCGCCTTGATCGTGTGAGTGCTCAGCGGGTTGGCGGCAGTGCTGTCGCCAATTCCGCGCTACCCAGCGGATGGGTATTGGCATCGAAGAAATGCAATGCCGCAGCAGGCAGATCCCCGAACCGATCAACGAAATGCTGCTTCTGGTTGATCACCGAAGCCTCGCTCAACGGCCGTATTGCCACCGCCAGATGCTTCGGCCGAGCCTGCCGAATGGCTTCGAGCAGGTGCTGGTCAGTGCTGTCCAGATGCTGCCCGAACAGGCATAGCCCCTGGCTTTCCCGCGCCAGTTGCCCCAGGCACCAGCTCAGGTAGTCCGAGTTGCGGATGGCGCGCAGTTTCTCGTCGCTGCGGTCTTCGTTGACGAACAGCGGTACTTCGCCGGGGATGTTCACGGCGAAACCATCGAGCAGTTCGGCGCTGTCGGCGCTGCGCTGGCGGGTGCTGCCGTCGGGCAGCTTGAGCAGGTGCAGGCCGCCGTGCAGGTGCAGCAGCCGGGTGCCTTCACCGTGGGTGCGACGCACGTCGAAGAAGCCTTGCTCGTCGAACAGCTCGACGAAACCGTGTGGTGCGTGTTGCACGGCCCATGGCAGCAGCAGATCGTAGTTGCTGGTATAGACGCTGCGGTAGCTGCGCAGGGCCTGGTTGAGCGCTGCCAGGGTGGCGACCGGCATGCGTGGCCACGGCAGATGTACGGTGCGAACGGCGTGGATCAGCGCTTCCTTGATCGAATAGTAGCGGTTCAGCGGCGCGGTGGAATTGATCGCCAGCGCGGCGTTGGCCCGTACTGTCGTGTTGAGGGTGCTGAGCACGGGCTCGAACAGTTCCGTGCCCAGCGACTTGAACAGGGCCTGGTCGCTGACCGCCAGGCCTTTCTTGCGGCCGGCGCGCTGCGCTTCCTCGAACAGCGAGAAGTAGCCGAACGGCTTCCACAGGGCCCGGCTGAAGCCATTGCCCAGCAACAGGGCGTCACAAGGATGGCGGGCGGCAAGTGCTGGCCAGGGAATGAGGGCGGCGTCGAGTGCGGGCATGCTGGGGTCCGTTGGCTGGAGCGGGAACGGGGGCGACTTTAGCATGCCATGCAAGCTGTGTAGCTTGTACTGGCCCTATCGCCGGCAAGCCAGCTCCCACAAGTACAGCGTCAATTCGAAGTCAGCGCCGTTGCTGTGAAAGCAGGCGTGCCCGCCATAGGGCCAGCATCACCGGCACGGCGGCTTCAACCTTGCGCAGCCACCTGCACCCTGCGATTGCGGTTACGCCACAGCCGATACGCGCGGATGCCAGCCCGCACCGAACCGAACAGCAACTTGTCTTCCATCTCCCGTGCCATCCCCGAGCGCACCAGCATGCGCAGGAAGGTGCCGCGGGCGCGGGCAATGGCAAAGAGGATGCCCTGGGCGGCCAGGGTGTCGCGCACTTCGCGCAGGGCGGCGATGCCGCTGACGTCGATGCTGGTTACCGCTTCAGCGTCGAACAGCACGGCCTTGGGCTGCGCCTGACCCTGCACGGCTTCAAGCAGGCGCATCTTGAAGTAGTCGGCGTTGAAGAACAGGATCGCGTCGTCGAAGCGGTACACCACCAGACCAGGCACGGTGCGGGCTTCCTTGTGCTTGCGGATGTCCACCTGGCCTTCGGTGCCCGGCAGCCAGCCCAGTACTGCGTCGGTAGGCTGGTAGATGCTGTACAGCAGGCGCAGGATCGCCAGGGTCACGGCAAACACGATGCCGGGCAGCACGCCCAGGCCCAGCACGCCCACCGTGGTCAGCAGGCACAACCAGAATTCGAAGCGGCTCAGGCGGCGGATCTGCCCCAGCGACTTGATGTCGATCAGCCCCCAGCCGGCCATCAGCAGCACGGCCCCCAGCGCGGCCTGCGGGATCCATGCCATCGGCGCGGTGAACAGCAACAGGATCAGGGCGATGACCAGCGCAGCGATAATACCCACCAGCTGGCTTTTGCCGCCGACCATGTCGTTGACGGCGGTGCGTGAGTCGGCGCCGCTGATGGCAAAACCCTGGGACATCCCGGCGGCCAGGTTGCTGACGCCGAGGGCGACGAATTCGTGGTTGGCATTGATGGCGTAGCCGTGCCGGGCGGCAAAGCTGCGCGCGGTGAGCATGGCGCTGCAGAAACTGACGGTGGCGATACCCAGGGCGTCGCGCAGCAGGCTTTTCATTTCTGCCAGGTTACTGTGTGGCCAAGCCAGTTGCGGGATGCCGGCGGGCACCGGGCCAAGGATGGCGACACCGAAGCGGTCGAGGCCGAACAGGCCGACCAACAGCATGAACAGCGCCACGACCGTAAGTGCCGCGGGCAGATGCGGGTAGCGCCGTGGTAGCCAAATCAGCAGACCCAGTGCGCCCAGGCCGATGAAGAACGTCACCCAGTGGATTTCCCCCAGGCGCTGGAAAAAGTCGATCACGCTGAGAATGAACCCGTCGCCTTCGATCCTGAACCCCACCACCTTGGACAGTTGCCCGGCGATCAGGCTCAGGCCGATGCCGTTGAGGTAGCCGATCAGGATCGGTCGCGAGAAGAAGCTGGCGATGAACCCCGCCCGGGCCAGGCCTGCGGCGATCAGCATCACTCCAACCAGCAGGGTGACGATCACCGACAGCTCGGCAAGCCGCTGCGGCTCGCCCATGGCCAGTGGCGCCACGGCGCCGGCGATCATGGCGCAAGTGGCGGCATCGGGGCCGACCATCAACTGGCGCGAGCTGCCGATCAGGGCATAGACCATCATCGGCAGCACGCAGGCATACAAGCCGTACTGCGGCGGCAGGCCGACGATCTGCGCATAGGCGATGGCAATCGGAATCTGGATCGCCGCCACCGACAGGCCGGCCTGCAGGTCGGCGTGAAACCACTCGCGGCGGTAGTGCAGCAGGTTGGCAAGGCCCGGTAGCCAGCGGGAGAGAAACATGCGTCGTCCTTTCGAAATGTTTCACGGAACCATCTGCGCATTGAAGCGGATCAGCGGGCAAATGGCCATGGTGCAAGTCAAAGGAGAGCTGAAACGAAAAAAGGAGCCGAGGCCCCTTTTGACAGCGATGACGTTGCTGGAACGCCATGCGGAAATGCGATGTGTGGAGCGGGTAGAGGGAATCGAACCCTCAACTAAAGCTTGGGAAGCTTTCGTTTTGCCACTAAACTATACCCGCTTCTGCGCTGAGCTTTTTACCAGAACCTTCCACGAATTAGAAGCCCGAGTTATAAAAAAGCTTGTCGGCACCCCATAGCTGCGGGTCTCGGCTACAGGGCGCCGAGGCGCTCAAATGGCAAATGCATGCTGCTCCAGTTGTACCGGCTGGTAGTGTTGGCGCGGTTCGCGCAGGGTCGGCTTGAGGAAGTTGAGCATGACGCTGCGAGTACTTTCGCAGGCGGCCTTGTGTTCCATATCCAGGAAATGCCCTGCGTCACGTATCACGCTGAACTGGCTCCTGCCCACATGCTTGCTGAACTGCCGGGCATCTTCGACGGTGGTGTACTCGTCGCGCTCGCCGTTGATGAACAGCACCGGGATATCGATATTGCGCGCACCTTTCAGGGCCCGTTCCAGGTCATGCTGCAGCACTTCGTTGATGTGGAAGTGCATCTGCGCGTATTCATGGCTGTCCAGGCTGCTGACGTGCCGGTAGTTGAAGCGCTTGAACAGCGACGGCAGGTACTTGCCGATGGTGTCGTTGACCAGGTTGCCGACCTGGTAGCGATCGCAGGCGGCCAGGTACTGGCAGCCCCGCTCCAGGTAGTCGCGCATAGGTTCGTTGATCACCGGCGAGAACGAACTCACCACTGCTTTCTTGACCTGCCGCGGCTGGTGCGCCAGCGCCAGCAACGTACTTGCACCACCCCACGAGAACGACATCACGTGGTCCGCCTGGAAGTGCTCGATCAGTTCGAGAAGAATATGCGCTTCGGTCTCTTTGCTGATCAGGCGTTCGTGACGGTTGTGTGGTTTGGATTTGCCGGCGTAGGGCTGGTCGAACAGTACTACGTTGAACTGCGGGTGCAGGTTACGTACCGTTTGGGCGAACGAGGCGGTGGTGGCCAGCGAGCCGTTGATCAGGATGATCGTTTTTTCGGCCGCTTCCGCGCGATAGAACTCCGTGTAAACCCGATACTGACCTTGGATATCAAGTACAGCGATTTCTGGCCTCATCTCATCGACTCCTGGCGCAAAAAGGGTATTCGCGTCACCTAGGGTGCACGTTCTTTATGACAGGTAGGCATTTGCCTGAAGAGAAAGCGGGGCCCTGTGTCGATCCTTGGCACGTGTGTCGACGGGTATTGTTTTTGGCGGGCAATTTGCCGTGCCCCAAGGCATCGAGGCCTTGGGTGGCCGGCAAAAAGGTGTCATCGACTGTAAATGTGACTTGCTAGTCACATGCAGACTGACGATTTGGATTCAAGCAGCGGGCCGTGGATCCTGCAAGTGCCGTTCGGGGGAAAATGTGACTTTTCTCGCTGAGCGGTCGTATGGCGATGCTGCACAGGCAACCTAGACCGTGGCTATTTCATCCGCCGTGAGCTCACGAAACGCCCCCGGGGCCAATTCCGGGTCCAGGCGGATCGCCCCCATGCTCTCGCGATGCAACCCCACCACCTTGTTGTCGAAATGGCCGAACATGCGTTTGACCTGGTGATAACGGCCTTCGACGATTGCCAGCCGGGCCTGGCGTGGGCCGAGGATGTCCAGCTGGGCGGGCAGGGTGGTAAGGCCTTCGAAGGCGAAGTAGAAGCCCTCACGAAACCTGGCCACATAATGCTCGCCAATCTCGTCTTCGGTTTCCACCAGGTAGTGCTTGGGCAGCTTGGTCGCCGGTTGGGTCAGGCGGCGTGACCACTGGCCGTCGTTGGTCAGGATGATCAGGCCGGTGGTGTTGAAATCCAGGCGCCCGGCAATGTGCAGGTCTTCACGCAGCCCTGCGGGAAGCAGGTCGAGCACAGTACGGTGCTGCGGATCCCGGGTGGCGCTGACACAGCCAGCGGGCTTGTGCAGCATCAGGTAGCGCGCCGGGCGGCCGGCCTGCAGCAGTTGGTCGTCCAGTTCGACGCGGCTGAATTCGCGAACTTCGGTCACAGGGTCGCTGGTCACCTGGCCGTCCACCCGCACGCGGCGTTGCGCCAGCATCAGGCGGACTTGCTGGCGGTTGTGGCTGGGCAGGTTGGCGAGGAAACGGTCGAGGCGCATTGGAGCCCGTCAGTCGGCGGCAGAGGCGCGGAGTTGTTCTTCAACCGCAGCGCAGCGCGGGCACAGGCAGGCTTTATCGCGCAGCTCGGCAGGCAGGGCCTGAAGCACGGCCGGGTCGATGGTCACGGTATAGCACCAGCAAGCCTGGGTGGCGCGGGCCGGGTCGGCCAGGCTGCACTGGTTGGGCGCGCCACAGGCGGGGCAGTGTCGGTTGTCAGGCATGGCGGCCGCTCAGCTGTATCAAATTGTTGCAGAAATGGCACTGCACCTCGGCGCCACGGTCTTATCACATGTCGATGATCGCATTTCGCATCGACGCTCGCCAGCGCCGCTGTTCGGGCACTCCAGCGGTCCAGGAGGCCGCCATGTCCTATCGAATCCTGTTGATCGCCCTGCTGGGGCTGATGACTGCCGCCTGCGTCCCCTACTACGAGACGGGCGGCTACTATCGTTCGGATCACTACTACGCCGACCGTTACGTGTCGCCGGGGTATTACCGCTATGACCATTATTACGTGACGCCACAGCCGCGCTATTACTACCAGCCGGCGCCGCGTTACTACTACCGCTCGGCGCCAGCGCCGTATTACCGGTCGCCTCCGCCGCCTGCGATGAACCAGTGGCATGGCAACCCGCGTCACGACTATGGCAACCGCCAGCGCTACGACTATGGGCGCGACCGGGATCGTCATGACTACCGTGGTGGCAACCAGCGCTATCAGAATGACCGATGGCATTCCGACAGGCGGGGGGACGGTGACCGCCGTTGGGATGGGCGGCGCGAACAGGGGGGGAACTGGCAGCGGTAGGTGAATTGAGGTGGGGGCGTCTTGCGCCCCCTCTCGAAGCTAATCCAGGTCCGCCAGCGGGTGCCGACCTTCCCACACCTTGGCAAAATGCGCCTCGACCACCGCCGCCGGCACTTGCGCCACATCCGGCCAGTGCCAGCGCGGCTGGTTGTCCTTGTCCAGCAGGCGCGCGCGTACCCCTTCGCTGAATTCCGGATGGCGGCAGCAGTTCAGGCTCATGCCGTATTCCATCTGGAACACCTGTGCCAACGACAGGTGGCGTGCCCGGCGAATCTGCTCCCAAACCAGGTGTGCCGTCAGCGGGCAACCTTGATGCAATTGTCGGCCGGCCTCGGCCAGCAGCGGATCCTCGTGGTGCTTGAGCTCTTCCAGCGCACGCCAGGCTGCGGCCGCATCGGCTACGTCGAGCAACTGATCGATCACCTGCCGCCGTGGTAGCCACTGGGCTTCTGGCAGCTCGGCACAGGCCCGGCGCTGTTCGGCCTTGAGCAGGCTGTTCAGTTGCAATGCGGTCTGCTCCTGCCAGTTCAATTGCAGCAGTTCCTCGATCAGCGCTTCCTGCTGGTGTTCGCCCAGGAAGCGGTCGGCCAGGCCCAGGTCAAGGGCGTCGCGGGCATTGATCGGCGCGCCCGTCAGGCCGAGGAACAAGCCCAGCTTGCCCGGCAGGCGGGCAAGGAACCAGCTGGCGCCCACGTCCGGGTACAGGCCAATGCTGATTTCCGGCATGGCCAGCCGACTGCTGGGGGTGACGATACGTATATTGGCGCCTTGCAGCAGCCCCATGCCGCCGCCCAGTACGTGCCCGTGCCCCCAGCACAGCAGCGGTTTGGAGTAGGTGTGCAGGGCGAAGTCCAGGCGATATTCGGCGGCAAAGAAGGTGGCGGCCAGCGGTGGTACGCTGCCGGGGTGGTCGCGGCAGGCTTGCGCCAGCGCACGCACGTCGCCCCCTGCGCAGAACGCCTTGCCACCGTTGCCGCGCAACAACACGCAGACGATCCCGGGGTCTCGGGCCCAGGCGTGCAACTGCTCGCCCAATACTTCGATCATCGGCAGGCTCAGGGCGTTGAGCGCCTTGGGCGCATCCAGGGTGGCGATGCCGATGCGGGCGCCATCGGCGCCGGTGAGTACCTCGCAATGAATGGCCATGGACTACCTCGCGCAAGTCATCGCACAAGTATGGCTTGCCTGGCCGATCATGCCGGTCGTCGGTCGGATCGTTTGACAAGCGCACAAGGCTTACCTAGTGTCGCGCCATTGTTTACGGAAGGCCCCATGACTGACGACGATCGCATCAAACTCGAACCCGGCTGGAAGGCCGCGTTACGCGCCGAATTCGACCAGCCCTACATGCAGCAGTTGCGTGAGTTCCTGCGCGGCGAGTATGCCGCCGGCAAGGAGATCTACCCGCCAGGGCCGCTGATCTTCAATGCGCTCAATTCGACGCCGCTGGACCAGGTGAAGGTGGTGATCCTCGGCCAGGACCCGTATCACGGGCCGGGGCAGGCGCATGGCCTGTGTTTCTCGGTGCAGCCGGGCGTGGCCACGCCACCGTCGCTGGTCAACATCTACAAGGAATTGCAGCGCGACCTGAATATCCCGATCGCCAACCATGGCTACCTGCAGAGCTGGGCCGAGCAGGGCGTGCTGCTGCTCAACACGACCATGACCGTGGAGCGTGCCAATGCGGCGTCGCATGCCAAGAAGGGCTGGGAGTTTTTTACCGACCGGATCATCCAGGTGGTCAGCGAGCAATGCCCGAACGTGGTGTTCCTGCTGTGGGGCTCGCATGCGCAAAGCAAGCAGAAGCTGATCGACGGGACGCGACACCTGGTGCTGAAATCGGTGCATCCGTCGCCGTTGTCGGCTTACCGGGGGTTCCTGGGCTGTGGGCATTTCAGCCGCGCCAACAGCTTCCTCGAGCAGCGCGGGCTGACGCCGATCAACTGGGCATTGCCGCCGCTGTGATGGACCGGCCGCGTTGCTTTCTTCGCGGATAAGCCCGCGAAGAAAGCGACACGATCATTCCGGCCTGGCACTCCACAGCCGGAACAGCGGCTCTGCCAGAAACAGCACCAGTAGCAGCCGCATCACCTGCAGTGCCGTCACCAGCGGCACCGACAGCTGCAAGGTCTCGGCGGTCAGGCTCATCTCGGCAATTCCGCCGGGCATCATGCCCAAGGTCAGCGAGCGCAGGTCCAGCGCGGTCATGATGCTCAGCACCCAGGCTGCGCTGGCGGCGATTGCCATGCACAGCGCAGTGGCGACCAGGGTGCGCAGGAGGAAGGACGGGGCGCGGCGGAAGAATGCCCGGTTGAAGTGGCAGGCCAGGCCGCTGCCGATCAGCCACTGGCCGATCTGGCTGGCACCGTGGGGCAGGGCAATCTGCAGGTTGCCCGCCAGGCTCAGCGTAGCCGCCACCAGCAATGGCCCGAACAACCACGGGTTGGGTTGGCGCAAGCGCTGCCAGAGCAACGCAGCGGCAACCCCCAGCGGAGCGATTACTGCCAGCCAACCCCAGCTCACGCTGCCGGTGTGATTCATCGGCACCCCATCACCCAGCAGAAACTTGAACAGCGCCGGTACGCACAGCACCACGGCGAGGACACGCAGGCTCTGCGCCGCCGCCACCTGGCTGAGCACCGCGCCATTGCGTGCGCCAAGGTTGACCATCTCCCCCGAGCCGCCGGGCATGCTGGCGAAGAACGCCGTTGCGCGGTCTTCGCCGCTGCGCCGCAGCAGCCAGACGCTGATCACGCTGGACAGGCTGATGAACAGCGCGCCGAAGAAGATCAGCGCGAAATGGCTGGCCACCTGCTCGATCACCGCCGGGGTGAAGTGCAGGCCGATACCGATGCCGATGATGCATTGCCCGCATTTGCGCCCGTTGGGGATTTCCGGCAGTTGCCAGGGCGTCAGGCAGCGCACCAGGATGATCGCCAGCAGCGAGCCGACCATCCATGGCAAAGGCCAGCCGACCTTGCTGGCGGCGAAACCGCCAGCAAGGCCGACCAGCCCGGTCACGACAAACAGCGGCAACCCACGGTCAGGCATCGGCCATCGCTCGGCGCTGCAGGCTGCGTTTGCGCCAGCTGCGCAGCAGCGGCAGGGTCAGCATGCAGATAGTCAGCACCCATACCGACATGCTGATCGTGCTCGACCAGAGGATGCCCAGCTCACCGTTGGAGATCGACAGCGCCCGACGCAGGTTCTGCTCCATCAGCCCGCCGAGGATGAAACCGAGCAGGATCGGCGACAGCGGGAAGTCCAGCTTGCGCAGGATGTAGCCCATGATGCCGATGCCGACCATCAGGAACAGGTCGAAAGTGGTGGCATGCACCGCATACACACCGATCGCGGTGATGATGGCGATCACCGGCACCAGTGCCCAGTTCGGCACGGCGAGGATGCGGGTAAAGATGCGGATCATCGGAATGTTGAGGATCACCAGCATGATGTTGGCGACGAACAACGAGGCGATCAGGCCCCAGACGATGTCGGGCTGCTGTTCGAACAACAGCGGGCCGGGGGTGATGTTGTACAGGGTCAGTGCACCGATCATCACCGCCGTGGTACCCGAGCCGGGTACGCCCAGCGTCAGCATCGGCACCAGGGCACCGCAGCAGGATGCGCCGATGGCGGTTTCCGGGGCGGCCAGGCCGCGGGCATCACCCTTGCCGAAATTGCCTTTTTCGCCTGCCAGGCGTTTTTCGGTCATGTAGGCCACGGCGCTGGCCAGCGTTGCACCGGCGCCTGGCAGCACGCCCATGACGAAGCCCAGCAGGCCGCAGCGGATGTTGACCACGAACACCGAGGCGGCTTCCTTGAGGTTGAACAGCATGCGCCCGGTGGCCTTGACCGCCTGGTGGCCATGGTGGGTCTTTTCCAGCAGCAGGAGGATTTCGCTGATGGAGAACAGGCCCAGCACCAGCACCACGAACTGGATGCCGTCGGCCAGGTGCACGCTGTCGCCGGTGAACCGGTATACGCCACTGTTGGCATCGATACCGACGGCTGACAGGAACAGGCCGATCAGTGCGGCGATGAAGGTTTTCAACGGCTTGTCACCGGCCATGCCGCCGAGGGCGACGATGGCGAAGACCATCAGCACGAAGTATTCCGCCGGTCCGAAGGCAATCGCCCATTTGGCCAGCAGCGGAGCGAACAGCACCATGCCGCAGGTGGCGATCAAAGCACCGATGAACGAACTCCATGCCGACAGTGACAGCGCCACGCCAGCCAGGCCGTTGCGAGCCATCGGGTAACCATCGAGGGTGGTCATCACGGTCGAGGCCTCACCCGGGATGTTCAGCAGGATCGAGCTGATACGGCCGCCGTATTCGCAGCCCAGGTACACCGCTGCCAGCAGGATCAGCGCCGATTCCGGTGGCAGGCCGAGAGCGAAGGCGATGGGGATCAGCAGGGCCACGCCGTTGATCGGGCCCAGGCCAGGCAGCAGGCCGACCACCGTGCCGATCAGCGTGCCGGTAAGGGCGGTGACCAGGTTGTAAGGGGACAGGGCGACGCCGAAGCCCTGGCCCAGGTAGCTCAAGGTATCCATGTGTCAGTTCTCCAGTACGCTCAGCAGGCCAAGGGGCAGGGGCACGTCCATCACGCGGTCGAACAGCCAGTAGAGGAACAGGCTCATGCCTGCCACCACGATGAAGCTGTGCAGCCAGCGACCGCCGTACAGGCGGGCCATGGGCACGCCGATCAGGATGGCACTGAGGATGAAGCCCAGGGCTTCGAAGGTGCTGGCGAACACGATCAGCAGGCCGACGCAGGCGCTGATCTTGATCAGGGTCTCGCGGTCCAGTTCCGGCTCGTCGTCCTTGCGTACGATGGGCGTGGGGCGGAACACCAGGTACAGCAGGCCCAGGCCCATCAGCCCGAGCATCAGCAGCGGATAGGCGCGCGGGCCCACCGGCTCATAGGAAAACGCCGCCTGGTAGGGCCAGGCCATCACGGCCAGGGCGGCGCACACTGCCAGCAGGACCAGGGCGAAGATGCGTTGCAGGATCATTTTAGAGTCCTCATGAAACGCGGCCCTGCGGAGCGGGCGTGCCCGCTCCACAGGGATCGGTGAAGGGATGCGGCTTACTGGATCAGGCCGAATTCCCGGGCCAGGGTCTTGTAGTCAGCCACCTGCTTCTTCACGTAGCCGTCCAGCTCTTCGCCGGTCATGGCGAACGGGAACAGCTCGCGCTGGTCACGCAGCTTGGCGAAGTCCTCCGAGGCCAGCATCTTGTCGAACGACTGCTTCCACCAGGCGTAGTCTTCGTCGCTCACCTTTGGCCCCAGGTAGAAGCCGCGCACCACTGGCCAGACGATGTCGTAGCCCTGTTCCCTGGCGGTGGGGATGTCTCTCATCTCGGGTTCGTTGAGGCGGTTTTCCGCGAACACCGCGAGAATGCGCATGTTGCCGCTCTGGATGTGTGGCATGGAGTCGGAGATGTCGGTCGAGCCCACCTGGATGTGCCCGCCCAGCAGTGCCGTGGCGATTTCGCCACCGCCTTCCAGGGCCACATAGCGCAGGTCACGCGGGTTGATGCCGGCCGCCTTGGCGATCAGCGCGGTCTGCATCCAGTCCTGGCTGCCAACGGTACCGCCCGAGCCGATCACCACCTTGCTCGGGTCTTTCTTCAGTGCCGCGACCAGGTCGTCGAGGGTCTTGTAGGGCGAATCGCTCTTCACCGCGATGGCGCCGTAGCTGGTACCGACGGCGGCCAGCCATTTCACTGCGTTTTCGTCAAAGCGGCCGAACTTGCCCTGGGCCAGGTTCAGCAACGAGCCGCTGGACCAGGCCACCAGAGTCCCGGCATCGGCCGGGCGCTGGGCGACCACCGCGTTGTAGGCGACCGCGCCGACACCGCCTGGCATGTAGGTGACGCGCATCGGCTTGCTGAGGATCTTTTCCTGCACCAGGGCGCTTTGCACCAGTTTGCAGGTCAGGTCGAAGCCGCCACCGGGCGAGGCGGGGGCAATGCATTCAGGGCGTTTCGGTTCGCCAGCGAGGACGTTGCCGGCCAGCAGCAGGCAGCCGGTGGCAAGGGCGAGGCGGCGCAGGGAAAAAGTCATCGTTCATCTCCGTAAGCGTTGTTGTTATCGGTTTACCGCTGTTGGGTTAGTGCGATCGGATTACCACAGCGCCACGCTGTAGCTCACCAGCAGCCTGACTTCATCGGCATCACGGGCGAAATTGGAGCGGAAGGTGGCGTTGCGCAGGCGTACGGCAACGTTTTTCAACGGGCCGCTTTGCACCACGTACTTCATTTCGGTATCGCGTTCCCATTCCTTGCCCTCGCCACCGGCGGCGCGGCTGACATTGTCGCCGCTGATGTAGCGGGTCATGAACGTCAGGCCGGGTATGCCGAGCGCGGCGAAGTTGTAGTCGTAGCGCGCCTGCCAGGAGCGCTCGTCGGCGTTGGCGAAGTCGTTGATCTGGACGAAGTTGACCAGGTACGGGTCGGCGCCATCGACGTAAGGGAAGGCACTGTCGCCGGACAGCTGTTGCCAGGCGGCGCTGACCTTGTGCCCGCCCAGGGCATAGCTGAGCATGCCGTTGATGGTGGTGTTGTCGATGTTGCCGGCCTTGCCGGCGCCGGCGTCGTCACTCACGGCCAGGCGCAGGTCGGCGCCGAAGGTGCCCGGGCCCCACGGCTGGGTGGCGAGCATGCCGATGAAGTGCTGGCGGTAGATGTCGTCCAGCTGGGCGAAGTGGTAGCTGCCGGTGATGCGGTCGGTGAACTGGTAGTCGAGGCCGGCCAGGTCCAGGTTGTCAGCGCTGAACGAGCCGCCAAAGCGCCCGTTCTTGTTGTTCAGCGCCAGGTCTTCCCAGTTGGTGTCGTTGCGGTCCTTGGCCTTGTCCAGGCGGCCGCCGGTGAAGGTCAGGCCCTTGATCTCCTTCGAAGTGAGCAGGCCGCCTTCAAAGGTTTGCGGCAGGATGCGCCCGTCGTTGGGCTGCAAGGTGGGCAGTTCCGGGATCAGGGTACCGATCTTGAGTTCGCTCTGTGACACCTTCACCTTGCCGGTCAGGCCCAGCTTGGAGTATTCGTCGGCGGCCTTGCCGTCATCGTGGGTCGGCAGCAGGCCGGTATCGGTGCGGTCGGGGCTGGAGTCGAGCTTGATGCCAAGCATGCCCAGCGCATCCAGGCCGAAGCCTACGGTGCCATCGGTATAGCCGGACTCGAAGTTGAGGATGAAGCCCTGGGCCCATTCGTCGCGCTTGGACTGCTGCGCGCTGGTGCCGTCGCGGAAGTCGCGGTTGAAGTACATGTTGCGGGTTTCGAAGGTGGCCGTGCTGTCTTCGAAGAAGGCGGCCTGGCTCATCGGGGCGACACCGGCAAGCGCAAGGGCGCTGGCGATGGCAGAAGGGCGTGCGGCAAAGGAACGGGTAGGCGTGAACGCCTGCGGCTGCAATGACAGCATCACTGATGGCTCCGATTATTGTTCTTATTCGTTGCACCTTGCTGGTGCTTTTTCGGCGCGAAGGGCGACCGTGGTGCGATGCTAGGTAATCAACCTTTCGCTAACCTTTCAGCGTGAAAGGTTTGTCGACGGGGGCTTCACAGGCTTGTCGACAGCGGTACACTCCGCGCCACCGCCCCACCCGAGCAGGGAGAAACCGATGCGTGTGCTGCTGGTCGAAGACCACCTGCAACTGGCCGAAAGCGTGGCCCAGGCCTTGAAGAGCCATGGCCTGACCGTGGACGTGCTGCATGATGGCGTGGCCGCCGACCTGGCCCTGGCCAGCGAGGAATACGCCGTGGCCGTGCTGGATGTCGGCTTGCCGCGCATGGACGGCTTCGAGGTGCTGGCGCGCCTGCGCGGGCGCGGCAAGACCTTGCCGGTGTTGATGCTCACCGCACGCAGCGACGTCAAGGACCGTGTCCACGGGCTGAACCTCGGGGCTGACGACTACCTGGCCAAGCCGTTCGAACTGACCGAGCTGGAAGCCCGGGTCAAGGCCTTGTTGCGCCGCAGCGTGCTCGGTGGCGAGCGCCAGCAACGCTGCGGGCCGCTGGTATACGACCTGGACACCCGGCGTTTTGCCCTGGGTAACGACAACCTCACCCTGACCTCGCGCGAACAGAGTGTGCTGGAAGCGTTGATCGCCCGCCCGGGCCGGGTGATGAGCAAGGAGCAACTGGCTGCCCAGGTGTTCGGCCTGGATGAAGAGGCCAGCCCTGACGCCATCGAGATCTATATCCACCGGTTGCGCAAGAAGCTCGATGGCCACCCGGTTGCCATTGTCACCTTCCGCGGCCTGGGCTACCTGCTCGAGCACCGCGATGCGTGACAACGGCAGCCTGCGCGGGCGCTTGCTCGGCAACCTGGCCTTGCTGTTGGTGGTGCTGATGCTGGCCAGCGGCCTGAGCGCCTACTGGAATGGCCGCGAGGCTGCCGACACGGCTTATGACCGCACTTTGCTGGCTTCGGCGCGGACCATTGCCGCAGGCCTGTCCCAGCGGGACGGTTCGCTCAGTGCCGACGTGCCTTACGTAGCCCTGGACACGTTTGCCTACGACAGTGCCGGACGCATCTATTACCAGGTGCTGGATATCCAGCAGCGGCTGATCTCCGGCTACGAGAACTTGCCGCCACCGCCGCCGGGCACGCCGCGTACCGATGACTACCCGGCACTGGCGCGGTTCTACAACGCCACCTACCTGGGCCAGGACGTGCGTGTGGTCAGCCTGTTGAAGCCGGTGAGCGAACCCAACATGAACGGCATGGCGGAAATCCGCGTGGCCGAGACCGAGGAAGCGCGGGTGCGCATGGCCCGTGGCTTGATGGCCGATACCCTGCTGCGTCTGGGCATGCTGGCGCTGGGTGCGCTGGTGCTGGTGTGGTTTGCCGTGAGCGCCGCATTGCGGCCACTGGAGCGCTTGCGTACGGCGGTTGAAGAGCGCCAGCCTGACGACTTGCGGGCTTTGCCGGTGGTGCAGGTGCAACATGAGCTGGGCCCGCTGGTACGGGCCTTGAACCACTTCACCGAACGCTTGCGCGGGCAGTTCGAGCGCCAGGCCCAATTCATTGCCGACGCCGCTCACGAATTGCGCACGCCGCTGGCCGCGCTCAAGGCCCGGGTCGAGCTGGGCTTGCGCTCAGCGGAGCCAGAGGAATGGCGGCAGACCTTGGAATCCGCAGCCCAGGGCACCGATCGGCTGACTCACTTGGCCAACCAACTGCTGTCACTGGCGCGGGTCGAGAACGGCGCGCGGGCGATCGCCGAAGGCGGCGCGCAGCGCCTGGACCTGAGCCAACTGGC
This sequence comes from Pseudomonas oryzicola, assembly GCF_014269185.2. Classification (NCBI taxonomy): domain Bacteria; kingdom Pseudomonadati; phylum Pseudomonadota; class Gammaproteobacteria; order Pseudomonadales; family Pseudomonadaceae; genus Pseudomonas; species Pseudomonas oryzicola. The sequence goes on from NZ_JABWRZ020000001.1 coordinate 1,314,767, forward strand.
GCGCGAACTGGGCATGGCCATGGCCCCGCTTGCACACAAACGTGGGGTGGCGCTGGCCCTGGAGGCCGAAGCACCGGTTTGGCTCAAAGGCGAGCCGACGCTGCTCAACGAACTGTTGAGCAACCTGGTGGATAACGCCCTGGCCCATACGCCAGTCGGCGGCAACGTGATCTTGCGGGTGCTGGCGCCAGCTGTGCTGGAGGTTGAGGACGATGGGCCGGGGATTCCCGAGGCCGAGCGCGAGCGGGTGTTCGAACGCTTCTATCGGCGCAGTGCGCAGGGAAGCGGGCTCGGGTTGGCGATCGTTGGCGAAATCTGCCGGGCGCATCTGGCTCAAGTGAGCCTGCATGATGGCGAGAAGGGCGGGTTGCGGGTGCGGGTGAGTTTTATCGCTGATTGATGTGTTGCCTGTGCCGGCTCTTCCGCGGGTTTGGCCGTGAAGAGCCGGCGCAGGCTGATATCGGTCAGCGCAACATGCTCCGCGCATCGATCAGTTCTCCAACCTCCAGCTCGGTGCCGAACGGCAGGCCGAGGTGGCGGTACGCCGGCAGGGCCACCAACGGCCGATGGCGCCCGGGCTGGCTGATGCAGCGGGCGATCTGCACGATGTCGATATAGTCGATACTGTCGGTCTGCCGGTCCAGGTCTTGCACTTGGCTCGGCAGTTTGACCAGTTGCTCCGGAAACTCCCACGCCTTGAGAATCTTGTCCCCCAGCACCGGCTGGATGTGCTCGATCACGTAATGCAGGCACACCGGGTCGGACAGCAGCTCATTGTGCTCTTCGGCGTAGATCAGCACCGGCAGCGCACCAATCTGGTGGACCAGCCCGCCGAGGGTGGCCTGGTCGGGCTTTAGCTGAGTAAAACGCCGACAGATTTCGTAGCTGATACCCGCCACGTCCAGGCTGTTGGCCCAGATATCGCGTAGCTTCTGTTCGACCGCCGGCGCGCGGGCGTGAAAAATCTGCTCGATGACCAGGCCAATGGCCAGGTTGCAGCTGTAATTGACCCCCAGCCGCGTGATGGCAGTGTGCAGATCGGTGACTTCGACCGCCGCGCGCAGCAGCGGGCTGTTGACGACCTTGATCAGGCGCGCCGAAAGCGCCGCATCGCGACCTATCACCTTGCTCAGGGCTGCTACGCTGATTTCGCTGTCTTCCGCTGCCTCGCGGATGCTCAGGGCAACCTCCGGCAGGGTCGGCAGGACCAGGTCATCCTTTTCGATGGCCTCGAGCAATTGTGCTTGAACCATCTCTGCCAGCTTGTTCATGGGCGTGTCTACCGCAGTGGTGGTGCGGCCCCGCCACAGAGGCGGGGCAGGCTGGTCAGCGCTGGATTTCCCGGTCGCGATCCAGTTCATAGGGCAGGCTCAATACCTGCAGGCGCGGGCCGCCGAGGCTGCCCAGGTGCAGGTTGTCGTCGTCCACCGCTTCGGCGCTGAGCACCGCGAGCAGCTCGCAGCCCGTGCCCGTGCTGGCAGCCAGGACCACTTCACCGACCGACGAGCCATGGGTGGGCGAGAAAATCTCCTCACCCGGAGCTGGAATGGCCTGTTGGTCCAGGGCCAGGCGGTACTGGCGGCGCTTGAGCTTGCCCAGGTATTGCATGCGGGCGACGATTTCCTGCCCGGTGTAGCAGCCTTTCTTGAAGCTGACGCCATCAACGGCCTGCAGGTTGATCATTTGTGGAATGAACAGCTCACGGGTCGGTCCCATGACCTGGCCGATACCGGCACGAACTTGCCCCAGCAGCCAGTCGTTGAGGCTGCCTTCGGGCAGGGCGGCGGCCAGGGCCTGGTGTACCCTGCCAGCGTCATCGGCGGGCGCCCACAACTCCACGCGGCCAGCAGAAACGGCGATCGCGATCAGGCCTGCATGCCGGGCGGTGCTGCCGGCTGCTGCGGGTACGTCGAGCCCCAGCGCCTGCAAAGCCGTATCGCCACCCTGCAAACCGAAACGTGCCCATGCGGCGCTCTCATCGGCCAGTGTGGCCTTGGAGAACACCGCGTACTTCTTCAGGTCGGCCAACTGCGCGTCGAGCAGCTCGCTGGCCATGGCCAGCAGGTAACCGTTGCCCTCGGGCAGGATGCGGAAACTTGACTGCATGCGCCCCTTGACCATGCAGCGGGCGCCGAGGCTGGCATGTTGCTGGCTGAGGTAGTTGATGTTGCAGGTCAGCTGGCCCTGCAGGAACTTGCCTGCATCGGAGCCGCGGACGGCGAGGATGCCCTCGTGGGACAGGGGGCAGAAGAAAGCGGAATCGGCCATGGGTCATCGCGGTGGCTTAAAGACTGGCGGCCATCATAGAACGCCGGTAACAAAATAGGTAGGTGACTAGACCAACGCCCGGTGTCGCTTCGCTCGCCTGGCTGTATACTGGCGGGCCATTCGAGGAGGGCCCCATGGTCGAACAAACTGAACTCAACCGGCTTTTCTGGCACAGCCGCCGTGGCATGCTGGAGCTGGACGTCCTGCTGGTACCTTTCACCCAGGAAGTCTATCCCACGCTCAACCAGGCCGACCGCGAACTCTACGTGCGTCTGCTGAGCTGCGAAGATCAGGACATGTTCGGCTGGTTCATGGAGCGCACCGAGTCCGAAGACCCGGAGCTGCAGCGCATGGTCCGCATCATCCTGGACCGTGTCCAGCCCAAGTGAGTGTTTCGAGTGCCGCTGGCAAGGCTCGTGCCTGCTGCTGACGGCCTACCTGGGTTGCCAGGTGCTGGCGTGGCTCGCCATATGGGCGAGCCCGCTGTCCGGGTGGCAGGCCCTTGCCGTTGCCGCCGCCTGTATCGCCCACGCTGGCTGGGCCATTCCCCGACGTATTCTGCTGACCCATGAGCATGCCGTGACTGGCCTGCGCCGTGATGCGCGCGGCTGGTACGTGTTCAGCCGTGCCCTCGGCTGGCAGCCGGTGCGCTTGTGCCGCGACAGCGTGGCGTTGCCGGCGCTGGTAGTGTTGCGTTTCGAGCGGGCGGGGCGTTGGCTGGGGCAGAGCCAGTGTGTGCCGGGGGATGCGCTGGGGGCTGATGAGCACCGGCGCTTGCGGGTGCGGTTGAAGTTCAGCCGGCGCCGCTGGGCTGAAGTGAGCCGGGCATAGATTCGGGTTGCCTTCTTGGCGCGGGCAAGCCCGCGAAGAAGGCGATGCCGATCTCAGAGCGGGCTGAGGATGGTGTCCCTGGCCTCGGCCAGCATCCCCGGGTAGTCCAGCGTGTAATGCAGCCCGCGGCTTTCCTTGCGCTGCATGGCCGAGAGGATCATCAGCTCGGCCACCTGCGCCAGGTTGCGCAGTTCGATCAGGTCGCGGCTGACCTTGTAGTTGCTGTAGAACTCATCGATTTCGTCCAGCAGCAGGCGAATGCGGTGCTGGGCCCTCTGCAGGCGCTTGCTGGTGCGCACGATGCCGACGTAGTCCCACATGAAGCGCCGCAGCTCATCCCAGTTGTGCGCGATGATCACGTCTTCGTCCGAGTCGGTGACCTGGCTGGCGTCCCAGCCGGGCAGGGCCTTGGGCATGACCACTTCGTCCAGGCACGCCTGGATGTCGGCTGCGGCAGCGCGGCCATAGACGAAGCATTCCAGCAGCGAGTTGCTGGCCATGCGGTTGGCGCCATGCAGGCCGGTGAAGCTGGTTTCGCCGATGGCATACAGCCCCGGCACATCGGTGTGGCCGCGGTCGTCCACCATCACCCCGCCACAGGTATAGTGCGCCGCCGGTACCACCGGGATCGGCTGGCGGGTGATGTCGATGCCAAAGGCCAGGCAACGCTCATAGACGGTGGGGAAGTGGCTCTTGATGAAGTCGGCCGGCTTGTGGGTAATGTCCAGGTACACGCAGTCCACACCCAGGCGCTTCATCTCATGGTCGATGGCACGAGCCACGATGTCACGCGGGGCCAGCTCTTCGCGCGGATCGAAGCGTGGCATGAAGCGCTCGCCATTGGGCAGGCGCAGCAGGGCGCCTTCGCCGCGCAGGGCTTCGGTGATAAGGAAACTCTTGGCTTGCGGGTGGTACAGGCAGGTTGGGTGAAACTGGTTGAATTCCAGGTTCGCCACCCGGCAACCGGCGCGCCAGGCCATGGCGATGCCGTCGCCGCAGGCGCCATCGGGGTTGCTGGTATACAAGTAGACCTTGGCTGCGCCGCCGGTGGCCAGCACGGTGAAGCGTGCGCCGAAGGTGTCCACTTCGCCCGTGTTGCGGTCGAGCACGTAGGCACCCAGGCAGCGCTCGCCAGGCAGGCCAAGGCGCCGTTCGGTGATCAGGTCGATCGCCACGCGCTGCTCCAGCAACTGGATGTTCGGGCGCAGGCGGGCCTGGGCCAGCAGCGTGGTGAAGATAGCGGCACCGGTGGCGTCGGCAGCATGGATGATGCGCCGGTGGCTATGGCCGCCTTCGCGGGTCAGGTGGAATTCGAAGCCACCATCGTCGACGCTGTAGTGCTCATCGCGGGTAAAAGGCACGCCTTGCTCGATCAGCCACTCGATGGCTTCACGGCTGTGCTCGACGGTAAAGCGCACCGCCTCTTCATGGCACAGGCCACCGCCGGCGTTGAGGGTGTCCTCGACATGCGACTGTACGGTATCGCTATTGTCCAGCACTGCTGCGACGCCGCCCTGGGCCCAGAAGGTCGAGCCGTTGGCCAGGTCGCCCTTGCTGAGCACGGCGACGCGCAGGTGGCTGGGCAGGTTCAGTGCCAGGCTGAGACCGGCGGCACCGCTGCCGATCACCAGGACATCATGTTGGAATTGTTGGCTCATGTCGGGACACTAGTATTCTTCGGAAGGGGCGCGGCACAATAGTCGCGCGCCGATGGCATTGTGAAACTATCGTTAAGGCTGGCCGGGCTGCCTTTATAGCAGCCCCGGGTGGCCAATTTCCATGCCACTTGCCTGATGGCGACAACCTTGTGGGAACTTTCCGATAACGCCGGAAATCCTATGAAGGCTGCCCGTACGCCACAATTTACCGCGGCGACGCAGGGCGGCAGGCCTGTCCAGGCTGACCCTGCGTACTCGAAACCTGATTATCGACGTAGCCGGCCGTGACCGTGCAGCGTCTTTCGTGCAAGCCGACCAAGGGCTGCAGGAAACTTGCTTGGAGGGGAGAACTTTTGCGCAAAGCCCGAGTCTATGGTTGCAAGCCTGATCGATGGCTGCTGCAACGCTCCTTCGAGTCCACTGAGGAGTGTTCATGCTAACCCAGGAAGAGGATCAGCAGCTTGTCGAGCGTGTTCAGCGCGGCGACAGGCGAGCGTTCGATCTGTTGGTGCTGAAATATCAGCACAAGATTCTCGGGTTGATCGTGCGGTTCGTTCACGATACCCACGAAGCCCAGGATGTAGCACAGGAAGCCTTCATCAAGGCCTACCGTGCGCTTGGCAATTTCCGCGGCGACAGCGCGTTCTATACGTGGCTTTACCGCATCGCCATCAACACGGCGAAGAACTACCTGGTGTCCCGTGGAAGACGGCCACCAGACAGCGATGTGAGCTCCGAGGATGCGGAGTTTTACGACGGCGATCATGGTCTCAAGGATCTCGAGTCCCCAGAGCGCTCGTTGTTGCGGGATGAAATCGAAGGCACCGTCCATCGCACCATCCAGCAACTGCCGGAAGACCTGCGTACGGCCCTGACGCTGCGCGAGTTCGATGGATTGAGTTACGAAGACATTGCCAGTGTCATGCAATGTCCGGTGGGTACCGTGCGCTCTCGAATCTTCCGCGCTCGGGAGGCCATAGACAAAGCCCTGCAACCTTTGCTGCAGGAAACCTGAGACAGCGGCGACAGCCAAGAGAGGAACCGCCATGAGTCGTGAAGCTTTGCAGGAATCGCTGTCCGCGGTAATGGATAACGAAGCGGACGAGCTTGAACTGCGTCGGGTATTGAATGCCGTTGACGATGCTGAAACCCGTGCCACCTGGTCGCGTTACCAGGTTGCCCGTGCAGCGATGCACAACGAGCTGCTGCTGCCGAAACTGGATATCGCAGCGGCGGTTTCTGCGGCACTGGCTGACGAAGCCGTGCCGACCAAGGTCAAGAAGGGCCCATGGCGCAGCATTGGCCGCCTGGCGGTAGCTGCCTCGGTCACCGTCGCGGTGCTGGCCGGTGTACGCATGTACAACCAGGACGAGATCACTGGCGCCGAGCTTGCAGCCCAGCAGCCAGCCCAGCAAGGCGTGACCGTGCCCCAGGCACAGGGCCCGGCCGTTTTGGCAGGCTATAGTGAGAGCAGTGAGCAACCGACCGGGCCGATGGCCAACGGCGTGCTGCAGAACCAGGCCGGCTGGGACCAGCGTCTGCCAGGCTATCTGCGCCAGCATGCTCAGGAATCCGCGCTCAAGGGCACTGAAACCGCATTGCCGTATGCCCGCGCCGCCAGCCTGGAAAACCGTTAAGTAAGGAGGATCATGCGCGCGCTACCTCTCCTGTCGCTGCTGATTGGCAGCTGCATGACGGTGCCAGCATTGGCAGCCAACTCATCGCCCGAGGCGGGCGAGTGGTTGAACAAGCTGGCACAGGCCGAGCAAAAGCAGAGCTACCAGGGCTCTTTTGTCTACGAACGTAACGGCAGCTTCTCCTCCCACGAGATCTGGCACAAGGTCGAAGACGGCAAGGTCAGCGAGCGGCTCCTGCAGCTCGATGGCGCCGCCCAGGAAATCGTGCGCGTGGATGGCAAGGTAGAGTGCGTCAGCGGGGTTTTGGCCAGCGGTGTGACGCCCCCTGCGAACGCCACTCAGCGTGTGCTGGATCCACTGAAACTGATGGGTTGGTACGATTTGAGCGTAGCGGGCAAGTCGCGGGTCGCCGGGCGTGATGCCGTGATCGTGACGCTCAGCCCGCGTGACCAGCACCGCTATGCCTTCGAAATGCATCTGGACCGCGCTACCGGGCTACCGCTGCGCTCGTTGATGATCAACGACAAGGGGCAGTTGCTCGAACGTTTCCAGATGACCCGTCTCGATACCACAGTGCCCAGCGACCAGGACTTGCGCGCCAGTGCCGCCTGCAAGCCCGTGCAGCAGGTGGCTGC